>DASXXV010000276.1:0-15996 GCA_036502905.1 Occallatibacter sp. | reverse complement strand
TTTCCCGAAAATGCCGAAAGTTGCAGGGGTGAACGGGCAAATTGTCTGCCCGTTCACCCCTGCAAAACTTTTTTCCCGAAAATGCCGAAATTGCTCTTAAATATATGATTTGGCAAAGCTTAACAGGACGAGCTCCACAGTCCCACAGAAACTGTGTTAACTCACGATCTTCGCAAGCCATCAAAAATCAAACACTTGCCGGCGCGTCTTCCCAGCCGGGCGGGGAGTCCCACCCACACTTGGGCGGATGAGTGGGGCTTCTCAGGCTGCCTCGCGGCGCGTGACCGCCACGTCGCCTTGAAGAAGTTCCTCGATAAGCGCCCGGTACAGGATCATCGCGCTGCGCAGTTCTTCCGTGGTCGACTCGTTGCGGCCCGCTCCTACCGTCACCCCGTTGGCGCGGCGATACGGCTCCACCAGGCTGGCGTGATTCACCGACAGATCGGCAATGCGCCGATCGAAGGGGCCGCCCTCGTATCCGCGCGTCTTCAGGATCGAGTTGATCAACTCGTCGGCTTCCGTCACCGCTCCGCGCGGATGGTCGATAAAGCGCGCCTGGACGGCCTCCCACTCCGCCAGGTATTGCTCGCGCTCCGCCTCCGTCAGCGGCCGGATGGTCATACGGTTCACCCGGTTTACCCGTTCCACCAGGGCCCGTTCAGCCTTGGACCGGGATCCATACTGGCGCAGGGTCAGATCGTATTCCGAACCAAACCGGCCGCGGAGTTCGTCGGTCCGCCTCCGATTGCGCTGCCGCGTCACCACCCAGACCACCGCCAGCACCATCAACAGCACAACTGCGCAGATAACTCCCACGACTGCAGGATTGGAAAAATCAAGATTCATCGCGCCTCTCCTCCACAACCGGATCCAGGGAACAACAGGAAGAGGAGCCACGCACAGCACCCTCGCCTGAAGCAATCGTTCATTGGGATGTGATTCCCTATAAGGCTGTTGCTTGGACGACATAAGTGCGATTGCGGCCATGGCCTGGCCCCCTCAGAATCTTGTTGGCGGCAGCCTTGAGTATGGGTTAGGGTTGAAACCAAACTCGGAGCAAGACCCAATGGCGACAGAAGATTTCGACGTATTGGTTATGGGTGCGGGATTGTCCGGAATTGACGCCGCATATCACCTGCAGAAGTTCTGCCCGCGTAAAACCTACACCATCCTCGAACAGCGAGACGCCATTGGCGGCACCTGGGACCTGTTTCGCTATCCGGGAGTCCGTTCCGACTCCGACATGTTCACCATGAGTTATTCCTTCCGTCCGTGGAGGAGCGCGCGCGCCATCTCGCCGGGGAATGAGATTCGCGACTACATTTCAGCCGTCGCGCGCGACGAAGGCATTGACCGGAATATCCGCTTCCGCCACCAGGTGCTGCGTGCTTCCTGGTCCTCACGCGACGCGAAATGGACGGTGGAAGCGGAGCGAAAACAGCCCGGCGGGCGCGTGGAGCTGGTCACGCTGACGTGTAATTTCCTGTTTTCCTGCGCGGGATACTACCGCTATTCCGAAGGATTCAAACCGCAGTTCCAGGGTTTCGCACGCTTCCGCGGCCGCGTCGTTCATCCCCAGGAATGGCCTTCTGACCTCGACTACTCCGGCAAGCGCGTAGTGATCATTGGCAGCGGCGCCACCGCCGTCACGCTTCTTCCCGCCATGGCGGGGACAGCGAGCCATGTAACCATGCTGCAGCGGTCTCCCACATACATCGTTGCCCGGCCCGGGCTAGACGCCCTCGCCAATCGCCTGCAGGCCATTCTTCCGGCTGCCTGGGCGCATCGGCTCAGCCGTTGGAAAAACGCCGCCTACATGATGTACATGTACCGGCTGGCGCGGCGCCGCCCCGAAATGGCGAAGGCCGCGATCGTCCAGCAGGCGCGCCACTTCCTTGGCGACAGCTGCGACGTGGAGAGGCATTTCAGCCCCCGTTACAACCCCTGGGAACAGCGGCTCTGCCTGGCGCCGGATGCGGATTTCTTCCAGCCCATCAAGGAGGGCCGGGCCAGCGTCGTTACCGATGAAATCGACGCGTTCACCGAGACCGGCATTCGCTTGAAATCGGGAACCGAATTGCAGGCCGACATCGTGATTACGGCCACCGGGCTTGTGCTTCACCAGTTCGGAGGCATCGAACTGGTGGTCGACGGCCGTGTCGTACGTCCCGGCCAGACGTTGTCCTACAAGGGCCTCATGCTGTCGGGAGTGCCGAACTTCGCCTCGGTGTTCGGATACATCAACGCCTCCTGGACCTTGAAGGCCGACCTGATCTGCGCCTACGTCTGCCGGCTGTTGAAGTACATGGACAAAAAGGGCGTCCGCCAGGTCACTCCGAAACACCGCGATGAGGTTGCGGCGGCGCCGTGGGTTGAACATTTCAGCTCCGGGTACATCCAGCGCGGCGTCGGAACCTGGCCCAACCAGGGCTCGAAGAAGCCGTGGCGCGTCCATCAAAACTACCTTCGCGACATCTTCAGCCTGCGCTGGAGCCGCATTGGAAACGCCGCCCTCGAGTTCTCCAATCCTCCCGCGGAGGAACTGTCAGTAGCCTAACTCGTTGAAATCGGCCGATGATAAATTCCCGCGCATGGTCTTGCGATCGCAAGCGGCTAGACCCTCCCGGGTTTCACAAAGCAATGCTGCCTATTTCCAAATCGGCGATAACCTCCCCACAATCCTCATCCAGTGAACAGTCGGCTGCCCCAACGCGCCGTCATCCTGAACGGAGGTTGCCGCGGCGATCTTCGTTCAGGATGACCGACGATGAGGAGTTCGAAGCGGGCCAATCACCGCCAATACGGACGTAACAGAGCGGGACCGCTGAGGCTTCGCTTTCGGCTCGGCAAGCAAGGAGGAGAAAACAAGGGCGCGGCCTTGGCCGCGCCCTCGTCGTTAGCAGCCCACAGGCTGGTTTATTTCATGCTGTGTCCCGCGCCTGCGGTCTCTTCGAGAGCCGCCTGCGCTGCCGCCAGCCGCGCCGTCAGCAGACGGAACGGCGAGCAGGACACGTAGTTGAGACCGATCTTGTGGCAGAACTTGACGGACTCCGGATCGCCGCCGTGTTCGCCGCAGATACCCACCTTCAGGTTGGCCCTCGTGGCGCGTCCCTTCTGGGTGGCGCCCTTCACCAGCGAGCCCACGCCAGCCTGGTCGAGCGTGGCGAACGGGTCATGCTTGAAGATGCCGGCCTTCAGGTACGCCGGGAGGAAGTGGTTGATGTCGTCGCGGGAGATGCCATAGGTGGTCTGGGTCAGATCGTTGGTGCCGAACGAGAAGAACTCGGCTTCCTCGGCGATCTGATCGGCCGTCAAGGCAGCGCGCGGCAGCTCGATCATGGTGCCCACCATGTAATCGACCTTCGCGCCCTTCTCCTTGAACACCTGCTCGGCGATATTGCGCACGAGCGTGGCCTGGTTCTTCATCTCCTCGATCGAGCCGATGAGCGGAATCATGATCTCGAGGTGCGGATCGCCGCCCGCCTTCTTGACCTTGACCGCGGCCTCGATGATCGCGCGCGCCTGCATCTCGGTGATTTCCGGGAACGCAATGCCCAGGCGGCAACCGCGCAGTCCCAGCATCGGGTTTACTTCGTGCAGCTCCTGGACGCGGGCCAGGAGGGTGCGAAGCTCCTTCAGCTTGGGCGAGCGGGGCTTGGTGTCCTCCAGGTGCTGAATTTCCACCAGCAGATCTTCCCGCTGGGGCAGAAACTCGTGCAGCGGCGGATCCAGCAGGCGAATGGTCACCGGCAGCGATTCCATTGCCTTGAACAGGCCTTCGAAGTCGGCGCGCTGCATGGGCAGCAGCTTCTTGAGGGCGTCGCGACGGGCCGGCTCTTCGTGAGCCAGAATCATCGCACGCATGTGCTCGATGCGGTCCTCGGCAAAGAACATGTGCTCGGTGCGGCACAGTCCGATGCCTTCGGCGCCGAAGGCCCGGGCCTGCTTGGCATCGCGCGGAACGTCGGCATTGGCCCGGACGCGCAGCTTGCGATGCGGGTCGACCCAGCTCATGAACTTCACCAGGAGCGGATCGTCAGGCTGGGCCGGGAGGGTCTTCAGCTGACCTGCGATCACGCGGCCGGTGGTGCCGTCCAGCGAGATCCAGTCGCCCTGCGTGAAGGTCTTGCCCTTGACCCGAAGTTCCTTCTTCGCCTCATCGACGGTGCAGTCGCCCGCGCCGGCCACGCAGCACTTGCCCATGCCGCGCGTGACAACCGCCGCGTGCGAGGTCATGCCGCCGCGCGAGGTGAGAATGCCGGAGGCCACTTCCATGCCGGCGATGTCTTCGGGGGTGGTCTCACCGCGGACCAGGATGATGGATTTGTAATCGCCCTTCTGATGATGCTTGACCGCGTCTTCCGCGGTGAACACGATCTGGCCCACGGCCGCGCCCGGCGACGCCGGCAGACCGGTAGCGAGCACTTCAATCTTCTCGCCCTTTTCCACCAGCCGCGGAACCAGGAAGTCGTAAAGCTGGTTGGGCTCCACGCGGAAGATGGCTTCATCCTGCGTGATCAGTCCTTCCTGCACCATGTCGATGGCCAGCTTAACTGCCGCCAGGCCCGTGCGCTTGCCGTTGCGGGTCTGCAGCATGTAGAGCTTGCCGTCCTGGATGGTGAACTCGAAGTCCTGCATGTCGCGGTAATGCTTTTCCATCTTCCAGGTGATGGCCTTCAGATGGTCGTACACCTCGGGCATGGCCTTCTCAAGCTCGCTGATGGGCATCGGCGTGCGCACGCCGGACACCACATCTTCGCCCTGCGCATTCATCAAATATTCGCCGAAGAACACGTGCTCGCCGGTAGCGGGATTGCGCGTAAAGCCCACGCCCGTCCCGGAGTTCTCGCCCAGGTTGCCGAACACCATGGCCTGCACGTTGACGGCGGTGCCCAGCCAGTCATCGATGTGGTTGATGCGCCGGTAGGTCTTGGCCCGTTCGTTCTGCCAGCTGCGGAATACGGCATCGCGGGCGGCCGCCAGCTGTTCAAGCGGCTTCTGCGGGAAGTCCTTGCCGGTTTCCTTCTTCACCAGCTTCTTATACTCATCGATGATGCTCTTCAGCGCCGCCGGCGAGAGTTCGTAGTCGAACTTGACCTTCTCCTTGGCCTTAACGCCGTCGAAGATGTGTTCGAACTTCTTCTTGGGTACGTCCAGAACCACGTCGCCGAACATCTGGATGAGGCGGCGGTAAGAGTCGTATGCAAACCGGGGATTATTGCTGCGCTTGGCCAGCGCTTCCACGGCCTTATCGTTGAGGCCGAGGTTGAGAATGGTGTCCATCATGCCCGGCATCGAGAACTTCGCGCCCGAGCGCACCGACACCAGGAGCGGATTGTCGCCCGCACCCAGCTTCTGTCCCTGCAGCTTTTCCAGCCTCTCCAGGGCAGCCAGCATCTCGTCGTCGATCTTCGGGCTGACTTTTCCGCGCATGTATTCGCGACAAGCCTCGGTCTGAATCGTGAACCCGGGAGGCACCGGCAGTCCGGCATTGGTCATCTCGGCCAGCCCCGCCCCCTTGCCGCCGAGAACGTCCTTCATTTTGCCGTTTCCGTCCGCCTTGCCGTCACCGAAAAAGTACACATACTGAGTTGCGGTTGCGCTCGCCTGCTCGGCAAGCGGCTGCTCCATTACGCCCTGCGCCATGGGATGAAACCCTCCATATCGTATGTAAATTGATTTGCCCCCGGCGTCGCAATCCGCCTGTGCGGACGTTGCTGGGGACACTGAATTCCGCGTAGGCTGTACGCTTCAAAGGGTCGTAGACGGCGGCTCAGCTTGTCAAATGAATCAGCCTGTTTTTTCGCCGAGCGCGCGCGGATCACGAGACATTCGCAGTGTGCATCGCGCGGTTACACGAGTCGCATCTACAAATATCGCCTGGGGCGCGCGCTTGCCTGTGCCCAACGTCACAGTGCCCGCGCGCTAAGGGAATCCAGTTCTTACTGTTAGGCGAGATTTTCGGAGGGAGGAACCAAAAACGTCAGACGAAGGAGTTAGGGAACGGCCTGCCCGGAACTACGCCGCAGACCGTTCGTAAGCAGCCTCGCATTTCGAGGCGAACACCACATTGTGAGATATCAAGATGCCATCCAGGCGCACCAGGGAAAGCATTTCTGCTACCCGCGGGGACACACACTTGATCGAGAACTTGTGGCCGTAGTTGCGCGAGGCCGAATAGAGCGAAATGAGTGCGGCTATACCGGCTGCGTCGATGCGCTCGATCCGGTTCAGATCCAGCACCACGTCCTTGTCGCGCAGCAAAGGGGCCACGCGCTCCACCAGGCATTGTTCTTCGCCGCGAACCAGTTCGGTCATATCGGCGGGAGCTACAACGAGCGCTTCTTCGGGTTGGCAGAGTGCGGTATTCATAGGAACCTCCATTTGCGAGAGGCGGTCACGGGATCAAGTGATCAAAATTACAGGCCCGCAAAGGATCTCGCGTGTTGTCAATTGCACTCGGGCAGCCAAATCCAGCAATTGGGAATCCACTGAAATCATTGGCGATAGAGGATTCACACTTGTTGGATTCATGGACTCCGGTGTTCGATTCAGCATTCCGGCGTTCGCTTCTGAACAGGCTGCAAGATAGTACGTAGTGGATGGTGCTTCCGGTTCCATCTTCGTTTCATTCAACGCAGTCACCACCCAATGGTTAACTCAATTTTTGCGTGTCCCGCCTTGACCCCGCGGTTTGCGGCTAAGGTGGGAAGGAACTCATGGATATCGACGCTCCCCATCTGAAAACGCGCTTAAAACGTGACCAGTTGCGCGCCCTGGCCCATGAAGTGGGATTCAGCGATGCCGGCCTGGTCACATTGCCCCACATCCATGAGACGCGCGACGCGGGGCGATATAAATCGTGGGTGGCCAACGGCCGTGCAGGAACCATGAATTACCTGCAGCGTGTCACCGAACAGGGCGAGCTGGTCCGGGGCCGCGTGGCGACGCCATTTCCGTGGGCGCGCAGCGCCATCGTGTGCCTGGCCAGCTACCACAACGCACAGCCGCGCTCGATAGATTCGGCGCCCACCGATGCGGGATGGATCGCGCGCTATGCGTGGTCAAGCCGTGTCGATGAACAGGGCAGACGTCGCCCCAGCGATTACCACAAAGTTCTCCTCAAGCGCTTAAAGAAACTGGATGCTCGCCTGCACGAAGAGTTCGGAGAATTCGAATCGCGTGCCTACGTGGACACTGGCCCGGTTGTGGAGCGCTCTCTCGCGACTGCCGCGGGACTGGGATGGACGGCGAAGAACACCTGCCTGATTCACCCGCAGCTGGGTTCATACCTATTTCTCGGCGTGCTGCTCACATCCCTCGAGGTACAGGCCGAATTCGCGATGCTGAGCGCTCCCGATCGGTGCGGCACGTGCCGGCGCTGTCTCGATGCATGCCCCACCAATGCGTTGTTCGCGCCTTACCAGATGGATGCCACCCGGTGCATCTCTTACCTGACGATCGAACATCGCGGCCCCATCGCGCCGGAGCTGATGAGCGGCATGGGTCGCCAGGTGTTCGGCTGCGATATTTGCCAGGACGTCTGCCCCTGGAATCGCAAAGCGCCGCTGAGCGCGGACGCGGAACTCGACCCCCGCCCGGAATTGGTCAACCCAGCGCTCGAAGCCTTAGCGGAAATGGACGAGAAGTCGTTTGAGGCGGCCTTCAACGGCTCCCCTGTGCGTCGCGCCGGTTTTGCCGGCCTGCGACGCAACATCGCCATCGCCATGGGCAATGCCGTGGCGAGGGGCAGCGGACAGGAGCGGTTCGCAACCCGGCTGCGCCAGTGGGCCGGGGAGGCAGACGAAGGGCTTCGCGCCGCCGCGCAATGGGCACTCGGCAAGCTCGGGATGCTGGAGGATCAGCGCAAAAACTGATTACGCAACGGGGAAGCGGTCGATTCAGCAGAGTCGCGGCCTTCCCCCGAAGACCGCGGCTAGTCTCTATGTGACGCGTAATACGTTAGCGGCATTCAGGCCCTTAGGCCCCTGCTGGCATTCGAATTCGACACTCTCGCCTTCATTCAGCGTCTTGTACCCGTTTTCCTGGATCGCGGAGAAGTGCACAAATACATCTTCTCCGGTTGAGCGCTGAATGAAGCCATAGCCCTTGGCGCCGTTGAACCACTTCACTACACCCTGTTCCTTCATGCACTTCTCCTTTTCACGTTAGGCACCGTTTCACCGGCTGCTCATCATGTCGGGAATTGCGATGACCGGCAGATAAAACCTCCCCCGCCGAAATGCACTGCTCCGCATGGGCTGCGGTAACTTACAGCATTCTTGTGGGGGAATTGTGCCGCGACTAATGTCCCGGACTGCAACGGACAGTCCTTCATCCGCCGGGTATTCGAGACATTCGATTCGGGCGCGTGTCTTCCGGCGTTCCCGTGCCGTGCCGTGTCCTTGTGTCCACCGGGCCGGGTGGACAGAGCGGCAGAACGACAGGGACCGGTTTTTCGAAACACGCGAGCGCTGGCCTTTCAGTAATGGGTTGGGGAAGCCGCTGAACTTGCGAACTGACCGCCGTGCCTGTTGACCGCCGGGGGCGGCTGTACCGCCGGTGCGGCTCTACACTGTCACGGCTGTGTTCCTGTTATGGCAGGAATTCTCCGCGGATGCAAGCGGAAAATTTTGACATCCCGTACCCTGCGCGAGGCACTTGTAACGCCCGGCCTCCGGCAGATTCTGTCCAAAAGGACTATCCTTGAGGAAACTCCCTCAGTTCAGGCGGGCTGCTCCGCCGCTTATCGAAAGTGAAGATCCGAATCATCATTCCAGGACGCTCAACCGTGGAGAATGTCTCAGATTCCGGTGCAGCCGCAACCGCCGTAGAAACTGTGGTTGCAGTGGCCGGCTTGATCGACGCGACGGACAAAGGCGCTGCAGCGGTGGCGCCGCCGGTTGTTCAATCCAAGTGGTACCGGCTCCGCCGGGACGGCGCCGCGCTGATCAAATACCTCCTCGACAGCGAGGTCCACACCTTTGCCTTCAGCGTGGCGGCCAACGCCATCCTATCCTTCATCCCCTTCATCGTCCTTCTGTACACCATCGCCTTGTCCCTTTTCCATTCCCAGACCATGTCCGGAGTAGTCAGCGATATGATCCATTACTTCTTCCCCTCCAACCAGGATTGGATTGCGAAGAACCTGGTGATCGAAGCGCCCCGGCACGGTGTCCAGGTCTTTTCGGTCGTCATGATCCTGATCTCCTGCACGGGCATTTTTCTGCCTTTGGAAGTGGCTCTCAACCAGGCCTGGGGCGTGGCCAAGAGCCGGAACTACCTCATGAACCAATTGGTCGCGTTCGGGCTGGCCATCCTGATGGTTATGCTGGGCATGGTCGCCATCCTTCTCAGCGCCGCCCAGCGCCAGATCCTGGCATTTCTCTTCTTCCACCACACCGACAACTTCCTGTTCGACGGCGTCAGCTACCTCTGGCTGGCGATCTGCACAGGAGTAGCGTCCATCCTGTTCTTTTTTTCCATCTACTGGCTGCTTCCCAACTGCCGTGTTCCGTGGCGCCCTGTCCTGCGCGCTTCCATCGTGACAGGACTGATCTGGCTGTTCGCGAAATACATCTTCGTGGCCATCCTTCCGCACCTCGACCTCAAGTCGATGTATGGCCCGTTCTATGTCTCGGTGGGATTGCTGATGTGGGCCTACATCTCCGGGTTGATACTGTTCGCCGGAGCGCAGTTCAGCGTCGCGCGCCTTGGGAATCACAGGAAATGATCGAGCTTCGGAACTGATTCCGCGCCCGGAAGATGTGAGGTTCAGTTCGGATCGCTGGGGTCGCTCCAGCTTCAGAATGACTGCAGCGAACGTTTAAAGACGAAACGACTTGACCGCAATCGCATTCGGGCCTCGACCCGTTGGCAGCATCGTGAACAGTGGCCGCAACGGTGTCGGCGACGCGGTGCGCACCACCGCCACATCCGCTGAGCGCGTATCCACTACGAACAGCAGATGTCCGGCTGCGGAAAACGCCATCGCCGATGGCCCATCTCCTACGCGCACCCAACCGACGCGCTTGCCGTCATCAATGGAATAGATGGTCAGTTCCTGCGAGCGCAGGTTGGCAACGTAGAGCAGGGAATTATCGGCCGACACCAGCCCGCGCACCGGGTCGTCGCCCATGATGTAGGCGCCGCCCACGTCGTTTGTCGTGGTAACCACCTCGGAGATGGAATTCGACTGGGCGTTGGAGACGAATACTTCGCCACCGTCGGGCTTCAGGGCCAGTTGCACCGGCGACCGTCCTACATCGAGCATCGCTTCCATACGGTCGGGCTGGGCAGGATGCGCATCCGGCCGGGCTAGTGAAATAGCCATCACCTGGTGGCCGCCCGAACAGGCCACAAACGCCTTCGACGAATCGGGCAGGACCACCGCATCCGATGCGCCCGGGCAGCCGGTGAAATACGCGCGTACGCCGCGCATCCCCGGATCCACCAGGCTCACCGAATTGCCGCGGCGGTTGGGGACTACCACGGTCTTCCCGTCCGGAGCCGGCATGGCCTCCACTGGCTCCTCCCCGGCGCCGATCGCGGCGATCTCCCGCCGTGTCTTCAGGTCCAGTACGGAGATGGTGTTCGAGCCTGCATTGGCCACGTAGGCCAAGTCGCCGGCCGGATCCACGTTGATCGATACTGGCCGGCGGTGCACCTGGATGTTGCCCGCGACCGAATTGTTCTGGGCGTTGATGATGGAAACGTATCCCAGGTTTGCGCCGTTGCCGGAGTTCACCACGTAAACTTCGTTGCGCGTGGGACTGGCCGCAACGGCCACCGGGTTCGGGCCCACCGGCAACTCGCGGTCCAGACGCACGTTCACCACGTCTAGCACGGTTACGGTATTGCTGGCTCCGTTCGTAATGTAGGCGTATTCCCGGTAATTGGGCGGGTACTGGGGAAAGTCATGCCGCCGGCAGCCCGCGACAGTAAACACTGTGGCGCTAACCAGAAACCAAACTTCCGTGCCCCATCCTCGCGATTTTTTCCTTTCGCGAGGGTGGGAGGGCACAACCGCCGACTTCCCGCGACGGCCTTCCGAAGGACGTTCCGTAACCGGGCAAGACTTTAAACCTGCCGAGATCGCCGCGAAACTAAACCGGGCTCCGGCCTTCGTTGGATGGCTTTCCTCCCGATCTGTCTGTGATTCGTCGTTCGGCAACCCGCTAGACCTTCCCGTCGTGAACGTTGGCAATCGCAGGTTCAATATGGATGCCGCGCGGCAGCACCCGCTCGACCACGGGCGCAATCTGTCCGATCTCGCGCATCATGCGCTCGAACTGGTCGGGGTAGATGGATTGCGGACCATCGGACAACGCCTTGTCGGGCTGGTGATGCACCTCCACCAGGATGCCGTCCGCGCCTGCCGCGACCGCCGCTCGCGCCATCGGCAGGACGTTGTCGCGCTTTCCCGTCCCATGGCTGGGATCGACAAGGATAGGCAGATGGCTCAGCCGCTGTACCGCCGGTACGATGCTCAGGTCGAGGGTATTGCGGGTGTGGTCGGCGAAGGTGCGCACGCCGCGCTCGCACAGGATCACTTCGTAGTTGCCCTCGCTCAAGATGTACTCGGCGGCCATCAGGAACTCATCCAGGGTCGCGCTCAGGCCGCGCTTAAGCAGCACCGGCTTCCGCAGCCGGCCGGCGTGCTTCAGCAGCGAGAAATTCTGCATGTTGCGCGCCCCGATCTGGATCACGTCGGCCCACTCGGCCACCAGCCCCAGGGTTTCGTTGTCGATGGCTTCGGTGATGATCCGGAGCCCGAATCGTTCCCTGATTTCGGCCATGATCTTCAACGCTTCCACACCCAGTCCCTGGAAGGCGTAGGGCGAGGTTCGCGGCTTGTACGCGCCGCCCCGGAAGAACTGGGCGCCTGCCGCGGCCACCTGTTCGGCAATCGCGAAAGCCTGTTCCCGGCTTTCGATCGAGCACGGTCCGGCAACAATCGCCAGGGACCGGCCGCCGATGGTCGCGTCGGTGCCCGCAAAACGGATCACCGTGTCCTCTTCCTTCACGTCGCGGCTGGCGAGTTTGTACGGCTTGGAGACCCGGATGACGTCGGCAACCCCGGAGAGGTCTTCGAAGTTTCCCCGGTCGATTTCGCCCGGGTTGCCGGTGATGCCGATGGCGGTGCGCTGGGCTCCGGGGAGCGGGTGGGCGCGGAAACCCAACTGCTCAATTTGATCGCAGACCGCTTGAATCTCTTCAGGCGTGGCCTGCGCCTTCATCACGACTAACATGGCTGGCCCTCAACCCAGAAGTGTACCGGTTGAGGCGGCAGAGGGCAATGAAAGGGGGCACTAAATGACTCAGGAGGAAGGACCTCGGCTAGAGGTCCTTCCTCCTGATTTTGACAGCGCAGATCTGGAGAAAGGATGAAAACGCACAACGCAGATCCAGGACTTGCCGAAATCCTGGCTAAAAAATTTATTCCTCTTCGGCTGCTTGGGCGCCGGACTTGGCGGCGACGATAGCGGGAGCAATGACCATGCCGATAAAAGCCAGACCAATCAAGAGATCATGCATCAGGGTTCTCCTTGGGAGGCCTCTCAGGGCCTGTCCACATCTGGATCATCCCCCGGATGAAGGTTTTCTTAAATCCCACAAAGACGGATTTTGAAGGGAAGCGGGTGGGATGGCCCTGACTCGAAGGTGGCATTACTTAAGGCGGGAGGTTACGACCGTAATAGCTTGTCTAGCAGTAGCTTAGCGGTACGCGTCACCGCGGGTTGGCGGAGCGGGCTTTCCGCTTCTCCGCGCGCCATTTCATAGCTACATATGCCAGATATCCCAACTGCAGGACCCATGTGACGATGTAGGCGGCAGCCACAAACTGGTGGTCGAGAATGTCTTTCGGATCCATTTGTTTTCCTTGTCTTCGTTCCTAAGTCCCTAACTAGATCTTTGCCTCTAGAGCTTCCATTGCTTCCTGCTGGGCGTTGTTCTGGTGTTGGCGTTCCACGCGATACCGCAGCCCCAGAACGAGAAGCCCCCAAAGGGTCCACGAGAGCATATTCCAGAGAAGAACATGGGCCATTGCGGGGGCCATGCCCGACCCCTCGCTTCCGCCGAACACCGGCCCAGGGTGCTGCGTCCGCCACCACCGGTTCGACATGTAGACGATGGGTACGTCGATCGCTCCGAAAATCCCCAGCACCGCCGCCAGCGTTTGCACCTGTGGCCCGGCTGCGAACCGCCGCAGCAGCAGATAGCTCACGTAAATCAGCCACAGGACGAGGGTCGTAGTCAGGCGCGGATCCCAAGTCCACCAGATGCCCCATGCGCGGCGTCCCCAAATGGGTCCGGTGGTGAGCACGACCGTGCAGAACACCACGCCCACCTCTGCCCCTGCCACGGCCCAGGCATCAAATGTCTGCGCGCGGTTCGAATTGCTGTGCCGGTAAGCCAGGTAGCCGATCGAGCCCATCAGACTGACGGCAAAGAACAGAAACGCCACCTCAGCCGAGGGCACGTGGTAGTAGATGATGCGGAAGACATAACCCTGCATGGCATCATCCGGCGCCACGTAGATGGCCTGGTAGAAGCCCCACACCATGAGGCCTGCAACGATCAGTGCATAAACGCCGACAGCAAGTTTTGTCATGCGGGGAGTCCTGATTTATGTAGTGTACCCGAGGCAAGTTCCCGAGGCGGCCGCCAAAGTGGACCCCCGCCTGAGTGGCCCGATCGTCCCGGAACTAATTTTCCCCGAAAGGGTTTAAGGCGAAGGACGCTTTGGCGGGCCGGTCTGATGCGGGTGGTCGAATTCACCGGGCTTTCGTCAGCCTCCGAACTCGCAACCACCAGCAGATTCAGCGCCGTAAACATAGCCGCGCGATTTATACTGAAAGTTGGCAGACCTGGCAGGGAAGTCCCCGTCCGAACCGGGGCTTTTCTTTGGTCCCGGCACTGATCCGGGAGAGGTTTCATCTATTTCCCGTCAAACCGTGCCGGGAGAGGACATAAATGGGAGCACTGCTCGAAACGATCCAATCCCCGGCCGACGTCAAACGCCTGAGTCTCACCCAACTGGCAGACCTGGCGGGTGAAATCCGCGAATTCCTGATTCAAACGCTTTCCAAAACCGGCGGTCACCTTGGCCCCAATCTGGGAGTCGTGGAGCTGACGCTGGCGCTCCATTACGTCTTCAATACTCCCCAGGACAGGTTTGTGTGGGACGTCAGCCACCAGGCTTACACGCACAAGATTCTCACCGGGCGACGCGAGCGACTGGATACGATCCGTCAACCGGGCGGACTGAACGGGTTCGCCCTGCGCACCGAGTGCGAACATGACTGCTATGGCGCGGGGCACGCCGGGACAGCCCTCTCGGCGGCTCTGGGCATGGCCGTGGCCCGCGACATGGCGGGCGGGACTGAGAACGTCATCGCGATTGCCGGTGACGCCGCGTTCACCAACGGCATTTCGTTCGAGGCGCTCAACAATATTGCCGAACAGACCAACCGGCTCATCGTGGTCCTCAACGACAACGAGTGGTCCATCGACCGCAACGTTGGCGCCATCGCCCGCTACTTCCATCGCATCGTTACCAACGAGCACTACCAGTCGCTGCACAACTCGGCCAAAAAAATTGTCCAGAAAATCGGCGGCAAAACCGCCGTCAACGTTCTGCGACGGGCCGAAGAGGCCGCCAAGGGCATGCTCTGGCCCTCCATGCTGTTCGAAGAGTTCGGCCTGGAGTATTTCGGTCCGGTCGATGGACACAACCTGCCGCAGCTGATCGAGAGTTTCAAGTTCCTCAAGTCCGCCGATCGTCCGGTGCTGCTGCATGTACTCACGCAGAAGGGCCGCGGATTCCAGCCCGCTCTTGACCTGCAGAAGAAGTTTCACGGCCTCGGTCCCTACGATCCCGAAACCGGCGACACTCGCGCCGCCGGGGTGCCCACCTACTCCGAGTCCTTCGCCACCACCCTCGCCCAGCTCGCCGACAAGGATGCACGCGTCGTCGCCATCACGGCCGCCATGCCCAACGGTACCGGCCTCGACCTGTTCCGTTCGCAACATCCCAAGCGCTACTTCGACGTGGGTATCGCCGAAGAGCACGCGGTGATCTTCGCAGCCGGCATGGCCACGCGCGGATTCCGCCCGGTGTGCGCAATCTACTCGACGTTCCTGCAGCGGGCCTTCGATCCCATCGTCCACGATGTGGCGTTACAAACGCTTCCCGTCCTGTTCTGTATGGACCGCGCCGGCCTTTCCGGTGACGACGGGCCCACCCATCACGGCCTCTTCGACATCGCGTACCTTCGCGGCATTCCCGGCCTGGTGCTGATGGCGCCCAAGGACGAGGATGAGCTTGCCGACATGATGAAGACGGCCCTCGATGTACCCGGCCCCAGCGCCATTCGTTATCCGCGGGGCGCGGTGGCGGGAGTGGGGCGCAAGCCCGAGGCGGTGTCGATCCCCGTCGGCAAAGCAGAGATAGTTGCCGACGGTTCCGATGTGGCCATTCTCGGCCTCGGCCATTTGAATGCCATGGGCGCCCAGCTCGCCGCCAGGCTGGAGCGCGACGGCTACTCCGCAGCCTTGATCAATCCCCGCTTTATCAAGCCCATTGACCGGCAGATGATCGAAGGCTTCGCGCGCCGGGTGGCCGCTTTCGTCACCTTCGAAGACCACGTGCTCATGGGTGGATTCGGATCGGCGGTCCTGGAGGTCCTCGAGGAGATCGGCTCCGACGTGCCGGTGGTACGCATCGGCTGGCCCGACCGTTTCATCGAGCATGGCAAGGTCGACGCCCTGCGCGAGAAATACGGCGTAACCGTAGAAGCAGCTTACGCCCAGACCGCGCCTTTGCTCGCCGGGCGCCAGCGGCGGACCCTGGTCGCCAGCTAGCACCCCGCCTGCTTGCAGAACCGTCGTGGCGCGTCCAGCAGGCAGGCCGAACCCGTCCGCCTGATCCAGACGCGCTGGGTCGTTCCAAGCGTCTCCCTATGCGACAATCCACATCAGACTGATTTACTT
>DASXXV010000275.1:0-2677 GCA_036502905.1 Occallatibacter sp. | reverse complement strand
CGGCCCTTCCGGACCGTGAACAAAGTTGGAGTACTGGAACTGCACCGGTGCGGTTCCCCCTCCCGCGACGGGGACTTCCTGGAACACCTGGGTCAGCGGATTTGCTTCGAACACGGGGAAATCTCCGCATTCTTCGCCCTGCCGTGAGCCCCAGCCGAGCAGTGACGCGCTTCCTCCGTTGATCACCTGCTCGACATCAGGATCCGTGCGCGCCTCGTTCAGCTCGTGGTAGAACGTCGCCACCACGTTCTTCCACGGCGCGTCGAACACCGGGATCCCGTTGGTCTGTCCATTGGCAGTCTCGGAATACACTCCGACGGCGTAGTAGATGGTGGCGCCGCCGGTCTGGACCGAGCCGTGATAGCCGCCGAGCCCATTGAGTGAATCGGCTTCTTCCTCATCGGGCACACCGCGCCTGTGCTGGGTTCCGTGGACACCCTCAGTTCCGCCGGGGGCCGGGTTGTCATTCAACACGGTCCCGCGGGGGAGCATGAAGTTGAAGACCGTAGTGCCCAAGTCGAATCCCGCCAGCTTGCCCTGCGCATGCAGGTTGCTGACCAGCTGCTCGACGTCACCCTGGGAAATATGGGCTGGAACCGGGCCTGGGAGCTTCTGGGAGGCGACGAACCTGCTGGTCGGAACCCCAGCAAAATATTGCGCCATGACATTGTTGAGGGTGGGTTCGGTCATTGCGGCCGCGAGCGCCCGATCGATGTTTTGGATGTCGCTCGCCTGCCAGGAGTCGCCCGCCACGTAAAAGTTCGTGAATGTCAGGCTGGGGATCGTCTTGCCGCCGTGATAGATGAGGTCGTGCGCCGGCGTGGGTGGCACGCCCGGCGGAAGTTGCTCCGGCAACAGATCGGGAATGCCGGCGATACTGCGGTACTTGTGCTCCGCCGGGGATCCGCGACGTAACACGATGTTCATCGGCCGCGTTCGGCGCGATGGTGTGCTGGTACTCGGCATGGATAGTCCCTCCACTGGATTGCCGACCAGTCGACAGTACATCGTTCCGCATCACCATCAGTGTGAGAGAGCTCACACTGAGCAGCATTTTAAGCTTGCAGGCGATGTGCATGGGAGGAGCGAGGCCAGTTTGAACGCGCCGCAATCCGTAGAGCGGATCTCGGAAGACTGAGCGACTCGGCGCTGCGCAAGAGGGGGATCACCTTCGACGCGCATTCCTGGGGTTCGTCGCCGGCAGATTCGATCAGGTCTTCGGCGCCGTTGCGAGCCGCTTCCGGAGGTGGGGATAGGCTTTCCCCGAACGCCAGGTTCGCACCGGACTCCCCGCTGGAGCAAAGCGGATTCGAACCGCTGGTCCCACTTCCGAGCCGCACCCTGCGCCGAACCGTACAGGCCGGCATTAACGCTTAGGAAGCTACAAGACGAAACCTGGAAGCCTGGAAGAGCTTTGTCATCCTGCGGACCGAGCTTCGAATCCTTCAGGCCGATGCGGAGAAACGGTTGCAACCCATGCGCGCCAGAAACGCTGAGCGGGCGCTGATGTCGATCGCGCTAGCCATCTCGAAACCGTCAGCCGATCTTTGGCGGCACCGGCGAGGTCGGCTCTCGGGCGCTCCACCGCCAAGTCTCCCCGCCCAGGCCGATGACGTGATAGAATGACAAGTCGTGAAGGGAGGACCAGACCAGATGAGTGTCGAACTCAATCACACGATTATCCCGGCGAAGGACAAATGGGTCTCGGCCAAGTTCCTCGCCGATATCCTCAATCTCGAGGCGGGGCCGGAATGGGGCCATTTCGTCCCGCTCAAGACAGCGAACGGCGTGACCCTCGATTTTGATACGCGCGAAGAGTTCCGGCCGGGGCATTACGCCTTCCTTGTCAGCGACGCCGAATTTGACGCGGCGTTCGCCCGCATCCGGGCCCAGGGCGTCCAGTATTACGCCGATCCGCGGCGCGCCAAGCCCGGCGAGATCAATCATTTGCACGGCGGTCGCGGCGTCTATTTCGACGACCCCAACGGTCACGTGATGGAAATTATCACCCACCCCTACGGCGACCGGCCCGAGCAGATCTGATCGTCCGCGTGCCGGCGACAGTGCGCTACACGGCCTATTCGAGCCGACGCCGCTGCTGAAGAGCGTCGGGGGCGTCGTGAACGATTATCTTGGATATGTGCCGCCACTAGAGCGGTCGCGCGTGGGCTGGTCACGAGCGAACCGCCCTACCGAATGATGAGCGCGAGTGTCGATTTCCGCATTCAGCCCCTTTCATAATTCAAGATATTCGCAACAGCGATTTTAGGTCGAAGATCCGGGGCTTTTGAGAGATCGTGGCCGATCGCTAAAGGCCGTTATAATTGAAGGCAATGGTCATGAGATTCAGGAAGTGGAAGCCGAAATTTGATCGGTAGCGGCTCAGTTCGCGGCGCAGGCTGCGGGCGATGTTCGAATTGCTGATTGTCTAAGCTGCGATCAATCCGCTCGGTGCTGCTGATCGGCGTAGAGGTAGCTTAACCAGGCCGCGCGCCATTTTCTCGCGGAGAGGCGGCGCTTCCGACCGCGTGGCAGAGAATTAGCGCGGAACATCACCGGGTGCGCCGTCAAAGCAGGCGCGCGCGGCATGGATATCGGAATAACGACGGTCGGCCCAATCGATGAGGTTCGCCATCGGCTCCAGCAGGGATTGGCCTAGCGGGGCCAGACGATATTC
>DASXXV010000274.1:0-2549 GCA_036502905.1 Occallatibacter sp. | reverse complement strand
AGCCCTTCAGTTCCTTCTCCCGCGCAATCGCTTTGTGGATGTACTGAAAGTTCTCGAACCACACGAGGCGATCGCAGTTGTAACGCGCTGTGAAGCCACCGCGATCCTTCCATTTGTGCTCAAACACGCGCTGGTGCAGATTGCCGGTCACGCTGATGTAATGCGTGCGGCTTCGGCTCGCCATGATGTACGCGGACTACGATCCCTCATGCATGCAGCTGTCACAACCACGCGAAACCAAGCGGGCTGTGACCCAAAGAACAAATGCAGATCCTTCACTTCGCTCGCCGCGGCGACCTTCGTTCGGGATGACAGACGAAGGGGAGTTCGAAGCGGGACTATCGCCGCCGATGGGGAAGTTTTCGCGGCCACTTCGCGTGGACGCGAGCGCTCTGAAGCCCGGCCGGGTGGGCGGCCGGGCAGGCCTGGGTCGGGCTCACGATTCGGCTGCTTCGGGCTCCCACAACTCCACCCGGTTGCCTTCCGGATCCCAGATCCACGCGAACTTGCCGTATTCTTCGCTGCGTTTTGGATCGATGCGCACGCCGGCGGCGCCAAGTTGCGACAGAAGCCCGTCCAGATCGTCCACCCGGAAATTCACCATGAACGGCTGGGGGCCATCGCCGAAGTACTTCGTGTCCGCAGGAAACTGGGCAAATACGGTCATGCCCGTAGACCCCGGCCCGTCAAATGTGAGCGCATCACCGCTCACCCGGCCGACGATACCGAGGTGCGTTTCATACCACTGGCTCAGCGCCTTCGGATCGCGCGCCTTGAAGAACACCCCTCCGATTCCCACAGCCTTGGCCATTACCCTTCCTTTCATTCCCCGCGTTGGATGATTTCCTCGAGCTTAGGTTTGTGCTTGGCGCGCCGCCCGGTGCGGGGCGCGTCATCCACCACCTTGACCGGCTTGGGCTGGCCCACGCGCTCACGCGCATTGGCTTTCACCGCCTTGGTAGCGGAAAACGTTCCTGGCTTACGCTTCGCCACTTACCCTGGTCCTTTCCGTGGCCGCTTTCGAGACGACCTCCACGAGTATGGAACAGATTCGTCCCCCACACCACTCGCGAACCAACCCATTGATGAGACTCCGGACCTGTCGCCGGAGATTCCCTCGCCTCAAAGGGCAGTGGAGCCACCCCGGCCTCTTGCGAAATAATGTTCAGCGGCGAGCAAGCACCGCTCTCCTGGTCACGCAGGCTTTGAATTCTGGTTGTCGGGGTGCGGTCATTCTTAAATTAAGGTGGAGATTGCGACCATGGACGAACGGGAATTCTTCAACGAAACGACGGAACAACGCACCCATAACCTCGTCTGTCCCAAATGCGGCCAGGCCAACGACTACAAGGTCACCTGGGTGGTTCGCCGCAAGCGCGGGCAACTTCCCCGCCACGCCGACGAGCGCGACCGCGCAAAATTTGCCAAAGCGCAATCCTACATGGTGCGCCGGGACGATAAACTGGCTTGCTCCAACATGCGCTGCCGCAAGCCGTTCGATATCGTCGGCCTGCAGTCGCTGGCGTTTATAAACGATTGAGAATCCCAAAGAAAGCCGATCCTGCCATGCCGCGTCAGTTCCTTTTTGCTCTCCTTTGCTTGGTCCCTGCGTGTGCGGTTCTTGTCCCGGCCTGCACGGTTGCCGCGGCGCAAACATCCGCCCCCGCCGGTTCGCTGCGCCTGGAGCGCGAAATCCCGCTGCCCGGCGTAGAGGGGCGCATCGACCACATGGCCGCCGATGTTTCCGGGCAGCGAGTTTTCATCGCCGCGCTCGGCAATGGAACGCTTGAGATCGTCGACCTGGCCCAGGGCAAGCGCACCGGCCAGATCAAAGGACTGAAGGAGCCGCAGGGGGTTGCCTACGCGGCCTCGAACGGAGCCGTCTACGTGGCCGGAAGGGAAGACGGGACCGTGCGCAGCTACGACAGCCAGACCCTCAAGCCGCTCCACGAGATCAAACTCGGAGACGACGCCGACAACCTTCGCCTGGACCCGGCTCACGGCCAGCTTTTGGCCGGGTATGGCAAAGGCGCCATCGCGGTCCTGGGGCTCGATCTCTCCCGCAAGGCGAATTTCGCCCTGCCCGCGCATCCCGAGTCCTTTCAGTTCTCGCCCGACGGACAGCACATCCTGGTCAACCTGCCCGACAACCGCAGCATCGCGGAGATCGACCTCACCAGCCAGCAAGTAAACGCGGACTGGACCCATCCAAGCGCCTCCGCCAACTTCGCCATGGCGGTCGACTCAACCATCCACCGCCTGTTCGTTCCCTGCCGCAAGCCCGCGCGTCTGCAGGTCATCAACTCGGATACCGGCCGCATCAGCGCATGGCAGGGCACCGTAGGCGATGCCGACGATATCTTCGTCAACGAGAAATTGCGGATTCTCTACGTGATCGGCGGAGATGGTTTGGTGGATGTTCTATATATCCGTGCCGGCGATGCCCTGGTCTCCCGCGCCCGCGTTCCCACGGCGGCGGGCGCCCGTACCGGCCTGTACGTCCCCGAATGGAACAAGCTGCTGGTGGCCGCACCGCGCCAGGGGACCAG
>DASXXV010000273.1:0-1867 GCA_036502905.1 Occallatibacter sp. | reverse complement strand
GAGCCAATCGCCGATCTGATGAAGCCTCTCCTGCATGATCACCGGAATCGTGCCATCGGCTTTTGGCCCGATGTCGAGCAGCAGGTTGCCGCCCCGGCTTACGATATCCGTCAGCATCAGAATCAGTTCGCGGGCAGAATGGTAATCCTCGAACTGTTCCGCGCGGTTGTAGCCGTAGCTGTACCCCATGCCCCGGCTTTCTTCCCACGGGTGCTCCATGCCGCTCATGCCGGCCGTGTACTCGGTGGTCCAGTAGCCGCCGTGCTTGTGGCGGGTGTCGCTGCCCCAGCGGTCGTTGATGACGACGTCGTTCTTCACCGGCGAGTCATTAAAGAGCCACGCCAGCAGCTCCGGGCTGCGCCATTTGTCGGAGGGCCACTCCCACTCGCCATCGCTGAAGATGATGGAGGGCTGGTAGCGGGTAACTACATCCTTGAACTGCGGAAACATGTGGTCTTCGACGTACTTGGGCTTGTCGTGCAGCCAGAGCGGGTTGTACCACTCATAGAGCGAGTAGTAGATGCCCATGCGCAATCCCCTGGCGCGCACCGCATCGGTTAGTTCGCCGAGCAGGTCGCGCTTCGGTCCGATCTCCACCGCGTTCCACGGTCGGCCCCAAGTGGACGAAGCTTCCTTGCTGGGCCACAGGGCAAAACCTTCGTGATGCTTGGAGGTGAGGACCACGTATTTGGCGCCGGAGCCGGCGAGGATGTCGGCCCATTGCCTGGGGTCGAAGAGTTGGGCGCGAAAGTCGGGCGCGAAGTTCTGGTAGGCGTAGTCGGCACCGTAGACCTTCTGGTGATAAGCCCAGGTGCCGGTTTCAATCGGGTTTGCCTTGGGGTTGTCGCGGCCCTGGGCCATCTGGTGCCAGTACCACTCGGCGTAGGCCAGCTTTCCGGGAATGACGGGCGCATAGGCGGGCACCGAGTAGACGCCCCAGTGGATGAAGATGCCGAACTTTGCATCGCTGAACCATGCGGGTGTGGGCCGACTGTCGATGGAATTCCAGTTGGGCTGATACGTTTGAGCGCTGATGGGGATGGCGAGCGCAAGGCAAAGGATGAGCGGCTTCATGCGGCGTCTCCTTGTTTCAAGCAAGAATGATCGCATGCTGTGCCGCTTTACTCACCCCGGGAGTGCTAAGCGTGACAAGCGGTGCCTGGCGGGAAGTCGGGAACTCAAATCACCAACGCCGGGGCCAGGCGAGGGCGGGGAAATCGCGGCGATATTCTCCTCCGCGGACCGCCGCCCTATACTAATCAACATCCAACCGGGAGAGGAGCTAGGAGCATGTCAGATACAGTGATTGGCCGGGTAGGGGATCAGATTTCCGAAACCGCGCGTACGGCGACGCGCCTGACCTCGGCGATGACCGAGGCTGTTGAAGAGGGAATCGGCGCGGCGAAACGGGTGGTGAAACAGGCCGGCGATGCGGCCGAAGAGCTGTTTGACGATACCACCAAACGCCTGCAGCGGCACCCGGTGGAGACGGCCGTGGGGTCGATGGTGGTTGGCATTGCGATGGGAATCGTGATTGGCTGGCTGATCTCCAGAGATTAGATTCGGCAAACGACGGTGAAGGCGAGGCGCTATGCGGGTGGTCGCAGGCGCCGCGGCCGCGCGCGCCATTCTAAAGCGTGATGAATCCTCGAGCGTGATGCAATCCTCGAGCGTGATGCAATTCTCTAGATTGAGGTGGAGTCAATAAGGTGGGTGGGAAGATCTGGCGGAGAGGGAGAGATTCGAACTCTCGGTACCCTTTCGAGTACGTCCGCTTTCGAGGCGGGTGCCTTCAACCACTCGGCCACCTCTCCGCTTTTTAGTAAATCGCTCGCAATCAGGCGATTGCGGGCGATCGCCCGGACTT
>DASXXV010000272.1:0-9060 GCA_036502905.1 Occallatibacter sp. | reverse complement strand
AGGGTGCGCCTTACGCAGGTTTCGTCCAAAACGAATCAGATTATTGACGAGGAGGAATGGTTCAAGGGCAACGATCTCGAGCTTCCGACCTTGACTGTTCCTAATTCCTTCAAGCAGGAAGCGGGCAACATTCCAGCGCAGATCCCGACGAAGCAGGGTGAAGACATCCTGGTGAAGGCGATCAGGGATGGCAACGACCTGTTGTGTCTTTATGCGCATAACTTCGCCGGCGGTCGCTATCTGACAAGCTTCGATTTGAAAACGGGAAAGGTGAATTTCGCATTCGACTTTCACGAGTACATGCATCCGCCGAAGTACCTGGAGTCCGACCGGGAGTTCGTGGAGGAGACGGTGAGATGGGCGCAGGTGAAGGACAACGTTTTGTATGTCTCGGTCGGCCACAGCACCTACGCCAAAAGCTCTTTCGGACTGAATGCGTATCTGAATGCGATTGATGTGAGCAGCGGGCGTCTTTTGTGGAGAAGCGAGCCGCTGGTGAGCAATTCGGCGAACTTTCTGTTGTACAAGGACGCGATCGTTACCGGGTATGGCTTCAGCCAGGAGAAGCATTTTCTGTATGTGGTGAATCAGAAAGATGGCCGAATCGTGCAGACCATTCCGGTGCAAAAGTCGCCTGAGTACATCCTGAATAAAGGCGACGATATCTTTGTCCGTACATATGACACGGACCTGGTATTCAAGGCCGGGGATCAACTCGCGAGTAGTCCGTACACGAAGGCTGACTGACCGGACGGGTCACCCGGTTTGGTTCTGATTAGATTGGGCGAGTCCCAGGCGAATGGCCTGCTCGACGGACGAATAGTCGCCATCGCTCCTTTCCAGCTCGAAACGAGATTTGGGGATGAGGGGTGGCTGCGCCATAAAACGCGGGGTCGTTCCCCGATGCGGCTGTGCGGCGTGAACCAGGAATGGATGGCAAAGATAGACGGTACCGGCGGGCCCGGTTGCGTTAACTTCGGGCATTCCGGCGGTGGCCGCAGCGGCCGCGCGGGAGATTTCGATCATGGACATGCCCATGTCTCCGGCGGGGGCCAGAAGCCGCGCAACGGCGAGGTGCGACCCAGTGCGGATGCGCGTGGGCGCATCATTTTCGCCAACATCGGAAAACAGAAAGAGCATCAGGAGCGCTCGTCCATCGGAACGCACATTGACCCGCCACTCGAAATAGGAAGGGACTGATTCCTGGGGCGGGAAACTGGCGTCGATATGCCAGCCGGTGTCTCCGGGATCCTCGGGGTGGGGGAAGCGGATGGGGAATCCGCCCAGGCTCTGGCGCGGAACCCAGCGGTTGTGGCCGACCAGGTCGTCGAAGGCGGCGTGAAGGGCGGGCGTGTTAGCCGCAATTCGAAACGGTTCCTGCGGATAATCCCCGAGCCGGATCACGGGGCGAGTCCATGTGAATGGGTCGTGCGCATCGCAGCCGGTGTCGCGCCAGAGGATGGCTCGGCCCGATGCCGCGATATCCGTTGGGAATGCGTGATCGATGCGGACGAAGCCGTTGCGAACGAACTGTTCCCGCTCGGTCTCGGAAAGATGTGCCGGCCGTTGCATCATCGAACATCAATTTAGCAGGTGGAAGGCTTTCTGTTCGGCGGATGAAATGCATCTGGGGATACACCCAGGTCTCAAAGTCGAGACCTGGGCACCCGGGTATTTTTTATTTCGCGGCTTTCAGGGCTTCGGTGATCGCGGGCACGACTTCGAACAGGTCGCCCACGATGGCGTAATCGGCGACCTCAAAAATGGGCGCTTCGGGATCCTTGTTGATGGCGACAATGCATTGCGAACCCTTCATGCCCACCAGGTGCTGGATGGCTCCCGAAATACCGACAGCAAGGTAGAGCTTGGGCGCGACGGTCTGTCCCGAGCTACCCACCTGGCGTTCCATGGGGAGCCAGCCGTTGTCGCAGATGGGCCGGGAGGCGGCGATTTCAGCGCCGAGCGCACCGGCGAGATCCTGTACTAGGGGAAGGTTCTCGGCCTCCTTGATGCCGCGTCCGACAGCCACGATGAGCTGGGCGGAGCCCAGGTCGAGGGTCTGTGCGGAGCCACGGAAGGGCTCGCCGGGCCGGGTGCGAATGGCGGCGTCGTCGATCTGCGGGTCGAAGGGGAGGATTTCCGCCGTTCCGGCCGGAACCGCGTCCGCGCGGAACGCCCCGGCCTGCACGGAAACCAGGCAGGGGCCGTTGCCCTGGTGGCGGTAGTTGCCGGTGAGGCGTCCCTGCATGAGCTGACGCGTAAAGACGGGACCGTCGCCGATGGCGACCACGTCGCTGATGAACACCTGCCCGAGGCGGGCGGCGAGCGCGGGCGCGAAATCGCGCACCTGATAAGTGTGGGGGAAGACGACATGTGCGGGGCTCTCGCTTTGAATGAGTTGCTGGAGAGCGGCGGTGTAAGCGTCGGGCGTGTAGCGCTCGAGCAGCGGATGCGCGATGCGGATGACCCTGGCAACGGATTTTGCCGCGGTGTCGGCGGCGGTGGCTTCGGTATTCGCGCCCAGGACGACGGTGCTAACGGGTTGGTTGCTGTTGCCGGCGAGATGCCGGCCGGCGGCGAGGGCTTCCCAGCTTGCCCGGCTTACGCGGCCATCGCGCTCCTCCAAAACAACCAGAATGCCGCTCATAGTATGCGCACCTCGAATTTGAGTTTTTCGACCAGGGCCGCGGCGGCTTCTTTGGCCGTGCCGGGAAGGACTTGGGTGGAGCGCTGCTTCTGAGGCAGGGCAATGGATTCGAGCACGGCGAGGGGCGTTGCGGGCGCACCCAATTCAGAGGCGGCGACGCGGCGAAGTTCCTTGGTTTTGGCGCGCTTGATGCCCATCAGGGTTGCGTAGCGGAGCTTGTTGCCGCCGGACTGGATGGTGAGCACCGCGGGCAGGGGCAGCTCGATGGTCTGGAACCAGCCGTTCTCGAGTTCGCGCTTCACGTTGAGGCCGGAGTCAGTCTTCTCCACCGTGAGGATGAGCGAGGCATGCGGATGGCCGAGCAGCTCGGCGAGGATGACGCCGGTCTGGCCGAGGCCGAGATCGTCGGACTGCAGCCCGGTCAACACGAGGTCGGGCGACTCCGGCTTGATGGCTGCGGCGAGAAGCCGCGCCACCGCGAGCGCATCCAGTTCGTGCAGCTTGTCGCCATCGATATGGATGGCGCGATCGGCCCCCTTGGCGAGGGCTTCGCGAATGGTGGTGCCTACACGTTCCGGGCCGGCGGAGAGCACGATGACTTCGCCGCCGTGTTTTTCCTTCAATTGAAGGGCTTCTTCCAGAGCGTAGGCGTCCGACTCGTTCATGGCGAACTGGACGTCGGCTTCTTCAATCCATTTCCCGGCGGAATCGATGCGTACTTGCGCATCGCGTTCCGGGACTTGCTTGATGGCGACGATGATCTTCATTTTTTCAGGCTCTCTGGACCTGGTTCTGAGGCAGCCGGCAGGGATCGCGCGACCAGTTGTGCGATATCGAGTAGCTGCGGTACTGGTTGGTTGGATGCGCCCAGCGCGTCGCGGAACATGGAGTTGCAGAAGGGGCAGGCAGTTCCGATGGTGGATGCTCCGGTCGCGACGAGTTCCTGCGCGCGTGCGTGGCTGACGCGCTCGCCTGTTTCTTCGCCGAGGAAGACCAGTCCGCCGCCGGCGCCACAGCAGAAGCTGCGCTCGCGCGCGCGGGGCGGATCGATGACTTTGCCGGCGGTGGCGGCCACGGCGCGCGGCTCATCATAGACATTTCGATAACGGCCGAGGTAGCAGGGATCGTGGAACACGATTTTCTCTTGGTTTTGGTCGGACCTTGGTAGCTGATCCGCGAATCGCGCCAGGAACTCGCTGTGATGCTCGATGGGCGGCGGCGTTCCGTATGCCTTCCAGTCTTCCTGGATGGTACGCACGCAATGCGGGCAGATGGTAACGATTTTCCCGACTTTGGACTGGGCGAGCATCTCGAGGTTCGATTCCGCAAGCTGCTGGAAGACGAGGTCGTTGCCCAGGCGGCGAACGGGGTCGCCGGTGCACTTTTCTTTGCGCAGCACTCCGAAGCTGCTGCCGAGGTGTTTCATGACGCGGGCGAATGCCGCCACGATTTCGCGTCCCTTGGGGTCGTAGCCGCCCATGCAGCCCAGCCAGAGGCAATACTCCTGGGTGCCGTCGAAGGTGGGGAACTGTTCTTTCTGAATGAATTTGTCGCGCTCGGCGGCAGGGATGCCCAGGGCGTTGCTGCCACGCTCGAGTTGATTGAAGAGCTTGGTGCCGTAGTCGTCTTCCCACGCGCCGGTGTTCACGGCGCCTCGCCGCAGTCCGATCATGATGGGCAGGTGCTCGATTCCGACGGGACACTGGAACTCACACGCACCGCAGGTGGTGCACTGGAACACGGCCTCCTGGGAGTTGTATTTGCCCAGTAACGGTTCTTCAGTCCGCGGACCGATGTCGTTGAGATAAGCGCGCACGCCGAGGATGATTTCCTTGGGGTTGAGGATTTTGCCGGTGTTGGTGGCGGGGCAGTGCTCGCTGCAGCGGCCGCATTCCACGCAGGAGTAGGCCTGCAGGCTGACGAGCTTGGTGAGATCCTGCCCGGCGACGAGGCCGAAATCTTCGTCACCGTCGAGCGGCGGGATGGAACTGAATCCGCCCCGGGAGAGAAACACGGTTGCCGGGCTGAGGACAAGGTGGAGATGCTTGGTGTGGGGAATGATGGGCAGGAACACCAGCAGGCACAGGGTGTGCGCCCACCAGAGAACCCGGGTGGCGGGCGCGTGATTGGTGGTGAAGAATGCTGCCAGGTAGGTGGCCATCAAGGCGAAGATCAGAAACGCGATGAAGCCCGATTCCCAGGAGAGCTTGGCGCCGAGCCAGCGCGGGCGCACAAAGAAGCGCCGAATGAAGAGGGAGAGAATGCCGATCGCGCAGGCCAGGGCGAAAATTGCCGCGAAATAGAAGTAGAAGCGCCCGAATGCGCCGGTGGGAGACAGGTAGGGCAAGCCGAAGCCAGCGGCGATGTGGTTCACAGTCACGAGGGCGAAGGCGCAGAAGCCCCAGAAGACGAGGGCATGGGCGAGGCCGGGAAGAGGGCGCTGGCGGATGACCTTGGATTGAAGCATGACCTCGGAAACGAAATCCCACACCCGCCGGCCGAGGTTGCCGAGATGGAAGCCCGGATCGTTTTTGGATTTGAGTATGCGATCGAGAACGACCCCGAACCGCCGCCAGAAAAGTGCAGCCGAAGCGATGATGAGCCCGGCGAGCAGGAGTTTTTCCCAGACGGCGAAATTCTCGGGCTCAGCCAGTGTGAACGTGAGCAAAAGCATCGTCGAACCTCCACAACGATACACGATGGGGGTTCGCGGCGTCAGTGCGCGGGGATTCGGCGCGTGACGTCCGACGCGGAAGGACGGCAGGCGTTTTGATGCCATGGTATGGGCTACCGGCGGCCGGTGCGGGGTCGAGAGCGGCTCGCATACACTGGATAGGTTCTTCCCCAATATGGATACGCGCTTGTTTCTTCGCGCCGGGAGTGAGTTTTGGGAATCGTCAAGATGAGAAAGGCCCTGGTTGCCCTGGTCAGCCTCGGGTTAGGAACGGCGTGGGCGCCAGCGGCAAGCGCTTACAACCCTGAAGCCGTGCGGCTGAATAATCGCGGGGTCGCGCTCATGGGCCAGCAGTTCACGGAGAAGGCGGCGGAGAGCTTTACCGAGGCTTTCAAGAAAGACCCGAAGATGGCCCAGGCCGAGATCAACGAGGCCATCGCGCTGATGACCCTGCAGAAGCTTGACGAGGCCAAGCAGGCGTTGAAGTCGGCACTGGTTCTGGACCCCAAAAGCGCCCAGGCATGGTACAACCTCGGCCTGGCGCAACATGCCGGCAATGAAGTGGAAGCGGCCCTGGAGAGCTTCCAGCATGCGGTTGCACTGGACGCGCGCGACGTGGACTCGTGGTATTTCGTGGGCGTCTGTTACGGAGAGATGAAGCAATTTGACAAGGCCATCGAGACGTTCCACAAGGCGCTCGATGTGAACCCGTTGCACGCGTCGGCGGAGTTTCAACTGGCCCGGGCGCTGCAGCGCTCTGGCAAGACGGCGGAGGCCAAGGAGCACTTCAAAACCTTCCAGCACTTGACCAGCACCAAGATCTCCGCGGCGATCGGACTGGCGTACGGCGAGCAGGGACATTACTCGACGGTGACGCCGATCGAAGAGCCCGAGACCGGGCGTAAGCCGATGATCGCGATGAAGCTGGTGGAGCAGCGGATGGTCGCAGATTCCCAGGTCTCAGAATCGAGACCTGGGGCACCCGGCGTTGTGGCGGCGACGGGTGGCGCGTGCATGCTGGACGTAACGGGTTCGGGGCAGATGGACCTGGTGCTGATGCAGTCGGGTGAGCAGGCCATCGGGGTATTGCATGGCGGGGACGGCGGTGGATTTCAACCGATCGATGCGGCCGCGGCAGGGCTGAAGGCATCCGGAAAAGCGGTGGCCTGCGCGGTGGGCGACTACGACGGCGATGGGTTGAACGACCTCGCGGTTGCGCTGGATGACAAGGTGCTCCTGTTTCACAACCTGGGCAAGGGCAAGTTTGAAGATGCAACCGCGGAATCGGGCCTCGCGCCTCGCAACCGCCCCGCCGGCCTCACATTCATTGACTACGATCACGACGGCGACCTCGATCTGCTGATCACGGGTGCGCCTTTGAAGGCGGGCGATAGCGCGAACGTGCTGTGGCGCAATAACGGCAACAAAACGTTCAGCGAGTGGACCGAACCGACTGGCATGGGCGGGACGAACGCCACTACCGCGGCCATCCTCACGGACTTTAATAACGACCGGGCGGTAGACATCGCGATCGCCGGGGACGGCGCTGCGCCGCTGCTGTACGTCAACCCGCGCGAGGGAAAGTACCCGACCCAGCCGGTATACGACGAGAAGCTTCCGTCCACGGTGGGCATTGCGGTGCTCGACTTCGACAAGGACGGCTGGATGGATATTGCCGTCACCCACGCGGGCGCGTCCGGGCTCACGCTGTGGCACAACGTGGAAGGGCCGAACCACATAGGCCGCCGCTTCGAGCGCGTGGATTTGCCGATCACGGATGCTGTGCGCGGGTGGGGAGTGATGCCGGTCGATATCGACAACGACGGGTGGATCGACCTGGCTGCGGTCATCGAAACCAAGGCCGGACCGCGGGTGCGCGTGTTGCGCAATCGGGGCGACGGCAGCTTTGAGGACGTGAGCCATACGCTGGGGCTGGACAAGGTTACGCTCACCGCTCCGCGCGGGCTCATCGCGGCGGATGTGGAAGGCAAGGGCGTGGCGGATTTGATCGTAACCCAACTTAACGGTGCGCCGGTGCTGTTGCGCAACGAGGGAGGCAACAAGAATCATTCCGTGCGCCTCGACCTGACTGGTCTCGCCGACAACAAGACAGCGATCGGATCGAAGGTGGAGATATTCACGAAGGGGCACTGGCAGAAATGGGAAATCCCCGGGGCGTCGGGGTTTGCGACGCAGGCGCCGCCGCGAATCCTGGTGGGTCTGGGCGATTCGACGGGCATAGACCTGCTTCGCATTCTGTGGCCGACGGGGGTGCTGCAGGATGAAATCGACCTGCCCAAGACGCAGGTGATTGCGATGAAGGAGGCCGATCGCCGCGGCAGCTCCTGCCCCGTGCTGTTCGCGTGGGACGGGCACAAGTACAGGCTGGTGACGGATGTGATCGGAGCAGCGGTGGTGGGGCATTGGTTCACGCCACAGCGGCGCAACACGCCCAACCCGGGCGAGTGGATCAAGGTGGACGGCGCGCAGGTGGAAACTGTCGGCGGCAAGGTCAGCCTGCGCTTCATCGAGCCCATGGAGGAGGTGAATTACATTGACCAGTTGCGGCTTATGGCGGTCGATCACCCCGACGAGGTAGATGTAAATCCCGACGAGCGCTTCCTCGATGATCCGCCGTTTGCCTCGGGACGCGTGATTGCGTCCGAGGGTGCGCGGCTGCCCGCAGGCGCGTGGGACGGCCAAGGCCGCGATGTGCTGGACGCGCTGAGCCGCCGCGACCACAAGTTTGCCAGCGGGTTTACTCCTACACCTTACGACGGATTCTCCAACCTGCACGGGCTCACGCTGGATCTGGGCGACGTAAGGCCCGGCGTCCCGCTGCGCCTGCTGATGACCGGCTACGTGAACTACTTCAGCGCGACATCGCTTTATGCCGCGTGGCAGGCGGGCGTCAAGCCGGTCTCGCCCTATGTCGAGGCGCAGTTGGCGGACGGGAGCTGGAAGACCATTCCCGGTGAAGCGGGGTTCCCGGCGGGGTTGGAGCGCACCATCGTCATCGATCTTACGGGTAAACTTCCTGTCGGAACGCGGCGTATTCGGCTGGAGAGCAATCTGGAGATTTACTGGGATCAAGCCCTCATCGACCAGAGCACGGATGCGCAGTCGCGCACGGTGGAGGTGCCATTGGCGTCTGCCACGCTGCATTTCCGTGGCTACCCGAAGCAGATGGAAGGTGCGAGCCCCGGCGATCTGGACTATGACTACGACCGCGTCAGCCTCACCGGCCCGTTCCAGCGCCAGCGCGGTAATTACACACGGGTGGGCGATGTTACGTCGCTACTGAGCGGCATCGACGATCGCTTTGCGATCTTCGGGAGCGGCGAAGAGATCGCGGCGGAGTTCGATGCGGCAAAGTTGCCTCTGCTTCCGCCGCACTGGAAGCGGGATTATTTCTTTTACGCCAACGGATTCGTGAAGGATATGGATTGGTGGGACGGCTCGCCATTCACCGTGGCGCAGCTTCCGTTCCATGGCATGTCGACGTATCCCTATGCGGAACCGGAAAAATTCCCGGACGATGCGCAGTCGCTCGATTACCAGTTGAACTGGAATGACCGGTTCGATTCCGGAGAGCCGGTTCGATCGTACCGGTTTGAGTACCGCGACATGCCCTCGACGCCGGCGGATGACGGCAAGACGCGGATGATGATGCGTTGAGATTCAAAAAGCAACCGCAGTCAAACGTGGAAGGTGGTTTCACTCGAAACCATGAAAATAC
>DASXXV010000271.1:0-11435 GCA_036502905.1 Occallatibacter sp. | reverse complement strand
TGCGTGCCGGGATTCAGCTTAACTCGTGGGGGTTAGTGCGCCACTTGTTAAGGATCAAATAATGCGTCCCAAACGTAGACGGGCCGCGCCGGTTTCATATTGGGGTTCGGAGCCGCCGCGCGTCGGCCGTTCCAGTCAGTTAACATCCCGATGGTTCATGAGCTCTGAAGTTAAAGGATGACTGTTTGCTGAGTGAGTTTCTTTGGAGTTAGTCATCGAAGGGACCGTCCAAGACGCTTCTCAGCCGCCGGCTCGATTTGGCTTCCAGGTCGGCAACAGGGGTGAAGGTTTGCCGTGCTCCAGCGAAAAGACAGCCCGCCGATCCGGCTTCCCATTTCTGCCCGTTTCTTCATGACTGCATTACCCCTCGCCCGTTCCGAAATGGGAAAAGCATCGATTCCTCCCGGGCAGACTGCGCGCTGGATTCGAAATGGCGAGGATGTGCTTGCTTTCCTCACAGGAAGTTAACATTCTTGACAATTTGCTCTGAAACAACGCTCTTAAGCAAGCATTCGATTGCGTTCGCGTAGTATCTCTGCCCGGCGTTCGTGGTACGACAGTTCCGGTGGTACTGACCGGAACCGGCCTGTACGATCCTGCCATTCGCGCCAAGCTTGTGATCCCTTCTCTCGAGAAGGTAGGGCAGCTTCGCCAAGCCCAAACCCCGGAGGCGGGAAAGATCTACTGGATGGCCTTTTCCAACCCCGGCAGGGTGGTCAAGCGGAGGGATCGGGTCACCGTGGTGATTGGCGATTTTCACATTGAGGGGTTAGTGGTTCAATAGGCTCGCAATTTGTGCAAGCGCAAGTACGGCTGGCGCGAAAAGAGAGATAGTCTGCTTGGGCACATTGTCCGGGTTAATCACATTCCGCATGCGGGAGAGAGATTATGTTACGTAAATTGCTCGTTTGGGGCGCGGCTTTTGGATTTGCCGGCTCGCTTCTGATGGCCGAAAACGCTGGTCTGACTGCGACCCAGATCGTGAACAAGAATGTCGCCGCCAGGGGCGGGTTGAAGGCCTGGAAAGCGGTCCAGACCATGACGGAATCGGGAAAGCTGGGAGCCGGCGGCGATCAGCGCGGCCAGGTGGCATCAACCGCGGTAAAGCGTCCGGGAAAGAACGTTGCGCCCATGGCGTCGAGCCCGCGGCTCGCCGAAGAGGCCCAGTTGCCTTTTACGCTGGAACTGGAGCGTCCGCGCCGCATGCGTCTCGAGATTCAATTCAAGGGTCAGACGGCTCTGCAGGTGTACGACGGCACGAACGGGTGGAAGGTCCGGCCGTATCTGAACCGGATGGAAGTGGAGAACTACACCGAGGACGAACTCCACAAGGCCGCGCTCCAGGCGGAGCTCGACGGTCCACTGGTTGACTGCGATGCCAAGGGGACGAAGGTGGAGCTGGAAGGCAACGAGAAGGTGGAAGACAAGGACAACTACCGCCTGAAGCTGACCATGAAGGACGGCCATTCCATCCACGTGTGGATCGACGCCAAGACGTTCCTCGAAACGAAGATCGAGGGAACGCCGCGGCGGCTGGATGGGCTGGAGCACCCGGTGGAAGTTTACTACCGCGACTATCGGACGGTGGACGGGCTGCAGATTCCGTTCCTTCTCGAAACCAAGGTTCTGCCGATCGCGAAGCAGGCCAAGGGCGTTCGCCAGTCGAATTTCCCGGTGGAGAAGATTGTGATCGACAAGGTCCAGGTTAATTCCAAGCTTGACGCGGCGCTGTTTACCAAGCCGGCGATCGAGACTGCGACCCTGAGCAAGCCGCAGCACTGATCCGAGTCGATGCTGATCGGAAGTGATTCCGAGGGCTCTTGACTGGATGGGAATTCGGCGAAACGACATCCCTGCCCGGGTACGCGGAATGGAGAAGCTCCGTTCTGCGTAAACGGGTGGGGAAGTTGCATTTTGCCAACTCGAAATGCAGGTAGTGTCCTGTCCCCGAAGTTCTTTGAAAGGCAACTGCGGATCCTTCCCCTTCCTCTTCCCCTTCGCAAACTCAGGGTCAGGGTCAGGGTCAGGAGGACAACCTGTTGTTTTCATCTGCGCGCGGAGGTTGCGTCATCTGCGGATGTTGTGAAATTTGCATGGTTGAAATTGTCACAGGTCAAATGAGCGCTTCGGTAGTTGAAGTAAATCTAGGAATGGGCGTACCGCGCTGGGGATGAGTGCGGATGTCTCATAAGCGTCAGCTCTCTGGGGAGATGAAATGGATTGGGGGAGGCTTCCATATCACGTTGATCTATACCGGGAGGGAGGCGCCTGGATGTTCCGGGTAAACGAGAACCTCTTCAATGTGCGGGGATTCAGAGAGCACAGCTGGCGCGAGCCGGTGCACATCGGTCCCGCCATCGGCCCGGAAAGGTTGACGCGCAAGCAGGCGCAGCAAGTGGTGTGGGAAAGCCTTCCCATGGGGCCGCCGCAGCCTCTTCCCGTGCCTGTCAATTGCGGTATGACAATTGCGGATTTTGTAGAGAAGGCTTTTGTCCCCGAGCATGTTTCCATCAAGGGCCTCGCCGGGCGGACGCACTACCGAGCCATTCTCAAGCACGTTCTGACGCCCGAGGAAGTTCAGCGGGTGTTCAAGCTCGACACGAAACGATCGAGGACCCGTCTGAAGGCAATTCCCGACTGGCCGTACATTTCACACCTCGAGCTCACCGCGACACGGCCGGAGCACATTGAAGGTCTGATGGTAGCGGCCCAGGGGCGCGGCTACTCGATGCAGACCGTCACCCACATCCGCAACGTGGTCAGCGCGATTTTCTCGCACGCGAAAAAAGGCAACTACCTGGACGGTCCGAATCCCGCCAGCCAGGTCGCCGTTCCGGGCATGAGCCGCAAAGAGGCGCACATGCTTTCCCTCCCGCAGCTCAAGGCGGTACTGGAACTGATGCGCTATCCGGAACGGGAGATGACCCTGCTGGCGATCGCGACGGGGATGAACGTGGCGGAGATCTGCGGGCTGCAGTGGAAGCACGTCAACCTGTCCGCCTTGGAGGTGGACGGCACCGGGGAACGGATCCCGGCGCGAACCATCGCCGTGCGGAAGCAGTGGTACCGGGGCGAGTTGAACAGCGTAAAGATCGGGCGCACGCGAAACGTGTCCATACCGGAACTCATCTTCCCGGTCCTGACCAGCCTGAGCCATCGGGCGCGGTTCACCAGGCCGGAGGACTTTGTCCTGGTCTCGGAGGCGGGTACGCCGGTGAACGAGACGAACATCGCGTCGCGTCGACTGAAAGGCGTTGGGAATGAGCTGGGGATGCCGTGGCTTTCCTGGCATGTCTTCCGCCGCACCCGGAAGGATTACCTCGAGCGTCTTGGACCGCGCTTTGTAGAGCGCATGGCGGCCGTGCTGAATTGCTAACCAAGCCGCGGCTAAGTTTCGCGATGGGAATGGGTTGGCTCCCTCCCAGGATTGCCTGGCCGGCGGTTTGATTCGGAGCCGGGCGCCGGACCCGCGAAACGCCTGATTCGCAACTTATTTGCGAAAGCACAAGGACCTCATTTCAGCATGCGCGTAGAGTCAATTTCGCATAGGGGTGAATTTTGCTTGTGCTCCCCGTCGCCGGGGAAGCGTACGCCGGCCGACCACCCCTGACACCTTGATCGGCAGCATGAAACGGCAGTCCGAAGCTGTCCGGACGGGGTGAAAAAACGATTTAGAAGATTCGCACCCGAGCGGAGGCGTTAGGTGAAAAAGGCGTGGTATCTAGTTCCCGTAGTTGGCGCATTGGCGGTGGGATTTGGCCTGGGTCATATGCATCGGCATTCCGCATTGGCGAGCGCTCCGCGCCGAGTTCTCTATTACGTCGATCCCATGCATCCCGCTTATCGTTCGAACAAGCCGGGCAAGGCTCCCGACTGCGGCATGGACCTGGAACCGGTGTACGCCGACACGGTGGGCAAGTCGCTGGTGGGTTCGGGCGATGGCACCGGGGATAAGCTCAGCATCGATCCCGCCACGCAGAAGATCTACGGCATCCAGCTGGCCGCTGTGGAGAGCGACTCGGGAAGCCGCACGATTCGCGTGTTCGGCAAAGTGGCCGCCGACGAGACGCGCATTTACAAAGTCACGGTGGGAGCGGACGGATACGTCAAGTCGACGGATAAGGACGCGGTAGGGAACCACGTCCAGAAGGACCAGCATCTGGCGGTGATTTACTCGCCCGATTTCCTGCCGGTGGAAGGCGGCTTCCTTTCCGCCAACGAGCGCACGCCGACGGGCAAGGAAACGGCCGCCACCGCGCAAAATGCGGCCAGCGCCCAGGCGCGCGCCGACCGGCTGCGCAACCTCGGCATGAGCGATGTGCAAATCGAGGAGATGACCAGCACCCGCAAGATCCCCGAGGACGTCTACATTGTTTCCCCAACGGACGGCTTTATCCTCACCAGGAATATCTCCCCAGGTCTGCGTTTCGAGCGCGAGAAGGAACTCTATACCGTTGCCGATCTGAGCCACGTGTGGATCATGGCCCAGGTGTTCGGGAAGGATGCGCAGAAGTTTCATCCGGGCGCAGTGGCCAAGGTCACTCTGCCGGATACGGGCGAGACCTTCCAGGCGACGGTGAGCGATGTTCTTCCCGAGGTGGATGCAACCACCCGCGCTCTGAAGGTGCGGCTGGTGGCCAACAATCCCGGTTTCAAGCTGCGGCCCGAAATGTTCGTGAATGTCGATATGCCGGTGTCGATTCCTTCGGGACTTTCGGTGCCGGCGGACGCGATTGTCAATACCGGGCTGGCGAAACAGGTGTTTGTCCAAGTCTCGCCGGGACACTTTGAAAAGCGGGAAGTGGAAATTGGATGGCGGTTCGATGACCGGGTCCAGATTGTGAAGGGACTGCGCGAAGGCGAGATGGTGGTTTCCGCGGGAACGTTCCTGGTGGATTCCGAGAGCCGCCTGCAGGCGGCCGCCACGGGCGCTTCGTCGGGTGCGCCGCCCGCCGAGGAGTCGGCATTGGCGCACCGGATGAATTGACGATCCGGGAATCGCGACGGCATGCAGTTTTGGTAAAGAGGGCATTAGCCCCTGAGAAGTTCACGCAAGCATGAAACGTAGTACCCCGGGGGGAGATCTCAGCTGTGATTTCTCGAATTATTGAATGGTCAATTCGCAATAAGGTAGCGATCTTCCTCGCGGTCGCGGTGGGTTGTGTTTTTGGGTGGTGGTCGCTGACGCACATGCGTCTCGATGCCATTCCGGAGCTGGGCGAGACGCAGGTCATCATCATGTCGCGGTGGGACCGCAGCCCTGACCTGGTCGAAACGCAGGTGACTTACCCCATCGTTACAGCCATGCTGGGCGCGCCTCACGTGAAGACGGTGCGGGGCGTTTCCGATTTCGGCTACTCCTACGTCTACGTGATCTTCGATGACAAGACCGACCTCTACTGGGCCCGCTCGCGCACGTCTGAATACCTGGCAACCGTCGCCGGCAAGCTTCCGGAAGGCGTGAAGACCGAACTGGGTCCTGACGCGACCAGCCTCGGCTGGGTGTTCCAGTACGCGGTGATTGACGAAACCGGCAAGCGCAGCCTTGCTGAATTGCGCTCCTACGAAGACTGGTATCTGCGCTATCATCTGCGCTCCGTGCCGGGGGTGGCCGATGTTGCTCCCATTGGCGGCTATACGCGGCAGTACCAGGTGAATCTCGATCCCAAGCTGCTGCAGGGCTACGGCATCTCGGTTAACCAGGTGGTGGACGCGGTCAGGCAAGGGAACAACGAAACCAGCGCGCGTCTGCTCGACTTCGGGGGCACCGAGTACATGGTGCGCGGGCGCGGATACGCCACCTCGGTGGATGATTTTCAGAACATGGTTGTTACCAGCCCCGAAGCGGGGGCGCCGGTGCGGGTGAAGGACCTGGGTGAAGTTGTCACCGGTCCTGATCTGCGCCGAGGAGTCGCGGACCTGAACGGGCAGGGCGAAGTCGTCTCGGGGATCGTAATCATGCGGAGCGGCGAGAACGCTCTCGACGTGATCGATCGCGTGAAGGCCCGTCTCAAAGAGATCGAGCCCTCTCTTCCCTCCGGCGTCAAGATCGTTCCCATCTACGATCGTTCGCAGTTGATTCACCACACCATAAGCAACGCGCAGGAGACGATTCTCGAAGTGGTGGTCACCGTGGTGCTGATCATCCTGGTGTTCCTGTGGCACTTTCCCAGCGCCTCTATTCCGCTGATTACCATGCCGGCGGCGGTGCTGATCTCGTTTATTCCGTTGCGCCTGATGGGCATCAGCGTGAACGTGATGTCGATTGCGGGCATCGCCATCGCGTTCGGGGAGCTGATCGATGCGTCGATCGTGGTGGTGGAGCAGACGCACAAGAAACTGGAGAAATGGGAGAAGCAGGGGCGCCCCGGACGCCATCGCGATGTGGTGATGGCCGCGGTCAAGGAAGTGGCAGGCCCCACCTTTTTCGCGCTGCTGGTGATTGCGATTTCGTTCCTGCCGGTGCTCACGCTGGAGGGTCAGGAAGGGCGCATGTTCAAGCCGCTGGCCTATTCGAAGAGCCTGGCGATGATCGCGGCTGCCCTGCTAACTCTGACGCTAGATCCCGCACTGCGCCTGTTGCTGACGCGGGTGAAGGCGTTCGAATTCAAACCAGCCTGGCTGGCGAAGATCGTCAACAGCCTGCTGGTGGGCAAAATCCGGCCGGAAGAGAAGAATCCCATCAGCCGCACCTTGATGCGCATTTATGAGCCGGCGGTAGACTGGACGCTTCGCCACAAGGGTATCCTGTTCGGCGGCGTGCTGCTGGTGGCGGCGCTGACGGTTCCCAAGTTCATGGAGCTGGGCTCGGAGTTCATGCCCCCGATGAACGAGGGCGCAATCCTGTACATGCCTACGACGCTGCCCGGCATTTCGATTGCGCAGGCCAAGCGCGTGCTGGAGTCCACCGACCTGATCCTGAAGCAATTCCCGGAGGTCGACCAGGTTCTGGGCAAAGCCGGCCGGGCGGAGACGGCCACCGATCCGGCGCCGCTGTCGATGCTGGAGACCCTGATCACGCTGAAGCCTCGCTCCGAGTGGCGGCACGTGGATACCTGGTATTCATCGTGGGCTCCAGAGTGGGCCAAGCGCATCTTCCGGCACATCACGGCGGACACGATGTCGCAGGAGGAACTGATCGACGAGATGCAGGCCGCCATCCGCGTGCCCGGCGTTAGCAATGCCTGGACCATGCCGATCAAGGGCCGCATCGACATGTTGACCAGCGGGATCCGCACCCCGGTTGGATTGAAGATCAGCGGCGACGATCCGCAGAAGATTGAAGAGATCGGCGGGCAGATTCAACTGGCGCTGGCTTCCGTCCGGGGCACCCGCGGGGTATTCGCGGAGCGCACCAACCAAGGATATTTCCTGGATGTAGTCTGGCAACGCGACAAGCTTGCCCAGTACGGGATCAGCATGGAGCAGGCGCAGAAAATCCTGGATAACTCGATCGGCGGGGACAACGTTTCGACGGTGTACGAAGGCACGGAGCGGTACCCCGTGAACGTCCGCTACATGCGCGACTTCCGCTCCAGCGAGGATGCGCTGGGCCGCGTGCTTATATCGGCGGGCGCCGGGCACCAGGCGCAGCTGAGCGACCTGGCCACCATCCAGGTGCGCAGCGGACCGGCCATGATTCGCGATGAGGACGGCTTCCTCACGGGTTACGTTTACGTGGATCTTGCCGATCGCGATCCCGGTTCCTACATCGCCGAAGCCAGCGCGCGGCTGCAGAACAAAGTGCACGTACCCGCCGGATACGCCATGAAGTGGGGGGGACAGTACGAAGCGAATGTGCGCGCCAATGGACGCCTGCGCATGATTGTTCCGGCCACGGTGGGAATCGTGATGCTGCTGATTTACCTGAGCACGCGCTCATTGATGAAGACCATGATTGTGTTGCTGGCGATTCCGTTCTCCGCCATCGGCGCCATCTGGTCTCTGTCCATCCTGCATTACAACCTGAGCGTTGCGGTGTGGGTGGGACTGATTGCGTTGTTGAGCATCGATGCCGAAACCGGCGTGTTCATGCTGCTGTACCTGGATCTTTCGTACGCGGAGGCGAAAGCCGCCAACCGCCTGCGGACCCTGGGCGAACTTCGGGAGGCCATTCTCGACGGCGCCGCCCGGCGGCTACGGCCCAAGTTCATGACTTTCGCCACCACGTGCATCGGCCTGTTTCCGATCATGTGGTCGATTGGCGCCGGCTCCGACGTGATGAAGCGCATCGCGGCGCCGATGATTGGCGGCATCTTCAGCTCCTTTGTGCTCGAGTTGCTGGTTTATCCGGCGGTTTACGAGCTGTGGAAGCGCAATACCGTTTCAGAAAAGCCAGTGCGCCTGGAAGCGGCGGTGCATGAGGATGGAAAGCGGCCGCTGGGACTGGTATGGTCCGGAGTGCGGGAAGCGAGCAAGGATGCGCCGCGCGTGCCTGTTCAGGCAAGGTCCGAAGCGTGATGGGAGGAACCATGACAATGCACGGGATTCGGCTGTTTCCGATCGGACTGGTAGTGCTGTCCGCTGCGATGGTGAACGCCCAGACCAAGCCGGCGAAGCCCGCGGAGGCAGCGGCCGCACCGCAGATTGTGCCGGCTGCGGCGCCGGTCGCGGCACCGGCTCCCGAGCTGCCTAAGCGCCCGGTTGAGCTTCCGCCCAAGGCGCCCAAGGTCACGTGCCACGGCGATGAGCTCACCATTTCGGCGGACAATTCAAACCTGGATGCAATCCTTGCGGCGGTGAAAGGGTGCACGGGGGCCCGAATCGATATGCCGGAGGGCGCCAGCCGGGTTCGGAGCTTTGAGGAGCTGGGGCCGGGCCCGGTGCGCGAGGTTCTGGATCAGCTGTTGAGCGGCACTCCCTATAACTATGTAATCCAGTCGTCGGAGGCGAACCCGCTCAAGGTGGAACAGGTGCTGCTGAGCATGCGGGCCGACGAGACCGGAAAGCCGGGCAGCGGCGGGGGTATTTCCACCGACATTCCCATGACTGCCGGGCGCCGCGCCTGGCAGAAGATGCAGAAGTTTGACAAGCCGGATCCGGCGACGCTGAACGCGGACGGCACGCAGGTGGAATCGGAGGTCGCAAGCCCGGCGGACGAAGCCACGGCCGCGTCGACAGCGCAGCCAGCGGATACGAATGCGGCTCCGGCCACGGCAACTCCGGGCGAGGCCGCGCCGGTGGAAGCGGCCGCCGTACCCACGGCGGCAACCGCGATGACGCCGGTCGCTCAGCCCATCCTGGATCCGAATTCGAATGGTGATCCGTCCAAGGCGATCCAGGACCGGATTGCACAAATGCAGCAGATGTTCAACCAGCGCCAGCAGATGATGCAAAAGCAGGGTCAGAGCCAGGGCGCAACGCCCAATAACTAAACACCGATCAACTAAACACAGATCGTGAGCCCATCCTGGTGATGTGTGGTGTCGCAAGGATGGGCGAACATCAAGTTCGACGCACCCCCGATTCAATATCGCTGAATCTTTGCCGATGCGCAAAGAAGTTATAGGTGCGCTCCGCTAGCTTAGAAAGCAAGCTATCTGTCATTACCGGAGATAACGGAGAGTCATTGATGCGCAAGGCTGGTGGTGGAATCGCGTTGGCGTGGTTTCTTTTTTCGGCGGCGGTAATCGTTTTTGCCCAGGACAAGGAAGCACCGCATCATAACGGCAAGGCCGGGCAGTGGGACGTAACTACCACTATGACCTGGCAGAAGGCCCCAGTCCGCCCGGGCTCGCCCGGCGGTCCACCCGCGGGCGGATCGCACACCACATCTGTATGCCTGACGCAGGAGATGGTGGATGCGGGCGCCCTGCTGCCGCAGTCGCGCGGGCAGTGCCATATTCAGAACAAAGTGGTGAAACCGGGCAGCGTGACGGGGAATTACCTGTGCATCGGGAAGATGAAGGGGATGGGGAGTCTCGAATCGAGCATTCCCGACCTGGAGCACGTGACTGGCTCGATCCACTTCGTCGGTACGCTGGACGTAGATGGGCACACGCAGCCTATCGAGTGGACGACTAGTTCCAGCGCAGTGTTCAAAGGCGCGGAGTGCGTCAACAACGCCCCGAAGGCGCCCGCGAGCTCTCCGAAATAGCGGAGATCTGCGCGGCGAAGATGCCGGGCAGCTGGAACGCGAGGCCCGCGGTTCCGGGAACACAAGAAGCAGGAGCAAGTTATGAAGCGGATCTGGAGCACGCTGGGCTACTACCTTCTGATTGCCGCGGCTGCGGGCTGGGCCCAGGAGACCAAAAAGGCCGGCCTGTGGCTGGTGGCGACCACGACGGAGATTCAGCAGCAGGGCGAGACCTCGGGCAATTTTGTGGCGCGGGGCAATAAAGTTTCGCCTGGCGGGGCCGAGGGTGGATTGCCGGTCTGCCTGACCCACGAGTTGATCGAAAAATATGGCGTGATCCTGCCGCCATCGCTCAAGGACTGCCAACTTTCCAACGTGGTGCAGGCGTCAGACAGTTTCAAAGCCGATATGTCCTGCAAGGGCGGTTACAACGGCGTCGGTTCAGTGGAGTCGAAATGGTCCGATGCGGATCACGTTACCGGAAAGATCCGTTTTGTTTCCAGGACCCGGGACACAGAAAACGGGCGGTCCATGACGTGGACACAGGAATCCTCCGCGGTGTTCAAGGGCTCGGATTGCGGCGCCGTGAAGCCGCGCAGGATTCCTTCCGCAGATGCCACAAAATAGCACTTCAGGCACGATCCAGATTGCGGAGCAATCAGGCCAGTTTATCCACGCTGCCAGCCAGATCGAAATCTTTGGCAGTCAATCCTCCGGCATCATGCGTGACCAGGCCCAGGCGGACCTTGTTATAGCGAATGTCGATATCGGGATGGTGACCGGCCTGCTCCGCGAGTTCTCCCACCTTGTTCACGAACGCGAGGGCCTGGCGGAAATCCGTGTGGGAGAAGGTGCGCGTCAGTTCGCCTGCCTCGATCTTCCACGCGGGAAGGGATCGGAGGCGGGCTTCGGCTTCGGATTGTGACAATGCGGGCATGACGAACTCCTGGGGATGGGAGTGGCGCCTTGGCGTAACGGTGCGAAACGGCGCGCCTTGATTGTAAAGCTCCTCGCGGTGGGTGTGGTGTCCCCGAAGTACTTTGAAGGCAAGTGCGGATCCTTTCGACTCCATTTGTGGCACGAGGTGCGCCAAATTCTGCTCAGAACGTCAAATTTGTATATGGGGCGAACTTGAGGGACAGGACACCCGTTGCCAACGCTTGGGGTTATGGCGGGCGGATGAGTGGGTTTGGTGAAGTAACCGGGGGTGCAACCCCCGTGGACTGCGAGGGCCTTCGCTGGCATCCAATGGAATGCGGGAAAGGACCCACTGCTCCCGATCGACCAGTCCAGGTGGAGGTTAAATGGCATTCAGGCCGGGGTGTCTCCTGTTGTGGGCCGTGGCCCTGGGGACGATCCC
>DASXXV010000270.1:0-7955 GCA_036502905.1 Occallatibacter sp. | reverse complement strand
ATCGACAGGCGGCTGCCGGGAAAGCAATCCTCGCGCGCAGGCGTGCATCCATCTCAATTTCAAGGCGGTTCGGACTGCCGGTGCGGAGGCGCCGCCGACCCGAACGGTGAGAAGCGGTGCGGCGGCCCGGAGTGTTAATGTACTCCTGCAACACCGCCCCGGCGATGGAGACGGTCGCTGGGCTGCGGAGGTTTGCAACGGGGCCCTGATGATGTCCCTGAAGAACGCCGGGCCAGTAATCGACCAAGCAGCTTAAGGCGACGGGGAACATTCTTTATCTCTTTGGCGGAACAGGTTTCGGAGCTCGGTTCATATGATGGAATTCCATATTTCGCGCGAGACGCGCGAGCGCTATCAATTCCCCGACACGCTCTTCTCCTACAACGGCAACGTGGTATTCGCCGATATGCCTGCGTGCCGGAGGTTCGCCCACCAGATGAACCTGGTGCGGGAGGCGGACAAGAACCCAGACGTTGCTGTTCATGCGGGGTCCCTGTTCGCCATGGGGCTGATTGATGAAGCCAGCCACGTGGTGATCGCGCGCTATCGCGAACAGTTCGACCGCAGCGTGATGGCCGACGCGCTGTCATTCTTTGGCGAGCAGACCAGTCCCGAGGCCCTGGACCAGCTCCTGCTCGCATTTGTGCAGCATTTTCCGGGGCAGAGTGTGATTCGGGGAGAGGAGACGCCGCAGCAATGGCTGCAGGGCTCGACCGGCGGGATACCGCATCGCGAGGCGGCGCTGGAAGAACTGCTGCTACTGTGGACCGCCAATCGCAACGAGGCCTTTCAGCCCTTCGAGGAATTATTTGCGGAGAAGCCGCTGGCGGAGCAGACGGTGTACCGGCAGGTGACCCAGAAGCTGCCGGAGTACTTTGCGACGCGGCCGCTGATTCCCCTGCCCGGGGCCAGGCCCATGAACCTGGTGGAACTGCTTCGCGCCCCGGCGACGGCGTCGCCCAAATCGCTGCGCGAGCAACTGGACCTGGTACGCCAGCTGTGGAAGCCGTTGATTGGCGACGTGCTGGACCGGCATCTGCAGATAGCGGGCGAAATTCTGCACGAGGAAGAGCTGGCTATATGGATGCAGTTCAACACGCCCGCGGCGATGGCGCGCCGCGCCGCGGAGGAGGCTGCGCGCCGGCGGCGGGAAGCGGGCATGCAGCAGTGGCCATCGGTCAGCAGCACGGCGCAGGTGCCGGTGTTCGGCGATCCGATGCACGAGTACGAGAAGTTCTCGGCCGACACGGCGTGGATGCCGACCACGGCGATGATCGCCAAAAGCACTTGGGTGTGGCTGGCGCAGTTGAGCCGGTTTTACGGGCGGCACATCCGCCGGCTGGATGAGATTCCCGATGAGGAACTGCAGACCCTCGCCGATCGCGGGATGAACACGCTATGGCTGATCGGCATCTGGGAGCGCAGCCGGGCCTCGAAGACTATCAAGCTGCTGTGCGGAAACCAGGACGCGGTGGCGTCGGCGTATTCCCTGTTCGACTATCGCATTGCGGAGGACCTGGGCGGCGAGCCGGCCTACATCAACCTGCGCGACCGGGCATATCGGAAGGGCATCCGCCTGGCCAGCGACATGGTGCCAAATCATATGGGCATCGATTCGCCGTGGGTGGTGGAGCATCCGGAGTGGTTCATCTCGCGCTGGGAATCGCCGTACCCGGCCTACAGCTTTGAAGGACCGGACCTGTCAGCGGACGGCCGGGTCGAGATCAAGATCGACGACCATTACTACACGCAGACCGACGCCGCGGTGGTTTTCCGCCGGCGCGACAAGGGGAGCGGAGAAACTCGCTACATCTACCACGGCAACGACGGCACCAGCTTTCCATGGAACGACACGGCGCAGCTTGATTACCTGAATCCGGCGGTGCGTGAGCAGGTGATTCAGACGATTTTGCACGTGGCGCGCCTTTTCCCGGTGATTCGGTTTGACGCGGCCATGACGCTGGCCAAGCGCCACTTCCATCGGCTGTGGTTTCCGGGACCGGGCTCCAGCGGGGCCATTCCATCGCGCGCCGAGAACAGCATGACGCAGGCCGAATTCGACCGGCACATGCCGCATGAATTCTGGCGGGAAGTGGTGGACCGAGTGGCCGCCGAGGTGCCGGGTACGCTGCTGCTGGCGGAGGCCTTCTGGCTGATGGAAGGGTATTTCGTGCGCACCCTGGGGATGCATCGCGTGTATAACAGCGCGTTCATGGTGATGCTGCGCGACGAGGACAATGCCAACTACCGGTCGGTAATCAAGAACACGCTTGAATTTGACCCGGACATTATGAAGCGTTACGTGAACTTCATGAGCAATCCCGATGAGCGTACGGCAATTGACCAGTTCGGCAAGGGCGACAAGTTCTTCGGCGTGGGGGTGATGATGGCCACGCTGCCGGGGCTGCCGATGTTCGGCCACGGGCAGGTGGAGGGATTTACCGAGAAGTATGGAATGGAGTACCAGCGGCCGCGCTACGAGGAATGGCCGGACCAGGGGCTGATAGACAGGCACAACCGGGAGATTGCTCCGCTGCTGAAGCGCCGCTGGCTGTTTGCGGAAAGCACCAATTTTCTGCTGTATGACCTGTTTACGCCTTCCGGGTCGGTGGACGAGAACATCTTCGCGTACTCGAACCGCACCGGGCCGGAGCGCGCGCTGGTGATTTACAACAACCGCTACGGAACCAGTCATGGGACGGTGCGCATCTCGGCGGCGTATGCCGACAAGGGGGCGGGACAGCTTCGCCAGAGATCGTTGTGGGAAGGACTGGGGCTGCAGGATCGCGGCTCGATCGTGAGCTGGCGCGATTCGCTGAGCGGGCTCGAGTACCTGCGCCGCGCGCACGATGTGGCCGATCACGGTATCACCGTGGGCCTGCACGCCTACCAATGCTATGTGTTCCTCGATTTTCGGGAGATTTACGCGACGGCCGACAAGAGCTGGGACCGCCTCTGCGATTATCTTGCGGGGCGAGGTGTTGCCAGTCTCGAAGATGCGCTGATCGACTTCGAACTGCAGCCCGTGCACCATGCGTTGCGCTCCGCGCTCGATCCGGCCGTAATCCGGCTGTTTGCCGACGCGGCGGAAGTGCCGGGGGCGGGCGGGGTTACAGACAAGACGCCCGGCAAGAAGCGGAGCGAGGTTCTGGACACGGCGTGGGGACGGTGCGAGGAACTCCTGGGAACAGTGAGTGCGGCATGGCAACGGTTCACGGGCGAACGCCGCCAGGCGCATCCGACGCGTCCTGAATCGCTGGCGCCGGTGTATCGCAAGTGCCTTCGCAATGCTATGAAGCTGCTTTCGGTGGAGGCGCTGATGGCGTCTCCATGGCCGACCGCGGCGCGGCGCGTACTGCCGGCATCCAGTCCCGAAGTGGAGGGGACGGCGCTGTGGGGTCCGGTCATGAGCTGGTGCCTGCTGCAGATGGTGGCGGAGGCGGTCGACGGCGCTAATATCCAGCGCACTGCCGGGGATTTATTCGATCGTTTCCGCCTGCGGGAGCCGCTGGCACAGGCCTTCCAAGGCATGGGCCTGGAGGGCGAAGAGGGTTGGCGGGCGGCGGCGCGGGTGAAGCTGTTGCTGCTTATGGAATCGGGCGCGGGCCGCGAAACGCCTTCGGCAAAGGAAAAGTCGGATAGCAAGCTCGCCGCAGCCGCCGAAGCGCTCGCCTCGGAAGCATTCTCGGCCGCATCGCCCGCAACTTCCCAGCCGATTCCGCCATCGATGTGGCAGGATCCCGATGTCCGGTGGCTGACGGGCTTCAATGAGGCGGATGGTCACTCGTATGTGAATCGCGAGCAGTATGAACAACTGCTTTGGTGGCTGGCATTGCCGGAGCTTTTGAAGCTGGCCAACATGGCCGCTCCCACGCGCGCAGCCGCTGCGGACATCAAGCGATCGATTGACGGCGCCATGGCTGCCATGAAAAAAGCGGGTTACCGGGTGGATCTGCTTCTGAAGGGAGAAAGGCCAGCCCCGGCGGATCAGCCCGATGCAATGGCCATGAAGATAACCGCGATGGGCTCAAAGCCCGGCCAGAATGCGCCCATGCCATCTCCGGAGGAACTTGAGCCGGAGGAGCCGGTGAACACGCGGCCTGCCGGGCCCGGCATCGACCCCGAAGGCCCGCCGGAAGATCACTGAGAGCAGATAGCAAATAAGGCGCCCGCCTTCGGCGCAAAAACAAAAATGCGCCGAAGGGTTGGGAGTCCCCAAATCCAGGGCCGCGCGTACCTGGCGGCAGACCATCGCCTTGAATAGTCCTGTAGTGATACCGAACAAGGTGTATCGGTACGGATGTTGGGGTTTATCGGAAGGGAGGTTGGGCCGTCCTCCCATTCTTAGAATACCTCTTCTGACAACGAAAAAACAGGCTGTAATTTCGCTTCGGATGGGCTACTTTCAACAAGCCGGACGACGTGACTTGGGAGGGATGGTGCACGATGAATCTTGGTTCGCGTGCAGGTTTGCCGCCGGCAATGTCCTCGAGATAATTCTGTAGTCACACTGAACAGCTGTATTCGCAGAGGAGGTCGGGCCTTCAATGATCCGAGTGCGCAATCTTGTGAAAACCTTCGGCTCGTTTACTGCCGTGAACGATGTTTCGTTCGATGTGGAGGAGGGCGAGATCTTCGCTTTTCTCGGCCCGAACGGGGCGGGGAAAACCACAACCATCAAAATGCTGACCACGCTGCTGAAGCCCACGGGCGGGTCTATTGAACTGGACGGGCTTGATCCGCAGGTCCGCCAGAATGACGTCCGCAAGCGATTCGGGATCGTTTTCCAGGATCCGAGTTTGGATGGCGATCTGACGGCGTGGGAGAACATGGAGGTGCACGGGGTTCTTTACCACGTGCCTCACAAGGTTCGCCGCCAGCGCAGCGAGGAACTGCTGAAGCTGTTCGAATTGTGGGAGCGCCGCAATGACCAGGTAAAGAAATTCTCCGGAGGCATGAAGCGGAGGCTGGAGATCGCTCGCGGGTTTCTGCACACGCCGCGCATTCTGTTTCTCGATGAGCCCACGCTGGGTCTCGATCCGCAGAGCCGCAACCAGCTCTGGACCATCGTCAAGAAAGTTAATGAGGCAGAGAAGGTGACGGTATTTCTTACCACACATTACATGGACGAGGCGGATCGCGTGGCGCACCGCATCGGGGTGATCGATCACGGCAAGCTGGTTGCGCAGGGCACGCCGCGGGAGATCAAGGACCAGACCGGCGCGGAAACGCTGGAAGATGCATTCCTGAAGCTGACGGGGTCGAGCATTCGCGACGAGAGCGCGGACCCGGCGGCCATGATGCGGCAATTCGCGAAGATGTGGAGCGGAGGTAAACGATGAGCGCGATCTATATTTTGTGGTTGCGGGAAGTGAAGCGGTATCTCCGGTCGCGGACGCAGATCGTCGCCTCCCTCGGCCAGCCTATGCTTTACCTGCTGGTGCTCGGCTTCGGCCTGGGGCCGGTGTTTAAACGCGCCGGCAATGGCGACTACCTGCAGTTTGTCGCTCCCGGAGTTATCGGCATGACGATCCTGTTTTCGTCTGTTTTCTCTGGCCTGGGCCTGCTCTGGGATCGCCAGTTCGGCTTTCTAAAGGAGACGCTGGTGGCCCCCGTATCGCGCCTGCACCTCATGATCGGCCGCACCATGGGCGGCGCCACTGTGGCCATTATGCAGGGACTGCTGGTAACCACGATCTGTATCATTGCGGGGTTCCGCCCCGCGCACATTTCCACCATTCCCGTTGCCATCGGATTCATGATCATGATCGCCCTTCTGTTCGCCGCGCTGGGCGTCGCCATCGGGTCGAGCCTGCAGGACATGCAGGGATTTCAGCTCATCATGAACTTCCTGGTCCTGCCCATATACTTCCTGTCGGGCGCGATGTTTCCCCTGAATGACGCGCACAACATCCTGAAATACATCACTCGTGCCGACCCGCTCTCGTATGGGATCGACGGGTTGCGCAACGTTCTGGGATCGCCCAACGCCGCTTTCGATCCGCGGCTTGACGCGCTTGTGCTGGCAGTGGTGGGCGCGATCCTGCTGGTGATCGGCGCATATCGGTTTTCAAAGATCGAGATCTAGATCGAACGCGGGGCAGTGTGCGGTGGACGAGCTTCGTATCCCAGGTCAGGCCTGAAAAACAGAGACGCGCCGGGCCTGGGTACCCAGGGCACCGGGGTCGCGCCCTTTCCGGGCATCACGGGTGGGTTTTGCGGTGGTGTGCTATACGTTTCGTCATGCCTCGATTCCGGTTGTTCTGCGCTGTTGTTCTTGCCATCACTGCCCGTATACATGCCGCACCGCAGTCCGTGGCTCCGACGCCGCCGATGGGCTGGAACAGCTGGGACGCTTATGGGCTGACGATCGACGAAACCCAGTACCGGGATAACGTGAAGGTGCTGGCGGGCCTGAAGCAGTACGGCTGGCAGTATGCCGTCATCGACGAAGGCTGGTACGCGCAGGATCCCTTTGCCGAAAAAGTGGAGGCCCGCAAGTACGTCTGGGACGCCAACGGCAATCTTATCCCCGCGGTGGGGCGCTTTCCTTCGTCCGCGAACGGTGCGGGGTTCAGGCCATTGGCAGACTGGGTGCATGCGCAGGGCCTCAAGTTCGGAATCCATATCCTTCGCGGGATTCCCAAGCAGGTGGTGAAGGAGAACATGCCCATTGCCGGAACCAGTTTTCATGCGCAGGACGCGGCCGATGTGCAGGCCACTTGTCCGTGGGCCGAAGACAACTATGGGGTCAGCGACACGCCTGCCGGGCAAGCCTATTACGACGGGATGCTGAAGCTGTATGCGGGCTGGGGACTCGATTTCATCAAGGTGGACTGCATCAGCGATCATCCGTATCGGCCGACGGAAATCCGGCAGATCGCGGAGGCGATCCGGAAAACGGGCCGTCCCATCGTGCTGAGCCTTTCGCCCGGGCCGACCCAGGTGGAGCATGCGACTGAGGTGGCGAGGTACGCGCAAATGTGGCGCGTAACCGACGATCACTGGGACGTGTGGGCGTCAAAGCGGCGCGAGGACGGCAGCGAGTTTCCGTTCGGGTTGAGCCAGGAATTCGACCGTATCGCCCAGTGGCAGGCGTATGCGAAACCCGGCAATTGGCCCGATCCGGACATGCTGCCGGAGGGAGCGTTGACGCCTCATCCCGGTTGGGGCGATCCGCGGCGGTCGCGTTACACGCAGGAGGAGCAGCGAACGGAGTTCACGCTGTGGGCGGTTTCGCGCTCGCCGCTCATCATGGGTGGCAATCTGACCAAGCTGGATGACTTCACGCGTTCGCTGATGACCAACAAAGGGCTGCTGGCGGTGAACCAGAAAGCCACCGACAGTCACGAATTAACCAATCGGCCGCCGGGACTTCTGGCAGTACGCGTGTGGCTCACTTCGATGGAATCGAGCACGAACTCGCCGACCATTTGCGCCTTGTTCAATGCCGACGAGGTGCCGGCCACAGTTCATTTCACGTGGGCAGACATGGGGCTGCGGGACAGGAAGCAGTCGATCGACCTGATCACCGGGGAGAAGGCGGCGGCCTGGAAGCCGGTGACGCTTACCATTCCGGCTCATGGCAGCAAGGCGTACCGTGTCCAATGATCTGACCAGGTGGTGACAGGTCCAGATCGAATCGACTACGGGTTGAAACATCACAGGCCCGCGGTTGTCTGGCCAGGGGAAATCAAATGTGCCCGAGGGGGGACGTTTTCAGGACGAAAGTGGTCATTATCCGACAATTTTCATGACATGAAATCCCTTTGTTCTGCAGCAAACAGAGTTTTTATAGGGGAAGCTACCTTTTTGTGTACTTGGTGATGCCGACCATTGCCAATCGTGATTTCAGAGGCCTATATTCCGTACAGTTCGACCGGGTTGAGACTTCGGCCCGGCGCTCAATGTACGCCAGCATGCAGTTGTTCCCGAGTTCACAGAGGTTTCACCAA
>DASXXV010000269.1:0-2877 GCA_036502905.1 Occallatibacter sp. | reverse complement strand
CGGCTGCTCCGGCGAAGAAAGCGAAGGGCGGGAATGGATCGGCAGGACCTGAAAGTAAACTTGCAACCTCTGTGCGGGAAAAATCCTAACCGCGCGTTTCTGATCTCTGTTCCCTGACGCCGGTTCGCTGGCGCCCTGTCGCCTCGGCGAGAAGCGCCCGCACTTCGTCGTCGCTGGTCGGACCGAATTCGCGATAGAACAGGCTCACTGCCTCCAGAGGCTCGGGCATCATGGGGCAGACCACGTGGTCGACTTCCTTGCCGAGTTCCACGCAGGTGCTGCGCGCGGCTACCGGAACCGCAATGGTGACCAGTTTGGCGCGGGGGCGCACCGCTCTCACTGCGGCACGCATGCTGGCCCCAGTCGCCAGGCCGTCGTCCACCAGGATTACGCCTCCGTGGCCGAACTCCACCGGCGGGCGGCCTTCACGATAGAGATTCTCCAGGCGCTCGATCTCATGTTTTTGTTCGTCGATGAGTTGCCGGAGTTTTTCCTCGGGGACGCCGAAGCCCCGCACTACCTCGGGATTGAGCACCACTGCGCCCGCGGCGACTGCGGCGACTGCGCCGGCTGCGGCGTTTGCGCCGGCGGCGGCGTTTGCGCCGGCCGACGCGACCGCGCCCATGGCGAATTCCCGATTCCCTGGAGCGCCAACCTTGCGCACGATCATGACGTCGAGCGGCAGGCCGAGAGCCGTTGCCACTTCGAACGCGACCGGGACGCCGCCACGCACCAGGCCCAGCACGATCGCGTTCGCGATATCAGGCAAATGCGCGTCGGCGACGGCCTGCGCCAGCACCCTGCCGGCCTCTCTGCGATCCTGGTAGATCATGTTCGGCACACCGCGATTGTATGCCTGTATGGCTGCAGCGGAGCTAGCGGAGTTGGCGGGTTAATGGCGCCAGGTCGGATGCTGGGGGAACCACTGGCGCGTCACCTTAATGCCCGGGTCACTTTGTGACCTGTCCGCTGCATTACAATTGCCCGCAAGCTGTTCCCCCAGGAGCGTACATGCGGCCATCCTTCTCTCTCGGCATTGAAGAGGAGTACCAGACCATCGATCCGGTGACGCGCGACCTGCGTTCGCACATTGAAACGGAAATGCTGGCGCAGGGCAAGCTGCGCCTGGAGGAGCGCGTGAAGGCGGAGATGCACACCTCGGTGGTGGAGGTGGGTACGCGCGTATGCCGCAACATCGACGAGGCACGGGAGGACATCTATGAACTGCGCCGCGAGATGATCAAGCTGGCGCGCGAGCACAAGCTCGAACTGGTGGCCGGCGCGACCCATCCTTTCGCCGACTGGCGCACCCAGCAGATCTATCCCGACCCGCGGTATCACCAGGTGGTGAAGGACCTGCAACTCGTCGCGCGCGCCAACCTCATCTTCGGTCTGCATGTGCACGTGGGGATCGAGGACCGGGAGGCGGCCATCCGCATCATGAATTCGATGCGCTATTTTCTGCCGCACATCATGGCGCTGGCCACCAATTCGCCCTTCTGGCTAGGCCTGAACACGGGTTACAAAGGCTATCGCGCCAAGGTGTTCGAGAACTTTCCGCGGACCGGCATTCCCGACGCGTTCTCCAGCTATTCCGAATTCGAGAGCTACGTCAGCCTGCTGGTGCGCACCAAGTGCATCGATAACGGGAAGAAGATCTGGTGGGACATCCGGCCGCATCCGTTTTTTAATACCGTGGAGGTGCGGGCGTGCGATATTCCGCTGCGGGCCGAAGAGAGCGTGGCGATTGCGGCCCTGATCCAGGCAACTGCAGCATACCTGTACAAGCTGCACGAGGCCAATCAGGACTTCCGGCAGTACGCGCGGCCGCTGCTGATGGAGAATAAATTCCGCGCTGTGCGGTATGGACTCGACGGCCAGCTCATCGATTTCGGCAAGCAGCAGGAGGTCCCCTTGCGCGACCTGATCGAGGAGTATCTCGCGCTGATCGATCCGGTGGTCGACGAGCTCGGCAGCCGCGAGGCCATCGACGGGGTCCGGAAGATTCTGCAGACCGGCACCGGGGCCGACCGCCAGCTCAAGGTGTTCGAAGAAACCAATGGCGACCTGAAAGCGGTGGTGGATTACATGGCGGAGGAGACGCGGGCGGGGTTGTAGGGGCCCCGCAACTGGTTTATGCCGCGCCCAGGATCCTGCGAATCTGCTCGACGTGATTGGCGTCGTGTCCGGCCATGTGTGCGGCGAGGTCCCGCACCGTGATGCGGCCGCGCTCGGCATGAATTCCGCAGGATTGCCACTGTTCCGGTGAGAGCTGCTGGAGGAAACTGAGGTTCGCGATGCGGAGCAGCCGGAAAAGCGCGAGAGAGTCCTGGGGCGCGCGGGAGCGGTAATCACCCAGCCGCGCCCACAAGTCCTGATTGAAACCCGCGAGGGCGACTCCATCCTGCTCCACCATCTGCCGGTAACGCCACGCGGTGGCGATTTCGTCTTCGGCGAGGTGGGCGAGAATTTCCCCGATCGACCACTTGGCTTGGGCCGGCGGGTCGGTGAGTTGTTTGAGAGTTGCGCCCGCAATAAGGCCGGCGACGATTTCGGGGCTTCGACGCTGCGCTTGCAGGGGGTCGTCGGATGGGGCAAGGCCGCGAATCCGCGCGAGATATTCTGCTGTGTCTGGCATGGGAAGAACTCCTGATCTCCATGATAGAAATCGCGACCGCCCGGCGATGAGGGAAGGCAACTAAAGCCGGCTTATAGCGATGGTGAGCCTTACCTGGGCGCTGAGGACGAATCCGGCCCGACGACTTCGTGGCGGTGGTCCACGACGGTATAGCCGGCCGGCACTTCGAAATAAGTGGGTTCGGGTTCGGCGGTGGACAGGTCCTTTACGGTGAACACCTGTTTGCCGCTTTGCGGTTC
>DASXXV010000268.1:0-8116 GCA_036502905.1 Occallatibacter sp. | reverse complement strand
AACGATGGAACGTTCCGTCTGACCATCAGCCTATTCGTCGAGTCGCGGTGCGATTCAGGAAGCCTGACACTGAATGCGTCTGTCTCTCCTATCCCCGGGCACGCCGTGAGCCAGCTCCAGACGGTGGACTGCACCAATGCCTACAGCAATGCCACCGCGACCGTAACCGCACATGGAACCGCGGGTGTACCCATCCATTCCGCTGTGGAATTTAATGGAGTGACCGCCGGGGCGCTGCGCTATATGGTGGACGCAATCCTCGAACAACTCCAATAGCATTTGTGGAGGGTCGTTGGCCGAGAATTACGCCTGGGACAAACCGCGAGTCACGAGCTATGTAGAAGTATCCGCCGGTTCAAGTCAATGGGCGCCGGGATCCAGGGGCGACGTGCGCGAGCCTGCACCGGATTCGGTCTTCCCTGCTCTGGGCTGATACTGGATAACGCGCAAAGAGATCGTCCAGCGTCGCAATAACTTCGGGGACACCCATTTCGTTCATGACGTAATCGGGGGTCGCTTGCGGTATGTCGTTTCCCTTCAGGATTCTGTATTGGTCAAAGCCGAGCGGAAGCCACTCAATCGCCGGCTGCCAGGCCGGCGCGAGGATCACCATGGGCAGGCCTACGGAGCGCCCGATGTGCATGTTGCCAGTATCAAGTGAAATGGCGTAGTCACATAGGCTCAGGGCGGCGGCCACCTGCGAAATGGTAGTCTTCCCGGCCAACGAGATGGTATTGCCTTGGACGGCGGCGCAGAGGGTTTCGATGGGTCCCGCTTCCTTGCCGGTTCCCAGAAAGACGCCGCACCCGCCATGGATTCGCGTAACGTGGTTTGCCACCGCGATGAAACGATCCACAGGCCAGCTCTTACGCTGCGTGGGGCTTGTCTGGGTGATGAACGCAACCCGCGGCCTGTCAATGTCGGCCGTTGCCAGCAGGCTCTGCGCATACCTTAGTTCCTCCGGGCCGAACGCGACGCGCGGCTCAGGGGCGTCCTTTCGATACCCCAGGCCCTCGATGACTCTCATATTGTTATCGATGAGGCTCTGCTCGGGATCAGCCCGCAAGACAACGTCGTACAGTTCAGGAGCCAAGGTGTATCCCAAACGTGTAGCTTTACCGGCGAGAAAAGCCAGCAGGGCGATGCTCCTCTGTTCGTTGCCTTTGCTGGTGACCACAAGGTCAGGCACAAAACCCGTCGCCTTCAGGTGTTCTCGCAACGAGCGGATGGCCAGCAGAGCGCTGACCGGAGGCCTGGGCGTTTCGACCAGGTAATCGATAAAGGGGTTATGGCGAAACACCTCGAAAGCCAATTGGCTGCACGCAACCATCGTGACCGCGTCGGGAACAGCGCGCTTGAGAGCCTCGAAGATGGGAGTCGCGTGTACGTTGGTGCCGAGAGCAGGCGAATATTCCAGAAAAAGGAATCGCCGGGCGTGGCGAAGGCCATCCACGTCGGGCGGTTTTCTATTCATGCCTCGCTCAATGAACCTCATGGCATGAAAGCCCCCGCGTGCGAACGCGGCAGCGATGTTGGAGCGTTTCAGGATCGACATAGCTTCACGAGCAACCCACCATCCAGTATCCGTCCGACAATGTCGCCAGCCGAGAACGCGCAGAATCCCCCAATCTGCTGGAGTGTAGAGGCTGGGAGCCGGCTAGCTGTCTTTACTGCTTCACCCGCACATTTGGTTCCACTGAGAGGCCTGGACGCAGCAGGTGGTTGGGGTCTTCGTGAGCGAGATCGGTGAAGTCAATGCGCACCGGGATCCGCTGAACCACCTTCACGTAATTGCCCGTCGCGTTTTCCGGTGGGAACAGCGAGAGCACAGAGCCTGTGGCGCCGCCGATCTGAGTCACCTTGCCGTGGTAGGACTTCCCGGTCGCATCCACTTGAATTTCGACCGGCTGGCCCGCGGTCATGTGGCGCAGTTGGGTCTCCTTGAAATTGGCCGTCACCCAGATGTCGTCGAGTGAAACCAGGGTCAGCAGGTTCTGGCCGACGGAGATATTCTGGTTGATCTCGACGCTCTTGCGGGTGATGATGCCGTCCTCGGGGGCGGTGATCTTTGTGTAGCTGAGATTGAGCATGGCCTGGTCGAGTTGCGCCTGGGCCTGCTGCACCTGCGCCTCGGCCTGTTTGGCCTTGGCATTCTGCGCAGCTACCTGTTGAGGCGCCGTCTGAGCGTATTTGAGACTGGCCTGGGACCCCGTCTCGCGATCCCGAGCGACGCGTACGGCTTCCGTGGCAGCCTGTTCGCTGGCCAGCGCATCCTGCACTGACGCAGCTGCCGCAGCCGCCGCGGCCACTGCCCCGTCGTACTGCTGCTTGCTGATGACGTCCTTCTCCACCAGCGGCTTGTAGCGTTCGAGATCCGCTTGCGCCTTGGCATTGTTGGCCTGCGCCTGCAGAACGCGCGCGTGCGCGGCCTGCTGCTGCTGCTGCGCCTGCAAAACCTGCGCATGAGACCCGCTCACATCGGACGTGGCGGCAGTCAGAGCGCTGCCCACGTTGATAGTGGTCAGCGGAACAGCTACGTTGGCTGCCAGTGCATTCGCCTGGGCGCTGGCCAGGGCAGCCTTGGCGTTTTCCACCGCAACCTGAAAGTCGCGCGGATCGAGATCCACAATCGGATCGCCTTTCTTCACCTGCTGATTCTCGTCCACATAGACCTTCCGCACCTGTCCGGCGATGCGCGAGCTGACCTGGATCAGGTGTCCGTTCACCTGCGCGTCATCGGTATCTTCCGTAAATGTGGAATGCCACCACAGGGCCAGGCCCGCGACGATGAGAATGGCTACGATAACGATGATGATGCCCCTGCGGCGGGACCGCGGCTGTACGATCTCTGTAGTCGTATCCGGCTCGACATGTGCGGTAGTTGTTGTCGTATCCGCCACGTTCACTTTCCTCCCAAATAACTCTTGTAGTGTTCCGTCGCGCCCAGCGCCCGCGCCAGGCCGAGCTTGGCAATATTGTGCCGATAAAGACTCGACACGTATTGATTGTTGGCCTGCGCCACGGATTGCGTCGCCTGGCTGACGGCAAGATTGTCGCTGACACCGGCAGCATAGCGCTGTTGGGCTTCGCTCAGGGCCTCGTTGGCAAGGTCGGCACTGGAGCGCGCCACTTCCACCTGGCGCTGCGCGGAAGCCACGTCAAGAAGCGCATCGCGCACGTCCGCCTCCACCTGCGCATTCATATCGCTTAACTGCGCGCGTTGGGTATCGAGTTGCGACTGCGCCTGTTCCGCTTCGCCGCGCAGCGCAAATTCCTTGAATACCGGCACACTGACGGTTCCGGTCGCGTTCACCGTGCCATGCGAATGACTCAGATTGACGCCGATCACGCCGTAGTCCACGTCGGCCTTGAGCGTTGGGTAACGATCAGCTGTGGCTGCTTTGCGCTGTTCCTCGGCGGCCCTGGTCTGTTCCATCAAGGCGGCCAGGTCTTTGCGGTTGGCATGGGCCTGCTTGATAGTGGCGTCCACGTCGATCAGGTCAAATGCCGCGAAGGGTGCCTTGTCGACGAGGTTGAACTTCTGGGCGAGCGGCAGGCCTATGGTGCGCGCCAGGGCCAGCCTGTCCTTCTCCAGCGAGTTCTGAGCTGCGATCAGCAATTGTTGCAGGGTCTGGTAGTCGACCCGGGCGCGAAGTTCATCAAGCAGCGGCGCCGTGCCGGCCTGGTGGCTGTTCACCGCCTGGTCCAGCGAGACTTTGGATGTGGCCACCTGGGCCTCCACGCTGGACACGTTGGATTCATCCGCAAGAACCAGCAGGTAGGCATTGCCGACCGTCAGGATGACAAGATCGCGCGCATCCTGCGCCGAAAGCTGCGCGGCATTGAAGTTGTGTTTCGCGGCCAGATAGGTGCGCAGCGAGTTGACATTGACCACCGACCAGTCGAGCGAAGCGCGGAGGTCCTGGTATCCGAAGGGCCCCACAATCGTTGGAAATCCCGGAATCCGCAGGCCCTGCGCCGCAAGATCAACCTGGGCCAGGGCTTGCTTGAAGTCGGCGTCCACCGACGGCAGCAGCGACTGGAGTTGGCTCACGCGCTGGCCGCGAGCCGCGGCCGTCTGTGTCGAACTGAGAATGACGCCGAGGTTATTTCTTAGTCCCCGCTGAATGGCATCGTCGAGCGTGAGATCCAGAGACTGCGATGAAGCCTCGCCCGATTGAACGCTGCCCTGGAAACTGGAAGGAGTAGTCTGGGCTGCGACAGGAGCGGCGGGGGCAGTTTGAGCCCCCAGTGGAATGGCTGAAAAGCCGGAAATCAAGCCAACCGACACTATTGCGAGATCCAGCCAAAGTTTGCGGACACAGCTACAGTTCGCGTTTTTTTCAGAAGATTCTGACGGCATCGATGATTTCTCGCCTCACGAGAAGTGAAGCACGGGGCCGACGCCCCAAAATGTTGGCTCACTAATGGATGCAGACGGGTGACGGCAAGCTTCCTAAACAGTTTAAAGGCATGGGCCATTGGAGCGAGCGACAAGAACGCAACCGAGCCTGAAAATCTGCTCCGCTGGACAGCTCAGCAGGAACGGAAAGCATGTTCCGCATGTCGTGAACGCCGGCCCAGCCGCGCCCATTCCGCCAGGCGTTGTTTGGTTCTTGCGTTATTGTCCAGCCGTGGCGTGAATCAGTTGGGAGGCCAGGGAACACAGGGCCTGGCGGAACAGCTCGCGAACCGCTTCCGGTGTCCACCCGGCGGCCCGGGGTCCGCCGTGAGCGCAAAGAAGGCCCGCTGTATCGGCCGCTGAACATCCAGCCACCGCCCGCAGGACATAGATCGTCCGGAGCGCAGTAGGCAGGCTCTCCAGCCAGGCCCGTACGCGGTCCCGGTCGGGGCCGGCGATCATCCGCTCCATGGATTCACGGGCTTCGGCCGCCGCGTCCAGGTCGTCGTCTTCAATGCAGGTCACCGCGTGTTCCAGGTTCTCCGGCGCGGCCAGACCTTTCGGATCACGCCCGGCGAGCAATTCGATAGCCGCCGTAGCCAACGCAACCCGGCTTGCGCGGTGCGCAGCCTCGGCGCTGGAACAGGCCGAAACCTCTGCCTTCGCGACCGCGGTTTCCACCAGCCGCATGCTGTCCTCTCCCTCGCCCACCAGCATGGAGGCAAGGCTGTACAAGCCCGCGGCGATCAGGTCGAACATGTTGTCCATTCCTACCAGCGCCCCCGCCACGATCGCTTCGTCTTTGGGCTTGCCGTCCAGCAACCCACGCACCTTCTCGGCAGACTCGGTCGCACCCTCGGCCACGGCCTGCGGCGGGATGGGGCTGGAATTGGGAGTAGGGGTTTCCTTGGGCATCGAATACGCTCCTGGTCGGCGGGATGGAAGCCGGTTCGTCCTTACTCTATCCTCCACCCCGCAGGCGAACCGGGTCAATCCGCCCAAATCGTCACGGCGGCGGAACTGGCGCAATCCGCAAGCTGGCCGGCGCTTCGACTTTCCCCGCTTTTAGCGTCCCGTTAATATTCTTTGGGGTGCGTGCCTGTTTTGATTCAAGTGCCATATGGCAATCTTGACGTCCCTCTGCCGCACCAGGGGGAAACGCTGTAGACTGCCAACTACGAACTTCGGCAACTGGACGGATCCGATGGCGGCGAAAACGGCCAAAAAACAGAAACTCTTCAACGGACGCGATAGCTCCTGGATGCAATTTAACCGGCGCGTCCTGGAAGAGGCCGAGGACCCCGCCAATCCCCTCCTCGAACGGGTGAAGTTCCTGGCCATTACGGGCAGCAACCTCGACGAATACGTGGAAATCCGCCAGGCCGGGCTGATGCAGCGCATCGAGGACGGCTACCGTGAGCCGGGATACGACGGATTGCGGCCGGACGAGTCGCTTTCCGCTTTGACGACCGACATCCACAAGTTCGTGGACGCCCAGTACGCCTGCTGGAACGACCGCCTCCTCCCCGAGTTGCGCAAGCAGAACATCCGCCTGCTGGAGTGGAACGAACTGGACGATGAGGCGCATGATTTCGCGCAAAGTTATTTTCAGCGCGAGGTCGACCCGCTCCTGACCCCCATCGCCATCGATCCGGCACATCCCTTTCCGCGCGTACTGAACAAGGCCCTCTGCCTGGCCTTGCTGCTGCGGCCCAAGCGCCGCAGTTCCAGCCCCCAGGTGCTCGGGGTGGTCACTGTCCCGCGCGCTCTGCCCCGTTTCGTACGCCTCCCGGCCGACGACGGCTGCAACGACTACCTGCTGCTGCAGGATCTGATCGCCAAGAACCTGGGCGGCATGTATCGCGGATACGAAGTGTTGGCCCATGCCGCGTTCCGCGTAACGCGCAATTCCAACCTCTATTTCGAAGAGGAAGAAGCGCGCTCGCTGCTGGAAACCATTCGCGTGGAACTTCACAATCGGCGCAAAGGCGACTCCGTCCGCCTGGAGATCGAAACCGGCGCTCACCCCGACATCATTGAGCGCCTCCGCGTCAATTTCGAACTCGAGGAGGACCAGGTTTTTCGCGGCGAGGGGCCGGTCAACCTGTCGCGCGTGATGTACTTCTACAGCGACATCCAGCGCCCCGATCTCAAGTATCCGCCGTTCACGCCCCGGGCGCTGCACCTGAGCCGCAAGGCTACGAATATCTTCGAGGATTTGCGCACCCGCGACATTCTGCTCCACCATCCCTACGACGCATATGACCCCGTGGTGAACTTTATCGAGTTGGGAGCGGAAGACCACGCCGTGGTCAGTATGAAGCAGACCCTGTATCGCACCAGTGAGAACTCGCCAATGTTCCAGGCGCTGATCGATGCGGCCGCAACCAAGGAGACCACGCTGGTAGTCGAGTTGATGGCGCGCTTCGATGAGGCTTCGAACATCCGCTGGGCGCGCAGCATGGAAGACGCGGGCGTACAAGTCTTTCACGGAGTTGTAGGCCTGAAAACGCACTGCAAGCTGGCCATGCTGGTCCGCCGCGATGAGGATGGCGTCACGCGCCGTTATTGCCACTTGGGAACAGGCAACTACAACCCGGTGACTGCCCGCTTCTACACTGACCTGAGCCTTTTGACCAGCGACCCGCAGATCACCGAGCGGGTGCACATGGTGTTCAACTACCTGACGGCGCATGCCGAAATCGATGATTACCGCCCGTTGCTGGTCGCCCCCCTCACCATGGCCGAGAGTTTCCTGGGCTTAATCCGGCGGGAGATGGAGCACGCGCGAGCCGGTCGGCCGGCGCACATCATCGCCAAAATGAACGCTCTGCTCGAGCCCAGCGCGATCGAGTCGCTGTACGCGGCATCGCAGGCCGGGGTGGAAGTGGACCTGATCATCCGCGGCGTCTGCACCCTGCGGCCGGGAGTTCCAGGCCTTTCGGACCGGATTCGCGTGCGTTCCATCGTCGGCCGCTTTCTGGAACACTCGCGCATCTTCCACTTCGCTAACGGCGGCGATGACGAGATATACATCGGCTCGGCGGACTGGATGCCCCGCAACCTCTTCGAACGTTGCGAAGTGGTGTTCCCGGTGCGCGATGCCGCCGCCCGCGCGCGCATCCACGACGAGATTCTTCCCGCCCTGCTGGCCGATACGGTCAAAGCACGCCTTCTCCAACCCGATGGCAGCTATATCCGCGCCTATAAGACCATCAAGGATGGTCCGCCCTTCTCCAGCCAGGATTTCCTGATGCAACTGGCGGAGGGCAAGACGGACCTGGACGCCATCCCCCGGCCAGCCGCTCCGAAGCCCGCGGCAAGGCGTCCCGCCCAGCGGGCACACAAAAAAGCCGTCGTCGCCGCGGACTGATCTATCGTCGCCCGAATTCTCCCGAAATCCCCCGTAGACAGTGTCGTTTCGGCAGCAAATGCATGCCGTTGAACTGCTGAATGGGTTCTCCAGTTTTAGTTTCCCCATTCGTCCGCAGCCACTCGAACGAAGCCACTGAATTCCAACCTCCAGGCAACCACAGCGGCGCATGCGCCATCTGAAGAACAGCTGCGAGGACCTCCCTCCCCGATCCATTCCGATTTCATTCTGGCTTCTAGTACGTTCCTCGGAGGGCCTATGTACCGCTTTGCGGCGCGTGCAGCGCTGTGGTCGTTGATCCTTGTCTTGAGTTCTCAACTGCTGTTTTCGGCCAATCTGCG
>DASXXV010000267.1:0-3196 GCA_036502905.1 Occallatibacter sp. | reverse complement strand
TAAGTTGTGATCCGGAATCCGAACCGGATCTTCGCCAAAACGGAATGCAAGGGGCGACGTCCCGATCGGGATGGTTCGCCCCTTTGCCTTTTGTGCGGCGACTTACTTGTGTCCTATCCCTTAAGTTCGCACCTTATTTAAGTTTGTCATCCTGAACGTAGTGAAGGGTCCGCAGTTCCATTTTCATGGTTTCGGGTGGAACCACGTTTCATGTGTGACTGCAGTTGCTTCCCAAAGTACTTCGGGGACACCACACTAACTCGTTCGCAGGGATTGGATGGGATCCGCCGCCGCGGCTCGCGCCGCGGGCAGTGCCGACGCCAGCAATACGCAGAGGAGAATGATTGCCACGCCAGCGGCGTAGATGAACGGATCGGTTGCCGAGATCTCGAACAGGAATGCCGTTACCAGGCGCGAAGCCGCGAACGTGGCAAGCACGCCCAGGACACACCCTGCCAGTCCCAGCTTTGCTCCCGATACGAGGACCAGGCGCGCGATACTGTCGCGCTGCGCGCCCAGCGCGAGCCGGATAGCAATTTCCTGGGCACGCAGCGAGACGGAGAAGGCCACCACCGCGTAAATTCCCGAGATCGCCAGCAGCAGGGCCCCGATGGCGAACCCGCTGATCAATTCCGTGTTGAACCGCCGCGGTGCTTCGACATTCGCAAGCGCGGCGTTCATCGGTTGAATGGGTTCGAGGGCCAGCCGCGAATCGATCTTCGCCACCGTGGCCCGCATGGTCCTGGTCATCTGCTCCGGTGCGAACGTCGAGCGAACCACAAGGTAGCCGCCGCCGGCGTTGGTCAGATGATCTTTGTAGTCATTGCCGAAGAGGATGGCGGGCTGGCGTAACGGAATGTACCACTGATCGCCGTCTGGCTGGTCGCGCGCGCCGCCCTTGGTGTCCGCAACCACTCCTACGACGGTGGCCCACGGCAGGCCCTTTTGGGGATTGCCTCCGTGCAGGCGCTTGCCGACAGCGCGCTGCCCGGGCCAGCAATGCTTGGCCATCGACTCGTTCACGATGACGACCGCCGGCGTGTCGGCGCGATCGCTGTCGGTGAAGAGCCGGCCGTCGCGCAGGGGAATTCCCATGGCAGGGAAATAGTCTCCATCGACAAGGTTGAACATGGAGAATTTCAGCTTCCACTGATTTACGGGCTCGCCCTCTACGGTATATGCCGATCCGCCGCCCAGGCCTAAAGCCGGCAGGCTGCTGCCGATTCCGACGGCGGTCACGCCCGGAGCGGCAGCCAGTTTTTCCGTCACTGCGCGGTTGAAGGCTTCCACGGAGGCGCCGGTGGGGTATTGCGGCAGCGGCAGCAGGTAGCCAGCCACCAGCACATTGTCGGGACGAAATCCGGGGTCGACGGACAGCATCTTCTCGTAGCTGCGGACAAAGGCGACGGACACATTGAGCAGAACGAGCGCGGCGGCAATCTCGATCACGACGAACGTCGAGCGCAGCCATGCGTGGCTGGTGGTCGCAGTCTTCGCGCCTTCCTTGAGGGTGTTGGTCATGTTGGTGCGGAGCGCGGAGAACGCCGGGGCAAGGCTGGAAAGAACGCCGGTCGCCAGGGCGAGCAGGATGGCAAAGCCGGCCACCGCGGGATCCACCGCGATGGCCTCGATGCGCGGCATCGATTCCGGCAGAAGTTGCGGTGCGCTGCGCACCGCCAGCGCCACCACCAGCAGTCCGGCCACAGCGCCGATTCCGCTGAGCAGCATGCCTTCGAAGATGGCTTCGCGAACGATGGCGCCGGAGCGCGCGCCCAACGCCAGGCGCACCGCGATGTCACGCCGCCGCCGGATGGAGCGGACCAGGAACAGGCCGGCCGCATTAACGCATGCCACCAGCAGCACCATGCCGACAGCCAGAAAAAGCGCGCGCAGCGCGGGGCGCACATCGGCGATGAAGAACTCGCGTAATGGAGTGACGTCGCCCCGAATGTGAATGGCGTGCATGGTTGCGGGATAGTTCTCCATGATGCGGCGCGAGACGAGGTCGGCATCCTCGGCGGCCTGGCGCAGCGTCAGGCCGTCCTTCATGCGTGCGACCATCTGGTAGCGGAAATTGCCCGCTTCCTTTTCCGCTAATTCCAGGGGCGTAGAACTCAGCGGAATCCAGAGTTCGGTGGGATGCAGCGTGCCCTGTCCCAGCGGAAACTCGAAGCTGCGCGGCATCACGCCGATGACCGTGTAAACCTGGCGGTCCAGAGTGATCGACGTCCCCATCACGCGCGGGTCGCGATGAAACCGGTTCTGCCACAGTCGATAGCTGATGACTGCGAGCAGTTGATGGGCATCCTCCTCCTGCGGCGAGAACACGCGTCCCAACGCAGGCGGAACGCCCAGCGTGGTAAACACCGACGCGTTGAAACGGCCGGCATCCACCTGCTCCGGCCGCTCCCCGCCGGACAACTCGAAGGAGAAAGTCGCGTAGCCGCCCATCGATGAAAAGGCGCTCGTCTGCTGCGTATAGAACCGGATATCGCGAGCCGTCACCCCGGTGCTTGGGCTGGAGCCGATGTGTTCGCCCAGCATCACCAGGCGGTCCGGATCGGCAAATGGCAACGGCCGAAGCAGGATGGCTTCGATTAGCGAAAACATGGCCGTTGTGGCGCCGATGCCCAGGGCCAGGATCAGAATGACCGCCAGGCTGAAGCCGGGACTATGGCGCAATTGACGGGCGGCTCGATGGAGATCGCGGAAGAAAATTGGCACGGGGAAGCACCTCGGCGACTTCGATCCGATGTTCTCATCTACGATGACGGATCAACCCGTGGAAGTCACGCAGACTGTGACCAGTAAGCTGGTACAGACGGGTCGCCCAAGACCAGCCAGCCTCTACTCCCGCCGGAACGTATTTGCCCGCTCGAATTCTTCCCGCAGCGCCGGTGTCCGCAGGTTCTCGCGAATGTGGGCGATCCGCTGCTCCAGTGCCAGCAGCGCCGCCTCGATGGCGTCGGTATTGGTATGCGCAATGTCGCGCCACATGGAGAACGGGCTTGCGCCCAGGCGCGTCATCTCGCGCAGGGCGCGCCCGCCCACGTGCTTCAATTCGGGCGCATCGCCCACCTGGTCCTCCAGCAGCGAACTCAGCGCCGTGGCCGTGAACTGGGGCAGATGACTGACCCAGGCCACCAGCACGTCGTGGCGCTGCGCCTCCACATCGATCGGCTTTGAACCGATGGCC
>DASXXV010000266.1:0-13483 GCA_036502905.1 Occallatibacter sp. | reverse complement strand
CGACTGGTATACACCCGGGTGGGTCCTAAGGGACGTGATCTGCGACACTCAGCAGGCCGCGCGCCAGCGCGACGATTGCGGGGCGCGCGTGCTGCCAATCCTGCCAGACTGCCTGGCACCAGCGGCGAATCATCGCGTTGCGACTGGGGCCTGGAGGGCAGGCGAGGACGTCGGCGATCCCAATGGCGGCGCTCCGCTGCTCGGGAAGGGGCGGCGCGACCCACCGGTGGCGCCGGCGAGCAATCTGCATGTGGGCGAGCTGTACCTGGCGGCCGGTAAAGTTCTTTTCGAGATGAAGATACAGGCCGATCAGTCCGAAGACGATGGCGATGGGTTTGCTGTCGGGGCCGGCGTACTGGACCGCGTATGCGTCCACGATGTGCTGGTGGATGAACTCCGGGTCATGGAGTTCGAGGGTGTAGAAGGCGAGCTGGTGGTACAGCTCAAGGTCGGATGGCACTTCGGTCACACGAAGAGTTTGCCATGCGGGAATGGATCTTGAATGAGGACAGGTTAACCACGGCCGTCGCCCGCGGCGTACATCATGAGCACGAGAGCGGGCGATATGTGCCGGTCACAGGGCCGCGTGGCGAGATCGAATGGAGTGTCCGGACTTGCCCCGGCGACCCCACCCGGTGGGCATTTAGTAGAATGGCCCTTGGCAATTGGCTCTCTCCAGCGAGGAAGATACGATGGCAGTCTCGACCATGGCCGGCATCCCGGCACTGAAAGATTTGAATGCTGATCTGCGGCGGCGCATGGACCAGGCCGTCGCCACGTTTCAGTCCAGCCTTGCTTCCACTCGCACCGGTCGAGCCAGCGCCCACATGCTGGACCAGGTGAAGGTGGATTACTACGGCACGCCTACGCCGATCACCCAATTGGCGCAGGTGTCCACCCCCGAGGCGCAGACGATCCTCATCTCGCCGTGGGACCCCACGGTGTTGAAGGAGATGGAGAAGGCCATCCAGGCGTCTGACCTGGGGTTCAATCCGATCTCCGATGGCAAGATCCTGCGCGTTCCTGTTCCCGCCATGACCGAAGAGCGGCGGCGCGACGTGGTGAAGCACCTGCACAAGGTGCTCGAGGAGCATCGCACCGCGGTGCGGAACGTACGCCGGGACGGCAACGATGCGCTGAAGAAGCTTGCCAAGGAAAAGAAGATCAGCGAGGACGAAGAAAAGCGCGCGATGGAAGAAGTGCAGAAGATGACGGACGAAGAGATCCGCAAGATGGAGGAGATGTCGCGACGCAAGGAAGTGGAAGTAATGCAGGTGTGAGTGGCGCCTCTCCCGAGTCATCCCAACCAGGATTTCCTGAGCCGATTTGATCGCGCCCGGCCTGATCAACTCGGCCTCGGATGAGGGCCTTTCTTAAATACAAGCTACTTCTTCGGGCGCTTGTAGAACGGCAGCGGCACCTGCCTGGCCCGCACCTGGTTGGCGCGCACCTGCACCAGCACATCGCTTCCACTAGAAGCCACTTCCGTCGGCACCAGCGCCATGGCGATATTGGTTTTGAGGAAAGGCGCCGGCGAGCCCGACGTCACTACCCCGATCTCCCTGCCTTCCAAGTCCAGCACCGGGTACCCGTCGCGGGCGATGCCGCGGTCGACCATTTCGAGGCCGATGACCTTCCTCTTCGGGCCGCCTGATTGCTGCACTGCCAACAAGGAATCTCGGCCAATAAAGTCCCCCTTGTCGATTTTGAGCCAGCGGTCGAGGCCACCTTCGAACACGTCGATGTCTTCCGAGATTTCGTGGCCGTAGAGGCTCATGCCGGCCTCCAGCCGCAGGGTGTTGCGCGCGCCCAGTCCGCAGGGGCGGATCCCGAACTCCGCGCCCGCGTCAAGCAGGGCGTTCCACATCTTTACCGTGGTGGCCTCGTCAGAGGGCGTGTAGACCTCGAACCCGTCTTCGCCGGAGTAGCCGGTGCGGGCGATGAGCACGTTGGGAACGCCCGCCACGGTGCCCCAGGTGAACCAGTAGTTTCTAATTTCGGAAAGGGCGACCTTGGTCAATTTCTGAAGTGTCTCGAGCGCGCGGGGTCCCTGCAGCGCCAGTTGCGAATAATACGGAGAGTAGTCGCTGATGTGGACGCCATGCCGGGTGCCGGCGTGTTGGCGAATCCAGGCGTAATCCTTCTCCGTGGTTCCGGCGTTGACCACCAGGAGGTAGTCGTTTTCGCTGAGCCGGTGGACGAGGATGTCGTCCACAAATGTTCCCTGGGGCGTGAGCAGGGCGGAGTAGTGGGCCTGGCCGTCCTTCAGCCGGGAGGCGTCATTCATGGTGATGTACTGAACGGCGTCGAGCGCGCCCCGGCCGCGGAACTGGATTTCACCCATGTGGCTCACATCGAACAGGCCTACACCGGTACGGACCGCCAGATGCTCGGCGATGAGTCCACCTCCCGGACAGGGGTATTCGACCGGCATGTCCCAGCCGCCAAAATCAACCATTTTGGCCTTGAGGGCACGGTGAGTGGCATTCAGGGCGGTCTTCTTGAGGGCTGGCTGGGCGGGTGCAGTGGGGGTGGCCATGGTGTTCCTTTCCGACTAAGCGGTACCTATTCACGATAGGATTCCCGCGAGGGGAGGTCAAACCCCCAGCGGCGCTTTTAGGATGAGAGGCATGGATAAGGTTCGCGGCATGCTGATGGTGGCGGTGGGCGCGTTCGCCCTGTTTCGCGGGTTGGTTATGTACGGACGGCCCAACGCCTGGCCGATCATTGTCCTGGGCCTGGCGGCGGTCGCCCTGGGCGTGTTTCGGCTGACGCGCAAAACGCAGCGGCGTCTTCCCTGAGCACGGGAACCGCAGCCGGAGCCGTCCAGTATGAGCGGGTGTAGCCGCCGGGGCGTCGCAGGGCTTGTTTTGCGGGCGGATGCGGCCTGGAGGTGAGCCGATTCGTCTCAAGGACTACCGGAGCAAACTTTTGTCTCGTGTGACCTTCTGCATCGATGGGACAGGTTTTATCGCCGGGGCGAGGCAGGCCAATGGGGTGCTGAGCTTGTGCTTCTCCCAGAGCACAACCGTTGGTTTGGCCTATGAGACGAACACTGTCCAGGAACTTCCGCTGGTGGAAATCCAAACTTTGCGTAAACTGTAAGAATCCAGGCGGCCAGCTGTTCGGGGGTCACGACAAGAGCAGCAGAGGGGACCGCCGCCCCACTCCTGATACGGAAAGCAAAATTCATGCAACTGATCGAGGCGTTCCGGCTCGCATTTCAAGCCCTGTGGGCCAACAAGATGCGCTCTATCCTTACGCTCATTGGCGTGGTGATGGGGGTGGCCTCGGTGATCATGGTGATCACCATGGTGCAGGGCGCCAACCGCTACGTCGCGACCAAGCTCACCAATTATGGTGCGGACGTGTTCTCGGTGCGGAAGGCCGGCCTGATCTTCAACGCCGAGACTTATTTCAAATTCCAGAAGCGCAAGATTATCCGCATGGAAGACTATGAGGCCATCCGCGAGCAGTGCACGTCGTGCGAGGATGTGGGCGGGCAGCTCAGCAGGACGGTGAGCGTGGTGGCCAACGGCCATTCCACTACCGATACCAGCCTGCGGGGTTACACCTGGACGATGCTGGGGCTCACCAACATCGAAATTGAGTCCGGCCGAGGGTTTACTCCGGCAGACGAGGAGCATGCTACCAGGAACGTCATTGTGGGATATGACATCGTGGACAACATTCTCAGCAGCGGGGACCCGATCGGCAAAGAGATTCGTGTGAACGGAATCCCGTACACGATTATCGGGGTGGCGGAGCGCCAGGGGAAGACGCTGGGAGAATCGCAAGACAACTGGGTGGCAGTCCCGATTACCACCTACGAGCAGACCTACGGCTACAACGATTCGGTCATCATCGACGTTCGCGCCGGGGAAAACGCGCAGTTGATGGCACAGGCGGAAGACGAGGTCCGCGTTCTGATGCGCACCCGGCGCCACAACCGCCCCGGCACCGAGGATGATTTCGAGATCCAGACCAACGATACGTTCCTCGATCTCTGGAAGCAGATCAGTTCGCTGTTCGCTTCTGTTGTTCTGGGGCTTGCCTCCATCGCACTGGTGGTGGGAGGCGTAGTGATCATGAACATCATGCTGGTGAGCGTGACTGAGCGGACGCGCGAAATCGGGGTGCGCAAGGCACTGGGCGCCAAGCAGCGCGACGTAATGCTGCAGTTCCTCATCGAGAGCGGTTTTCTGGCGCTGGTGGGAGGAGCTTTGGGGGTGATTGGCGGCGTGCTTGTGGGCAAGATCATTACCCTGGTGGTCGGCTTCCCCACGGCGGTTCCCCTGTGGGCCATCCTTCTGGGTCTTTTCCTGGCCGCCGCGGTGGGGATCTTCTTTGGAGTGTACCCGGCGAGCAAGGCTGCGAAGCTGGACCCCGTGGTGGCTTTGCGGGCGGAAATCTAAGCGCGCATAAGCGCGAGTTAACAAGTTCTCAGCCATCCCACTGAGTCTGGGGAGCCGGGAACGTACAAGTGTCAATGGAGAATTGTTGCGGAGCAACTATGGCGCGAGGACAAGCAGGCGAATCGGTAAAGATGGCGCTGACGACGCTGCGCACCAACAAATTGCGCTCCGGATTGACCATTCTGGGCATCGTCATCGGCGTCACGACCGTCATCACCATTTCGTCGGTAATCAACGGCCTCAACAATCGAGTGAACGATTTTGTCAGTTCCCTGGGGTCCAATGTCTTCTGGGTGTTTCACCTGCCCTTTGCGACGGCCCGGCCCACCACGGAGATGCTGTCGCGGAAAAAGATCAACCTGGACGATGTCCTGGCGCTGCGCAAGTTGCCGCACGTGGTGGCGGCCGACGGCGCCCACCAGCATGCTTCGCCTGTGTTCCGAACCGGTGACGTGAGCGTAAAGTACAACGGCCGGAAAGTGGGCAGTACAATTCTGCAGGGCGATACGCCCCAGATGGCCCAGGTCAGCGAGCTGACGTTTCTGGAAGGCGGAATGTTCAACGAGGCGGAAGATGCGCGGGCGGCGCACGTCTGCATCCTGGCGCACGACACCTGGGAGGACTTGTTTGGCACGGAGCCGGCAGTGGGCAAGGAGGTGACCATTGAAACCGGCCTTTATACCGTGATCGGCGTGCTCGACAAACGGAAATCTCCTTTCGAGTCGGGCAAGAATCCGAACGACAACATGGTCATCTTTCCGCTCAATACATTCCACAATCTGCATCCCGAAGATCTCGACATGTGGGCGCAGGTGAAATACGACGATCCCCGGAACAAGGCCCTGGTGGAAGATGAAATCCGGGAGACTCTCCGCATCCGCCGCAAGGTGCGCGTGGACAAGCCGGACGATTTCGAAATCTTCGGCCCCGACTCGTTATCGAAGCTTTGGGCCCAGCTTACCGGCGGCCTGGTGCTGTTTATGATCGCGGTGTCGAGCGTGGGCCTGATGGTGGGCGGAGTCGGGGTGATGAACATCATGCTGGTGTCGGTCACGGAGCGGACCCGTGAGATTGGGGTCAGAAAGGCGATTGGCGCCACCAAGCGAACCATCCTGACGCAGTTCACCACTGAAGCCGTAACGCTGTGCGCGGTGGGCGGCGTTATCGGTATTTTGATCGGGGCGGTGATTACTTACATTATTTATTTCCTGCCCATTGGTCTGCCGGCCACCCTGTCGAGCACGTGGGTTCTGATCGGCTTCAGCGTTTCCTGCATCATCGGCTTGCTGTTTGGCATTTATCCGGCGTGGAAGGCGGCGAACCTGGACCCGATCGAAGCGCTGAGGTACGAGTAAGGCAGGTACCTGGGAAGCAGGACGACCTGGTTTAGTTCACAGAGCACGAGATAAGACATCTGTTGCAGATGGCGGTCCCGGGTTGGTCTTGTCCCGGGGGTCCCGCCTGCTGGGCCCGTTGGCCCCTGGTCCCTTCGTTCGTTCTTTCCCGTGCCACTGGTCACAGACGGCACCCGGCCGGCGGGTAAAGGCTGATAATTAAAGCTGGCATCTTATGAAATTCATCGAGGCTGTGCGTCTAGCCTTGCAATCGCTGTGGGGCAACAAACTGCGCTCCATTCTGACGCTGCTTGGAGTGATCATCGGGGTGGGCTCGGTGATCACGGTGGTGACGCTGACCAACGGCGCCAAGCAGTTTGTGACATCCAAGATCAACTCCTACGGTGCGGCCACCATCACCATCAGCAAGATGCCGCAGACCTTCATTACGCTGGAGGAGTATCTCTCCTTCCAGAAGCGCAAGGACGTCACCTACGACGACTACCGCGCCGTTCTAGGGGATTGCACGCTGTGTAAATCTGTGGGAGCGCAGCGGCACGGCACGGGCAAGGTGGTGCGCGGGACCAAATCGACCACCGACACGGACATTCGCGGTTGGACGTGGACCATGCCGGCTATCTCCAATCTCAATATCGAGCTGGGCCGAGGGTTCACGCAGGTAGAAGACGATCACTCCACGGGCGTGGCGATTGTGGGGGCTGACATCGTGGACAACGTGCTCGGCGCCGGGGACCCCCTGGGTAAAGAAATCCGCGTCGACGGCGCGCCGTACACCATCATTGGCGTGGGCGAACGGCAGGGCAAGATGCTGGGCATGAGCATGGATAACTGGGTGGCCATCCCCCTCACGTCATTCCTGCACAAGTACGGCATGAATTACAGTCTCGCGATCTACGTGGATGCAGGCGCCGGAGGCGAGGTGATGGAGGCGACTGCCGACGAACTGCGGACCATCATGCGGGCGCGACGGCATCTTGCGCCGAATGCCAAGGAAGCATTCTCGATTGATTCAAGCGCGACATTCCAGAACATGCTGGGAAAGATCATCAACAACTTCGGCGCAGTGGTGGCGGCGATTGCGACCATCTCGCTGGTGATCGGCGGTATCGTGATCATGAATATCATGCTGGTGGCGGTCACGGAACGCACCCGCGAAATCGGCGTGCGCAAGGCCCTGGGCGCGCGCCGCCATGACATCCTGATGCAGTTCTTGATTGAGTCCGCGACGCTGGCGTTTGTCGGGGGCCTGATGGGGGTGCTTGGCGGAATCGTGGCAGCCAAGCTGGTCACGATGGCCATCGCCTTTCCGTCGGCCGTGCAACTCTGGTCGATCCTGGTGAGCCTGGTTGTGTCGGCGTCCGTCGGCTTGTTCTTTGGAATCTATCCGGCGTATAAAGCTTCATCTCTCGATCCCATCGCCGCACTACGGGCGGAGTTATAGCGATGCGCTTGAATGATGCAAAAGAATCCGTGCATCTCGCCCTGGACACGTTGCGGAAGAACAAGCTGCGCTCGGGGCTGACGGTGCTTGGCATCTCCATTGGGATCGCGACTGTGATCCTGATCTCCTCGGCAATTAACGGCCTCAATACGAATATCGATACCTTTGTGCGGTCCCTGGGCACGAACGATCTCTGGATCTTCCAATTCATTCCCTTTGGACACCGGCCAACGACGGAGGAACTGAATCGCAAGAAGCTGACCTATGAAGACGGTGTGGCCATGCGTCGACTGCCGTATGTCGTGGCGGTGGATCCGGAACTGACGTATCAGAACTTCCAGACTGGACTCGGTTCTGTTTCGGTAAAAGCCGGGGGGCACAAGATCCAGAACACTATTCTGAGCGGTTCGACCACGGACGTGAAAGAAGTGGCAGATCTTCATTTCATCGCGGGACGGCTTTGGACCGAATCGGAACAGGAGCGGGCCGCGAACATCGCCGTGCTGGGGCATGATGCTGCCGAAGACTTGTTTCCCGACGGATCGCCCATCGGCCAGGATATTGATTGCGAGGGTCATATTTTCACCGTGATCGGCGTTCTCGACGTCCAGCCGCAGCCCTTTGGCAGCGGGCGCAACACGCAGGACAATTCGATCTATTTTCCCCTCACGACGTTTCGCAAGATCCATCCCGAGATCAAGGATTTTTGGATCGTAGTGAAGTATGACGATCCCGCGCATAAGACCGCCGTCATGGAAGAAATACGGCAGCTTCTGCGTATCCGCCGCAATGTTCGAGTGGAGCAGGAAGATAATTTCGCGATTTTCGGGCCCGACTCGCTGACGCGCTTATGGAATCAGCTGACCGGCGGCCTGTTTCTCTTCATGGTCGCAGTATCTTCGGTGGGACTCATGGTGGGCGGGGTGGGCGTGATGAACATCATGCTGGTTTCCGTCACCGAACGCACGCGCGAGATCGGTGTGCGCAAGGCAGTGGGGGCCACCAAAAAGAACATCCTTCTGCAATTCACCCTGGAAGCGATGACGCTGTGCGCCGTGGGCGGCCTCCTGGGCATTCTTGCCGGGTCCCTGTTCACGCTGATTCTGCACTTTGCGGTTTCGTTTCTTCACGCCGCGGTCTCTTCCACCTGGGTCGCCATAGCCTTTACCGTGGCATGCGCGATCGGCCTGGTCTTCGGCATTTATCCGGCCTGGAAGGCAGCCAACCTGGACCCGATCGAGGCGCTGAGATACGAGTGAATGAATCAGGAAACAGTAATAAGTGCTCTGCGCCGGAGTTGAGTATCATTCCTGAGTGTGAACAATGCTTAACTTAATATCAGTCACCACTCAATAACATAATCACTACTCACTATCGCCAATCTCGTAATTCAATCCAAACCGCCCGATCTGCATAAGGCCCTTGTCGTTAGGGGGCCAGATGTGGAGGCTCTCCACGGGCCGGGTACCGGCGATGCGACGTGCTTCCGCAGTGCCCAGGAGTAAGCCGCTGGAGGCAACATGAAAGCGCACCATGAGAGAGTCGCCTGACTTGGAGCGATCCCATCCGAACACATATTCCCCCGGCTTGAGCGCGACGCCGCCGATCGTGACCGGTACCTGGACGATGAGGTAGTGCGAGTATTTTCCGTCAGCCGAGTAGCCTGCAGTGAGCAGTACCACGCCGGCGATGAAGCGGCCACGTGCGTTTACGATGCCCGACGCGGTGCGCATCTCTGTCTCGATGTGTTCCTTCTCAACCGGCGCGCGCGCGGGCAGTAACGAGGCCAACTCAGCATCCGTGGCCTGGCGCCAGATGGACTTTTGCGCCTGGAGTGCGGGAGAGGCGAAAAGCACCAGGAGCCCGAAAGCGAGCAGCGTCACCAAGCGGGAGACTCGACAGACATTGTTTGTGGCGCATTGGGCACGAGTAAAGTCGGATGCGGTTACAAAATCCCGCGCAAAGGAACCATGTGTCATGGGCACTCTCATCATTGCTTCGGCTTTCTTAGCGATTCAAGGGTCACGAGACCGCGTTGGATGGCGGCGGTGGCGGCCTGGGTGCGGTCGGTTACCCCAAGCTTTCCCAGGAGGCTATTGATATGGGTTTTCACCGTGGCCTCTGAGATATCCAACTCGGTTGCGATCTCTTTGTTGCTCTTACCGTGAACGATCTGCTCCAGTACGTCGGACTCGCGCGGCGTGAGTTCCTCCGTGCCCATGCGCTCGGCAAGGCGTTGGGCAATTGCGGGCGGGATGTGCGATTTTCCGGCATGAACGGTGCGAATGGTCGCAATCAATTCTTCGGTGGTCATGCCTTTGAGCAGGTAAGCACGCGCACCCGCCTGCAGTGCGCGATAAATATCCTCATCGCCGTCATAGGTGGTAAGCACGATGAAGCGGGAGGGCGGGTTCTCCATGCGGATGCGCTGAATGACCTCCACGCCGCTGAGGCGCGGCAGGCGCAGGTCGATGAGCGTGACGTCGGGCTGGTGTTTTCGTATCTGGGCGATGGCTTCGACACCATCCGCCGCTTCGCCCACCACTTCCAGGCCATCTACGACATTGAGAAGCGCGACCAGCCCCTGCCGCACCACGTGATGATCTTCGACGACCAGAACGCGAATCGATTCCACTGCCTACTCCTTGAATTCCTTTGCCCCCGGCGTGTGTAGCCGGACGGTGGTTCCCGTGCCCGGTTCGCTGGTGACCTCGAGCGTGCCCCCGATCAATGCAGCGCGCTCACGCATGCCGGTAAAGCCGTAGTGCCCTGGTGGAGAACTGGGCGAGCGGCCATTGGACGACACCTGCTCCGGGGCAAATCCGCGTCCATTGTCGCGGACCTCCAGCGCGATTTCGGCGGGGCCGTATTCCAACTGGACTGTAAGGCTGCTTGCCTCGGCGTGCTTCTTCACATTATGGATTGCCTCCTGCGCGACGCGCAGGATTTCGCGTTCCGTGCCGGGCGGCATGGGCCGATAGGCGCCGTAAAGATTGAATTTGGCTTCCAGGCCGTGTCCGCCGGCGTGTTCAACGATTCGCTGCATCTGGACCGGAAGAGTGGTTTCTGCGGCGTCCTGCGAACGAAGAGACCAGATGGACTGGCGCGCGTCGGCCAGTCCCTCGCGCACGTAACCGCGAACCTTGTCGAGGTGCTTGAGCGCGGTGTCCAACCGGTTGTGGCGGAGAAGTTCGCTGAGAACTTCGAGTTGGACGGAGATACCCACGTAGCCCTGCGCGAGGGTGTCGTGAATCTCGCGGGCGATGCGGTTGCGTTCGCCCAGAACCGCGCGGAATTCGCGCTCCGCGCGCAACAGGCGCAGCCGGAAAAGCAACAGCAGGAACGCACCCAGTGCGAGCGCCAGCGCGGCGTAGAACCAGACCGTCTGGTAGAAATGGGGGCGAAGCTCAAATCCCAGCGTCGCCCCCTGCGTGTTCCACACGCCGTCGTTGTTGGCAGCCTGCACGCGAAAGGTATATTGGCCAGGCGGGATGTTGGTGTAGTAAGCGATGCGACGGGAGCCGGCTTCCGTCCAGTTATGATCGAAGCCCTCGAGCATGAAGCGATAACGAACCTTCTGGGGCGCGACGAAACTCAACCCGGTGTAGGCGAACTGAAAATGATTATGTCCCGCCGGTATGGATATGGAAGTCGCCGCTGCATGTAATGGCTGGTCGCGATCGTCCACGGCAAACCGTTCGATGGCGACGGGGGGCGGCACCAGGTTCACCGGGAAGTGGGCCGGATCAACCGATTCCAGGCCCTTGGGGGTGGCGAACCACAAGCGGCCGTCGTTTGCCCGCCAGGCCGAGGGGTGGCTGTTGGTCGCGGTTTCGCGGCTGATGAGGCCGTCGGCGGTGGAGAACTCGATCCAGTTCAGGCAGTCGACGCCCTCCATCGCTCCGGCAATGCCCGCGCAGTCGCAGCGCGCGATTCCGCCGCCGGTGGCAAACCAGAGGTGACTGTGCCCGTCGTCCAGAATGGCGTGAATTGACGTGGAGGCAAGCCGGTCGCGGGTCACGTGTTCAAATCGCTGCCCATCCCACAGGTTCCAGCCGCGATCCTGGGTGCCGATCAGGAGCGTGCCCTTGTCGCGCGGCAGCAGCGCCGTGACCACGTTGCTGGAGAGGCCGTCGGCGGTAGTGAAGTTCGTGATTTTGCCCTGGTGCAGACGCGAGAGCCCGGCGAACGTTGCCACCCAGAGATCGCCATTGCTATCGCGCGCCATGGCACCCACCAGGTTGCTGCCCAACCCGTCACTCTGGGTGAGGGTCTCCATGCCCATGTCCTTGCCAGAGACCGGCTTGATCCAGTGAGTGAGGCCGCGGCGAGTGGCAATCCAGAGCGATCCGTCGGCGTCCACCAGAAGCGAACGGATGAAGTCGTCCGGCAGACCGTCCGCGGAGGTGAAGGTGTTTACGGCGCCGCCGCGAATGCGGCTGAGCCCATCGGGGGTACCCACCCACATTTCGCCCGTTGCGGAGGGGGCCAGGGAGAGAATCACGTCGCTCGGCAGGCCGTTGCGCACCGTGAAGGTGGTGATTGCGAATTTGCCGGCGTCGGTGGGCCGGACTACGTTGAGGCCGCTGCCGCCGGTGCCCACCCACAAGGCCCCGGTCCGATCCTCAACCACGGTGGTCGTATTGTCGGAGGAGAGGCCATCGTGCGACGTCAGAGCTTTGAATCGCTGATCGCGAAGTATGTGCAGTCCGTTGGCCTCGGTGCCCACCCAGACATTGCCTTCACGGTCCTCCATCAGGGTCAGGACGGAAGCGGACGCCAGCGGATCGGTGATCGGAAGGCGGTCAAGCCGCCCGGCAATCCAGCGCACCAGGCCGCCGTTGGTGCCGACCCAGAGCACGCCTTCCTTATCGGCAAGCAGAGCCTGGATACGAGTGCCCGGTAGTTCTTTGCCCACGGTAAGCCGGGTCTTCAAGCCGTTTGAGCTTCCCAACATCAGGGTGCTTTTGGAGGCAATTCCGATGGAGCCGCCGAGGAACTCCGCAAGAAACTCCAGGTCGTCGGCCGGAAGGCCAGACTGTGTCGCAACCTGGCGCCAGGAGTCAAGGTCGTGAGGAGTGGCGTCGATCCACCAACTCGCTCCTCCTCCGGTAACGCGAGTGATCACGGATCCCGGCCGCCAGTCTCCCCCCGCCTGGAAACCCTGATCGAACCAGTGCGCCAGCCCCCCTTCGGTATAGACCCACAGGGTGCCGGAAGAGTCTTCAGTCAGCGCCCGAATATCGTTCCCGGGCAAGCCGTCCCTGGTAGTGAATGCCTTCACGGCTGCTTGATTCCATCTAGCCAGACCCTCGCTCGTTCCGATCCAGAGGGCTCCATCGCGAGTCTCGAGCAGGGCATGTACGTCATTTCCGGGCAACGAGGGGGTGGAGGTCTTGTCGAATACCTCGAACCCAGTGCCATCGAAGCGCACCAGGCCAGCCTCGGTGCCGAGCCAGACGAAACCGTCGCGGGTCTGCAAGATTGCCTGCACGGTATTCTGCGGCAGCCCGTTTTCCATCACCCAGGACTGGCGCCCGTAGCTGGCCAGCGGCGTCGTGGGCTCCAGGGAACGGGCAGTTCCGGCTGCAAACAGAAGGATCGCCAACAACACCAATCCTTTGACAGGGAGCCGAAGCTGCAGGCCGGGCTGGGTGGTCGAATTGGGATCGATCCGGGGCATGAATCGGACGCACAGGTTCCGGGGATATTGTCTTTCAATCTTTGAAAGGCTGCGCACATCCAAGGTAATTCGCCGGGGGGCCGCGTGCACAGGACCCGGTTGCGGACTCGACCGCACTCTCCACCTTTTGATCGACTCAGGAATCAGTCCAATGACGCAAGACACGCCGTGCAGCGGGAGCTAGGCTGTATCTGTCTCCTGAACAGCCTGTACATCACTGGCTTGTGACCTTCGGGGTGGCGGCCCACGCGGCTGCCACCCTTTCCTTTTTTCGGCATCCCGGCAAATGTATCAGCGCGAGATTGGGAATCCTGTTCTGGAATGACTTCGCTGCGATTCGCTGCGCGTTAATCCGGCCAGCGGTGATGTAACGGAAAACTTTCGCCACTGCGAAGTTCGTCTGGTACTCTCGTTTTCGCATGGACTTCAACAACATACGCCTGGAGAGGCGCCCGCCCCTGGCGGTACTGACGCTCAACCGGCCCAAGGCTTTGAATGCACTGGACGCGGGAACTCTCCGTGAACTGGAATCGGCGTTTGAGGATCTCGCCGGGGACCCTGCGATTCGCGTGGTTCTGCTCACAGGAGC
>DASXXV010000265.1:0-8502 GCA_036502905.1 Occallatibacter sp. | reverse complement strand
CCGAAATCGGACTTGATGCTGCTGGAAACAATGCCCAGGTTGGAAGAACCGAGGTTGGTATAGGGGTCAGCGAGGTTGGCGTGGTTGAGGATGTTGGTGAAGGTGCCTTCGGCTCTCAGCCGCAGACGCTCGGTAATGGCGAAGGTCTTATTGAGGCCGGTGGAAAGGTTGAACAACCCGGGTCCCTCCATCACACCATTGGGCGAGTTGCCGAAGCGGCCGATGGGCAGCGGACTCGGACCTGAGCCGCTGCCGGTCAGGCAGGGATTGCCTACCGTCCAGGTGTTGTCGCCGGGGCAGCTGAAGCCGGCCGGATTGATCCAGTTGAGACGGCCCTGGGCGCGGGGCTTGGCGCTGGCTCCCGGCACGCGATCCGCGTACTGGTTGCGGTGGCCGGGATCCCAGCCTGCAGCGGTGGTGTTAAGGCCGGAGCCGGTGCCGGAGGGGTCTTCCTGGCCGGAAGGAAAGTAGGGAGTAATGTAGGCCCCGGTCTGGGTGGTGAGGATGGCCGAAAGGCGCCATCCGCCCACCGCGGAGTCGGCCAGCCGCGACATGTTGGCGCCGATCATGCGGCCGCGGCCGAAGGGCAGATCGAAGAGGCCGGTGGTGTTCCAGCGGAGGCGGCGGGTGCCGTAGACGTGGCCGTAATCGGCGTGGCGATCGAGGATGGAGGTGGCGCGGTTGCCGCCGCCTTCGCCGCCGAACCCGACATTGGCCGGGCCCTGGTTATCCGCCATGGCGTCCGCATAGGTAAAGGTGGAATGGAATTCCATGCCGTTCTGGAGGCGGTGGTCGCCTTCCAACTGGAACGACTCGTAGCTGGAGTTGGCGCCCGAGGCCCGGGTATTGATGCGGCCCCAGTTGGGGAAGAGACGCGCGCTAAAGGGCTGGTCATAGGCGGACACCGTACTGGAGAAGGGCAGGGTGTTCTCGTCGGGAGCCCAGACCAGCTGACGCGTGCCGGATCCGATGTATGAGGCGCGCACGCCGTACCCGGAACCGAGGTCGTGATCGACGGAGAAAGACCACTGGATGGTGTAGGGATCCTTCCAGTTGACGCTGTTGGCCGTGCCGAAGTAGTCCTGGCCGTAGTTCTGGTTACCGCCGGAGTTGCCGGAGCCCGCGTAGATCTGCGGCCACTGGAAGCCGATGGCATGGCTGGCGGGATCGTAACTGTTGACGAACGCCTGGGTCTGGGCCTGCAGAGTGCCGGTGAGCGAGTAGAAGCTGGAGCCGAGCATGTTGATCTGGTACATGCCGACACCCCCGCGGAGGGCCCACTTGTCATTGGCGAAGGGGCGATACGCGAACCCCGCGCGGGGCATGAAGCGCAGGTGCGGCGTCTTCTTCAGGCCGGACGGGAAGTGCGCATCGGAGTTGCCTTGCACGGGCATGCAAGGAGCGCCATTGACGATGGCACTGTTGGTGTTATTCACGCCGTCGGGATCACAGGCATTGGCGCTGGCCAGGAAGCTCTGCGCCAGCAGGGCCTGCTTGCCCTGGGGATAAATCACGCGGCCCGAGAGCGGCACCGAGGGATCGAAGTTGCTGATGTCGCCGTAGCGGTCATAGTAGCCGGGATGCAATTCATAGCGCAGACCGTAGGACAGGGTGAGCTTCGGATTGATGCGCCACTCATCCTGGGCGAAGAAGTGGTAGTGAGCCGAGAGACCGTCGTTGTCCTGGCGCACGACGTCGTAAAAGCTGGCGTCGGGGATTCCGAGCAGGAAGTCGGCGAAGTCCACACCGGTGAACGCGCCGACGCTCCCGGCGGCGTTGAAGATGTATGTGCCGTAGTTGTCGGAGCCGTTGAAGCCGAGGGTGGTGATGGCCTCGAGAGTCTGGATGTTGAGGCCGACTTCATCGTGTGCCGGCCTTTGTTCCAGATAAGGGTGTCGGAGTAGTCGTTGGTGAGCGACTTGCTGAGGCCGGTGAGGCGATCGGCATTAAGGCTCTGGATGTTGTTGAAGTCCATTTCCGGGATGCCGTTGTAGAACAGGTTCTGGAGCCCCTGCCAGCCCTGCGCCGTTGTCCAGGCCTTTCCGTCGAAGCTGTTGGTATCCCCGGAGGTGAAGCGGGTGAAGCCGAAACCGCCTTCGTTGATCAGCGAGGGGGTGATGCTCCAGTTGGTATCCACCTTGAGCGCGCGGTTCTGATCGGACTGCTGTTGCGAAGGGACGAGGAGGGTTTCGGGGCTGTTGATGGGGAAGTTCTTCCAGGTAAATTTGCCCCATACCAGGAATTTCTGGTTGGAGCCGAAGTACTGATCTCCACGGACATCGAACTGGTTGGAGCGGCCGCTGGCGTCCTTGTTGACCTGGTAATTGGGCGTACCGTCGTCGACATAGGCGGTGGTGTTGCCGGTGTTGGGGTCGGGGTAGAACTGTTTCAGGGTATTGGCTGCGATCTGGCTGATGCCTCCCGAGATCTGGTTATTGGGGTAAGGCGTGCCGGTGAAGGGATTCCTCAAGGCCGTGAATCCCGGTGACGAGTAATTGGAGAAATCGCCCTGCTTCATCGCGGGAGTGGGCACGACATAGAATTTCGTTTCCTGGGCGGGATGCCTCCAGCCCTCGTAGGCGCCAAAGAAGAAGCTTTTGTTGTGGCCGTTGTAGAGGTGCGGGAAGACCACGGGGCCGCCCACCGACGCGCCGAAGGTCTTGCCGGTCACGCTGGGTTTGGTGGTGGTGGTCGGGTAGGTATAGGGGATGGCGTTGAAGGCCGAGTCCTGGTAATAGAAAAACCCCGAGCCGTGGAGGGTGTTGGAGCCGCCCTTGGTGGTAACGACGATCTGCGCGGGATTTCCGAACTCGGCATTAGCGAGCACGCCGTCGGCGCGAATCTCGGAGATGGATTCGGTGGAGGGAAACGAGTCGCGAAGGAAGTTGCCGCCGGTAGCGTCTTTGGAGGTAACGCCGTCGACCGTTACATCCAGCTGATAGGGAAGCGCGCCCTGCAGTGAGAATCCCGAGTCGTCGTCCTGCACGCCGGGGAGAGTGCCCAGAATGCCGGCGGCGCTGGTGCCTGAGAAGCTGGCGCGGGTGTTGACGGGGAGGCTGTCGGCATCGGCCGCGGAGAAGGTGGCGCTGATGGTGGGCGATTCGGTCTGGATGGCGCTGACATTATCGCCGGTGACCTGGATCTCCTGCTGCACGGCGCCCACTGCGAGTTTGGCATCGAGGCGGAGTTCCTGACGCACCGTCAAAGTGACGCCCACGGCCTGCCATTTCTGGAAGCCGGTGGCCATGATTTCTACCTGGTAGTTGCCCGCTTTCACATCGAGGAACTGGTAATCGCCTACCGCGCTGGTGCGGGTGGTGCGCTGGATGCCTTCATCGGTGTTGGTAAGGGTGACGCCGGCGGCCGCGACAACTGAGCCGTTGGGATCCTTAACGGTGCCGATGATGGAGCCCTGGGTCGCCTGCGCGTGGACGTGGATAGAGCCGAGAGCGAACGCCATCAGCATGGCACAGCCTGCCAGCATCCGCCGCAACTTCCGTTCCGCGAGAATCTGCAAGAACTCACACATAGAGCTACTGCCTCCTAAAAATTGGTGCGTGGATAGAACTTCGTTCTTGTCTAAAAGCCAGAGTGGGGACAACGGGGCAAATGATGCACCTGGTCGGGGACGTGCGGAGCCAGAGGAAGTCGTTGTCCGCAGAATGAGCCATCCCTGCTGAATTGCCAAGGAAAAAGTGCAGTTTGGGATTGAAAACGCTGTTTTGATTGCGCCGGTGGGCATTGTGGATCCGCCGTCCGCACGCGGTTCTGCCCGCGCGCGGGTCGGCGGAAATCATGGTTTGGTAATTCCCAGGGGTCTGTTGTGAACAAATTCAGGGTACCGGCGGCGGGTTACAGTTCGTTTAAAAAGTGCTCCAGGCGGGGGCGACCGGACCTCCGGGGTACAATCCAGACGAAGCGTAACCCGAATGTCCGTAGGCATTTGAATCGCGAATGGCAGTCCCGTTTTCGTCATCCGGGAGGAACCCCTGACCGCAAAGAATGCTCCCAGCCCCTGGCAGACAATCCCGCGAAAATCCACCGTGATCTTTCTGCTGGCCGTGTTCTTCGTGTTCTCCTGTGTTGCATTTGCCAGCGACGCGATCGATATGGGACGCCAGCCACTGGTGCGATTCGCGCTGGCGGTCTTACTGACGGGATTGTTCTCCGCTTTGTATGCCTATTCGGGAATCAGGCTGCGAAGCCGGTTCTGGATTGGATCTCTGCCGCTGTTCGCGGTGCATTTCGTGTGCATGGCGGTACTGGGAAACCGGTTTCCGACCCCGCCGATACCTGTCCAGTTCAATGCCGGCCAGACTGAGCGCCTGCACATCCGTCTGGCTTTTGACGGCTGCGCGATCATCCTCTCCGTCGCGTTGGGTTACGCGGGGTTCGTTTACGTGTCGGTCAGCGAGGCCCGGCGCCATGTCAAGGTGCAACTGGACAAGACCTTGCTCGACAGCGAGATGGCGGCGGCGAGGGAAATTCAACGGGTGATGGTGCCGGAAGCGGCGCCGCCGGTTGCCGGCTACGCCATTGAAAGCGTGTATCGCCCGGCGGCGGAGGTAGGCGGCGATTTTTTTCAGATGATCCCGTTGCAGACCGGGCGCACCCTGGTGGTGATCGGGGATGTGAGCGGCAAGGGACTGCGCGCGGCGATGATCGTTTCGATGATTGTGGGGATGTTGAACTCGGAGAGCGGGCACACGGAGGAACCGGCTGAGATTCTTACGGAATTGAATCGACGGCTTTGCGGCCGCACACATGGGGGATTTGCCACCGCCCTGGTGGTGCGGCTCGAAGAAGAGGGACGGGCCGCCTGGGCGAATGCTGCGCATCCTCCGGCCTATCTGAACGGCGTCGAGATACAAACGGCGGGGTCCATGCCGCTGGGTTTACTGGAGAACGCGACCTACGAACAAACCACCATGGACCTGTCTCCCGGCGACCGGATGGTGCTGATTACCGACGGTATTCCTGAGGCTCAGAACCAAGCGCGGGAGCTTCTGGGATTCGGGCGGGTGGAAACCCTGCTAAGGAAAGGTGCGAGCGCCAGGGAGATGGCGGAAGCAGCCCAGCGGCATGGGCAAGAGGATGATATTACGGTGATCAGCATCGTGCGGGAAGGGTAGGCCATCGGTAATGCCCGGTGCGGACGGAGAGCGGTGCGTCAAGGCTTCTCGACGGGCTGTTTATTTGCCGCTGGTTTGCGCAGGCCTTCAGCGGATTTTTCCATCTGCTCGCGAATTTCTTGGGCGTCGTCCACATCGAGGAGGGCTGCGGCTTCTTTCTTTGTTTTCGGTTTGGCGATGCGAGCTTTGGCAGGAGCGAAGACGCGCGGATCAGAAGGTCGCGCCTTGTAGCTTTCCAGATGGCCCTGGATATCGAAGATACCGGCGATCTCCCCGGCCAATGCGTCTTCGAGATTCAGCGGTCCCAGTCCCAGCAACTGGTCGATGGTGCGGGTGATGGAGCCCATGCTGGTGTGCTGGTGGGAGACCGCACCGGGCTTCACCCAGGGACTGGCGACGAGGAGCACGCTGCGATGCGCGTCGATGTGGTCGACACCATCCTGCGCGTCATCCTCGGTGACGAAGAGCGCAGAATCCTTCCATACGGGTGTACGGGACAGGAAATCGACGATGCGGCCGAGGGCGAGGTCGTTGTCGGCCACATACGAGGCGCGATAGGGATAGCCGTCCTTGGGACGCGGGTCCGCGGTGTGGTCGCCGGGCAGGCGGATGACGATGAGACCGGGCAGGTCGCCGGTGCGAATCCTGCGGCGGAAGTCGCGCTCGAACTCTTCAACCCGGTACTGGTCGGGGATGCCGAGATTAAAGGTCGGGTAGCTACGATCAGTGGATTCAAAGATGGGCTTGAGCAGGGGGGAATTGAGCAGAAGCCGCTGGCCTTCGGGAGCCGTGCCGTCGATCTCGGCGTTGCCCTCGATCTCCAGACCCTCTCCGTAATTGAGCACGCCCTTGCCTCCGGCCACGATGTGTTCCCAGAGGGAGCCGAACTGCGGCTCGTCTTCGGGCATGGGGGCGTCGGCGCCGCCGAACATGGCGCGCCGGCCGGGCTGGGTGGCGACGGGGGAGTCGTGGCGGCGGCCTCCGTAACCGGAAGACCAGGCGGTGTTGAAGTAAGGAGTGGGATTGATGCCCATGAGCCAGCGATGGCCGTCGGCCGAGACGTCTGAATCCACGAAGAAGTTATCGCTCATGGCGAACCGATCCGCCAGCGCGTGCAGGTTGGGCGTGACCTGCAGGTGGGTGGTGGCCGATGGCGATGCAGCGGCCGCAGACTTACGGGCCGCGGCCTTTGCAGGCTTGTGCACATGAACTCCGGAAGTGACGGGCACGGTCGAAGACGCGGGCGGGGCGGCCCGTTCGGAAATCCACCCGTCCATGCCGTAACGGGCAAGCGATGGGTCGCCGTTGGCGCGGGAGAGGTCGCCCAATACTTCGTCGTACGTGCGGTTCTCGCGGATGACGAAGAAGCAGTGTTTGAGCCGCGGAAGAGCGGGCTGGTCGACGATGGCCTTGGTGTTGGCATCGATCACCGACTGGGTGAGCATCTCCGGCGCGGGCAGGATGCCGAGCAGGATGGCGCTCAGGCTGCCGTACTCGAGTGATCCGACGTAGGTAGGCGCGTTTTTATCGTGCTTGCTGCCGCCGTTGGGCCCGGCGCCTTTGCCCTTGGTGTTCACCACGTAAAGGGTGGTGCTGTCGGGGGAGAAGGCAACCGCGGAGGGATTCCATCCCACGGGAATGTGGGAGATCACGTCCATGGTTTTTGTATCGACGACCGCGACCGCGTTGATGCCGGATTCGGCGACATAGAGCCGCCCGGTGTGGAGCACCAGGCCGCTGGGCATGACGCCGCGGAGCGCGCGACCCTGCGCATCCTGGAAACGCGGACCCACAAACGGAGAGAGCGGCGCCTGGTCGAGGATGCGCGTGCCGTCTTGGTTGATTTTGGCCACCGTGTCCTGGTGAGCGAGCGATACGTAGACAGCGTCATCGTCACAGGCCACGCCGGTTGGCGCCGCGCCTCCCACGGTGTCGCCGGCTTCCTCGGTGATGCGCGCGCCCAGGCGCAGCTTGGCGGTTATGGCCGGATGCTGGAGATCGCTCATGTCGTAGGTCCAGAGCGAACTGCCCTGATTGGCGTTCTCATCACCGAGCCCATGAATCTGCTTCCCTTCTACGATCGCTCCTTCGCGGGCCTCCTTCGACGGGTAGGCGAAAGGCGGGAAATGGAGCCCGGTGTGGAGTTGATCGTTTTCGCTCCCGCCGGGAACGGTGGCGTATTCGAACAGACCCGAGTTGGTGACATAGAGGCGCTTGCCATCCGGGGCAACGGCCAGACCGAACGGGTATGCGCCGGTGGGAATGGAAGAGATGAGCTCCATGTGCTCGGCATCGATTACGACGATTCGCCAGTTCCCCTGGTCAAGTGCGTAGAGAGTTTGGCCGTCGGACGAGAGGGCCAGCGTGGCCGCGAAGCTTCCCGCGAAGTTGTTCCCGCTGAGCTGGCCGTCGAGGGAGAGTTCCCGCTGAGTATGCCAGTCGCTGGTTCGGTAGACGCGGATCTTGCCCGAATCTCCGGAGGCTGCGTAAAGGAGCGAACCGTCGGGCGAGTAGACCAGGCCGGCATGCATTTCGATGTGGGGATCATTCTCGCTGCCGGCGGGCATGCGCGTGACCCTGGGCTGCGGGCTGTCGGGACTGTCGATGATGTTCAGGGCAAAGGGAAAGCCGATGGAGGGGACCGCGATCTGCTGGCCGTCGGGCCGCACTGCCAGAGCGAATGGATAAGGCGCCACAGGAATCCAATTGCCGGCGGGGTGGATTTCGCGGCCATTGGGCAGGACGGCGCTGACGCCGGTCGACTGGGCATGGGCAACGCAAAGCACGGCGAAGCCTGCCGCCGCGAGGGGAACAAATCTTGCGGTCCGGTGCATGGGTTCCAGTATGCACGGTGGAGGCGAACGGGCGATTGCGAAAAGTGCAGGGATGGAGAGCGGGAATTTAGCCCTGAGGAATTTTGCGGCACGGCATGTGCGGCACAGCTGAGCCGTGCGCTTTCAAAACAGTCGTGGGCCAAGAGCTTTCAGCAAGTTGGGGGGGAGGGGCAGCCTGCATCGGTCTTTTCTCGTTTTAACAATTCTCTTTTTCACAATGCGACTTCTGATATGCTCTGCGCAAAGGAGGTCTAGATGCCAGTCCACGAAATCATGCTTCCCCTCGTCCGGTACACGGAACAATCTTCCCACCTCCACACCCTGGTCTGCGATGTCTGCGGAACGAAAGCTGAATTCAATCCGCAGGAAGCCGGTGAACTCGAGCACGCCCGCCATGAGATCGAACGTCACCGGTGCAAGGGACAGTAGCTGTAATATCAGCCCCAAACGCATTCAACACGACTGCCGCTAGTGTTGTGCGCCCGAAATAACATCCTGCATTTACGACTTTGAAACGGCTGTTTCTTCAAACCTGC
>DASXXV010000264.1:0-10442 GCA_036502905.1 Occallatibacter sp. | reverse complement strand
GGCTGAACGCTGCCGCGACCTACGAGCTCTTCTACGCGCTCGACCCAGCCGCGGTCGGCGGCGACATTCATGGCTTCGGGTTCGAGGATGACAGCGTATTCACCTTTACGTTCAAGGTGCAGCATCACCTTGCCGGGACCGGGCGCGGCGTCTGCGGCAGACTTCAGTTCGGCAAGCTTCTCTTCGGTGGCGTGCTCGAGATTAATCCGTATGCGAATGCCGGCGGGCAGCTTGACCTGCACTTCTTCGAGCGACTGGATACCACTAACAGAGATCTTGGGCGCGGCGTCTTCTTCTTTCATGATGGTGCCACGAATGAGGACGGGCGCTTCGATCTTTAGCTGCGCGGAGAGTCGTTCGTAGTCGCGGGCGAAACAGATAAGCTCAATTTTGCCGCTGGCATCTTCGAGCGACGCCTGGGCGTAAAGCTTCTGGTCGCGCTTGCTTTTCTGCACGCGCAGGCCGTGGAGGATGCCGGCCACCTGGATTTCGTCGGCGGGGTCGGAGTCGCGACTCCAGCGACGCTCCGCGGGCTTGCGTTCACACGCCTCTGAAATGGGGATGACGGCGGGAAGGTTGCGGATCTTCTCGGCGTACTTATCGAGGGGATGGCCGGAGACGAAGAAGCCGAGGACCTCTTTTTCGTTGGCGAGGCGCTCGCCTTCTTCCCAGTCGGGACCCTGGGGCAGATCGTCGGCGTGATGGCCGTTCAAGGGCGTCTCGTCGAAGAGGCCGAATAAGCCGCTCTGGCCCATCTCGGCGTCGCGCTGCGCTTTCTGGGCGCGCTCCATGGCTTTGTCGACCGCCCGCATGAGCGGGCCACGCTTGCCGAGAGAGTCGAGCGCGCCGGCCTTGATGAGCGATTCGATGACGCGGGAATTCATCACCCGCAGATCGACTTTCTCGCAGAATTGCCAGAAGCTTGTGAAGCGGCCGCCCACTTCTTCGCGCGCCTTGAGAATGGATTCGATGGCGTTGCCGCCAACGTTCTTGACCGCGGCCAAGCCGAAGCGGATGGCGGCACCATGGGGGGTGAATTGGGCGCGGGAGACCTGGATGTCGGGAGGTTCTACTGCGATGCCCATCTCCTTGCATTCGGCGATGTACTTGACGACGTTCTCGGGCTTGGAGGTTTCCGAAGTGAGCAGGGCGGCCATGAATTCGATCGGGTAATGGGTTTTGAGATAGGCAGTCTGGTAGGAGACCAGGCCGTACGCCGCGGAGTGCGACTTGTTGAATCCGTAGCCGGCGAACTTCTCCATCTGGTCGAAGATTTCGCCGGCAATGTCCTTGGGATGGCCGAGTTCGGCGGCGCCGCTCATGAAACGGTCGCGCTGCCTGGCCATCTCCTCGGCATTTTTTTTGCCCATGGCACGGCGCAGCAGATCGGCTTCGCCGAGCGAGTAGCTGGCCAGCACGTTGGCGATCTGCATCACCTGTTCCTGGTAGACGATGACGCCGAGGGTCTCGTTGAGAATGCCTTCCAGCTCGGGCAGCATGTACTCGACTTTGCGCCGTCCCCACTTGCGCTCAATGAAGTCGTCAGTCATCCCACCCTGGATGGGGCCGGGCCGGAAGAGCGCCGTAAGAGCGGTGAGGTCTTCGAGCTTGTCGGGCTTGTAGCGCCGCAGCATGTCGCGCATGCCGTTGGATTCGAACTGAAAGACGCCGGAAGTGAGCGCGGAATGAAAGACCTTCTTGTAGGTCTCCTCGTCATCCAGGGGGATGGTTTCGATGTCGACCTTTTCCCCGCTGTTCTGTTCAATGAGCTTGAGACAATCCACGATGACGGTGAGGGTGGTGAGCCCGAGGAAGTCCATCTTCAGCAGGCCCATCTTTTCGACCGCCTTCATGTCATAGGCGGTAACGATTTCGTCGTTCTTGGTCCTGGCGACGGGCACGAGTTCGGTGAGCTCGCGTGGAGCAATGACGACTGCGGAGGCGTGCACACCGGAACCGCGGACCAGGCCCTCGAGCTTTTTGGCGGTGTCGATCAGTTCGCGAGTCTGTTTGTCTGTCTCGTAGACCTTGGCCAGGTCGGGAACTTCTTCGAGGGCCTTATCCAGCGTCATGCCCACAGTGGCAGGGATGAGCTTGGCGATGCGGTCGACGTCGCCGTAGGGCATATCCATGGCGCGTCCGCAGTCCTTGATGGCGGCCTTGGCGGCCATGGTGTTGAAGGTGATGATCTGCGCGACCTGTTCGCGACCATACTTGCGGGTGACGTAGTCGATGACTTCGCCGCGGCGGTTCATGCAAAAGTCGACGTCGATGTCGGGCATGGATACGCGTTCGGGATTGAGGAAGCGCTCGAAGAGGAGCACGTTCTGCATGGGATCGATGTTGGTGATTTCCATGCAATAGGCGACCAGGGAACCGGCGCCCGATCCGCGGCCCGGGCCTACCGGGATTTCGTGGTCCCGGGCGTACTTGATGAAGTCCCAGACGATGAGGAAATAGCCCGAGTACTTCATCTGGTGGATGATGCCGAGTTCGTAGTTGAGCCGGGCCTCGTACTTGTCGATGGAATTCCGCAACTGTCCGCGGTCCTGCAGATAACGGATGGCGGTATCGAGCCGCTTCTTGAAACCCTTGCGGCACACCTCTTCGAAGTAGCTGTCGATGGTGTGCCCCTCGGGAACATCGAACTGCGGCCAGGGGTTGTCGACGGGGTGGAGCTTGAAATTGCAGCGCTCGGCGATCTCCATGGTGCGGGAGAGCAGGGCGGGCGAGTCGGGGAAGAGGCGCTCCATCTCCTCGGCGGATTTCACGAAGAACTGGTCGGAGTCGAACTTGAAGCGGTCGGAGTCGTGGATTTTGGCGTTGGTTTGCACGCAGAGCATCACGTCGTGGGCGTGCGAGTCTTCGCCGCAGAGATAGTGCGAGTCGTTGGTGGCGAGGAGGGGGATTTCGAGTTCGCGCTCCAGGCGGAAGAGATCGTTCTGGATCTTGCGCTCGGCTTCGAGTCCCTGGTCCTGGATTTCGAGATAAAAGTTGCCTTTGCCGAAGATGTCCTGGTATTGGAGCGCGACGGATTTGGCTTTGTCGTAGCGGCCGGCGGTGAGTTCTTCGCAGAGTTCGCCGGAGAGGCAACCGGAGGAGCCGATGAGGCCCCTGGCGTGCTCGGCCAGGTAGCGTTTAGAAATGCGCGGCTTGCGATAGAAGCCGTGCAGCGAAGCTTCGGAGGTGATGCGGATGAGGTTGCGGTAGCCTTCTTCGTTTTCGGCGAGGACGAGGAGGTGGTTGTAGTCGTCGCCCTGCGCGGGAGCCCGGTGGTCTTCGTTCTTGCACACGTAGAGTTCACAGCCAAGGATGGGCTTGACCCCGAACTCCTTGGCCGCGTTGAAGAAATGGACGGCGCCGTAGATGTTGCCGTGATCGGTCATGGCAACGGATTTCTGGCCAAGCTTGGAAACGCGTTCACAGAGCTTTTTGACGTCGCATGCGCCGTCCAGGAGGGAGTATTCGGTGTGCAGATGAAGGTGGGTGAATTCGGGCATGACTATTTCAATTCTAGTCGTGAAGCCGGGAGGAAGGTGGGGGGACTGCACTGAGGAAAAAGCGTCCGAAATTCGGGGCAGCCGAGAGGGGGTGCCGGCTACGCGCCCAGATCTGAGAAATGGAGAGCTGGCTACACCGCGTCGAGCGGCAGGCCAACGTAGTTTTCGGCCAGCGATGTGGCCGCGGCGCGGGAGCTCATCACGTATTGGAGCTCTGCCAGTTGGCGCCGTCGATCGAAGGGGGAATCCTGCTCGAAGCGGTGCAGCAGCGAGGTCATCCACCAGGAGAATCGCTGCGCTTTCCAGATTCTTTTGAGGCAGGTTTCGGAGTAGCCGGCGAGCTTCCCGGGATCATTGTGCGCGTAAAGCGCGTGGAGGGCATCGGCAAGATAGTACACATCTGCCAAGGCCAGGTTCATGCCCTTGGCGCCCGTGGGCGGGACGATATGCGCGGCATCGCCGGCCAGAAACAGGCGGCCGTGCTGCAGCGGCTCTACGACGAAGCTGCGCATTCCGGTGACGCCCTTTTGGAGGATGCGACCCTCGGTGGGGCGCCATCCATCGGAGCACGCGAGCCGGGTGTGCAGCTCGCTCCATATTCGGTCGTCACTCCACTGGTGGATGTCTTCGTCGGGCCGGCACTGCAGATAGAGCCGGGTGATGCGCGGGGAGCGCATGCTGTAGAGCGCAAAGCCACGCTCGTGATGCATGTAGAGAAGCTCCTGGCGCGAGGGCGCCGCTGCAGCAAGAATGCCGAGCCATGCGAAGGGATAATTTCGTTCGTAGACGGTGAGGCATCCCGGAGGGAACCATGACCGCGAGATGCCGTGAAAGCCGTCGCAGCCGGCGATGTATTCGCACAGGATCTGGTCTGCGTTTCCGTCGTTTTCGATGCGCAGCGACGGGCGTGAATCGTTGATGGCGTGCAGCGATACGGTACCGCATTCGAAGCGCAGGTCGCCGTTATCGGCAAGCCGCCGCGCGATGAGATCCTTGACGACTTCCTGCTGTCCGTAGACGATAACGCATCTACCTGTGAGTTCGACGAAGGGAATGCGATGACGCCGGCCATTGAGGCCCAGTTCGATGCCCTCGTGGCGCAGGCCTTCGCGATCGAGGCGATCGGCGACGCCGGCCTGGCGCAACATTTCCACGGTGGTATGTTCCAGGACTCCGGCCCGCACCCGCTCCTCGCAGTAGGCTCGAGACCGCGCCTCAAGAACGATGGAACTGACCCCGTGGAGATGGAGCAGATGGGAGAGCATCAGCCCGGCGGGACCGGCGCCGATGATCCCCACCTGCGTCTCAAAGCGGGCCATTGCTTCCCTGCCCCGCGGCATCGGGTTCGTTCAGGATTTCCCTGGCTGCGTGAAACGCCGCGTTGGCCGCGGGAACTCCGCAGTAAACCGCGCAATGCAGCAGCACCTCGCGAATTTCTTCCATGGTGGCGCCATTGTTGGCGGCGGCGCGCAGATGCAGGCGCAACTCCTCGCCGCGATTCAGGGCCACCATCAAGCCAATGGTCAGCAGGCTGCGAGTATGGCGCGGCAGCGCGGGGCGCGTCCAGATCTCGCCCCAGGCATAACGCGTGATCAGATCCTGGAATTCGGCGTCGAATTCGTTTTTGCCGGCCTCCGCGCGGTCCACGTGCTCCTGGCCGAGCACCCGCCGCCGGATGCGCATTCCCAACTCGTACCGTTCCCGTTCATCCATCGCGACGTTCCTCCGTGCCCAGAAAGGCGATTGCCGCATCGGCGAATTCTTTGGCGCACTCCCATGCGGACAGGTGCGACGCATCCAGTTCCACGTACCTTGAATGGCTCACGGCCGCACAAAGGGCACGGCCATCCGACGGAGGCGTGGCGGGATCATGCGTCCCGGAAATCACCAGAGCCGGCGCGGTGATTGCGTGGATGTCCGCGCGCAGGTCCGTATCGCGAAGGACTCCGCAGCATCCCGTGTAGCCATCGAGGTGGGTTTGCGCAATCATCCTGGAAATGGTTTGCATTTCCTCGGGATGCTGCTTGCGATAGTGCGGCGTAAACCAGCGCTCGAGGGTGGCGGTGGCGAGGGACGCCATGCCGATGTTGTGGACAGTCTCGATTCTCTGGTCCCACAACTCCGGCGTGAGGATGCGCGCCCCGGTGTTGGCGAATATCAACCGGCGGATGCGCTGCGGCGCGTGGAGTCCCATCCACATACCCACCATCCCACCCAGGGACAAGCCACACAGGTTCACGCGCTGAAGGCCGAGAAGATCGAGCAGGAAGAGCAGATCGGAGCCCATCTGGTCGAGGGTGTACGGGCCGGACGGGACGCTGCTGAGGCCATGGCCGCGGGTGTCATAGCGCACGATTTGACAGGTGCTTTCCAGGCGGGGAAGAACCTTGTCCCACATGTGGAGGTTCGATCCCAGCGAGTTGGAAAGGACAAGCACATCCCGGCCGGCGATGCCGCCGGTTTGGTAGTGGATGCGGACAGATCCGTTGTCAGCGACCGGCATTTGGTTCCCCCAGGACACGGTCAATGAATCGCTGCGCACTGCCCAGCCAGGCGCGCGGATCCATGAGCCTGTCGATCTCCTCGCTGCTCAAGTGCGCGGTGATTTCCGGCGAGTGATTCAGAATATCGCGCAGATGGCGCTGTTCCTGCGTGGCGCGGGAGGCGGCCGCGCGGAGAAGATCGTGGGCCGCGGCACGGCCGATCTTCGGAGCCAGGGCAGCGCTCGCCGCCTCCGACATGGTGATGCCAAGCAGCGCATCGAAATTGGCCTGCATGCGCGCGGCGTCGACGCTGAGTGCCTCGGCAATGTCGATGGAGCAGGCAAGCGCGGAGGCAGCGAGACGAAAGGCCTCGGGCACCGTGTCCCATTCGGCCTGCCACAGCCCCAGTCCCCGCTCGTGTTCCTGCGGCATGGCGTGCAGCATGGTGACGACCAGGCCCGGCATTTTCGCATGCGCCGCGATCACGGCAGCGCAAGCGACGGGGTTGTGCTTGTGCGGCATGGTAGAAGAGCCTCCGCGTGCATCGCCGGTTGCTTCCGATGCCTCGCCTACCTCGGCCTGCATAAGAAGCGCAACGTCGCGGGCGAATTTCGCAAGCGAACCGGTCAGAGTTGCCAGGGCCTGTACGATCTCGACGAGGTTGTCGCGCTGAGTGTGCCAGGGCAGGATGGGCTCGGGCAGGTCCAGGGCCTGCGCCACCTCAGCGGACACGGCCGCTCTTCCGGGGCCGAGGGCGGCCAGAGTTCCCACCGCGCCGCCGAACTGCAGGACCAGCGCACGTTGCGCAGCGGCCTGGATGCGATTGCGGCTGCGGCGCAAGGCGGCGAGGGTTCCCGCCAGCTTTAGGCCCAGGGTCGTCGGTGGACCGGGCTGAAGCCAGGTTCTTCCCGTCAGGATGGTATCGCGATGGGTACGCACCTGTTTCTCAAGCGCTGCATCCAGACGGGTGATGGCGTCGTTCAGCAGCGCGACCGCCTCGCGCATCTGGAGAACCAGGGCCGTGTCGAGTAGATCCTGGCTGGTGGCGCCCAGATGTATGGCGCGGGAGGCACGCTCGTCCCGTGCGTTCACCGCGGCGGTGAGTTGCTTTACGAATGGAATGGCAATGTTGCCGGGGGCCCCGGCCGAGCGCGCCAGCGCATCTCCATCCACGAAATCGGCATCGAGCAGCGATTCCAGGATGGCAGGCGATGCGGGCTCCGCCAGAGCATATTTTTCAAGGGCGGTGGTTAGGGCCCACTCGAAACGCATCATGGCTTGCAACTGCCGGCGCGGCGAAAAGACGCGCGTCATCTCCGGGGTGGAGAAGAGAAACGAATTGAGACCGTCGCTCATATATGCAGGAAGATTCAAAGTTGATGAAAGCCTAGTGACCCGTCGCCGTGAGTTCGTTACCGAAAGCAACCGCAGTCAAACATGGAACGAGGTTCCACCCCAGAAAGCATGAAAAAGCAACCGCGGATCCTTCACTGGGTTCAGGATGACAGAGTTCAGGGGGTAGTGAAGGCTATTTTCACGGCAGATCCTTCCCCTTCCCCTTCGCAAGCTCAGGGTCAGGGTCAGGATGACAACCTATGGTTTTCATCTGCACGTGCGAGATACCACCGTAACGCTTCACCGCGACAGGCCACTAGGAACTGCTTTGCAGGGGTCGGGAGATCGACTCCAGGCTCTTTCCCGCCGCTTCCACGCCGATCAGGTGTTCGCAGAGAGCTCCCGCCATCATCAGCACTGCCCCAATCCCATACCCGATTGCCACATTGGCCCGCGACCCCGTGGCGATGAGCTCACCGAAGAGCAGCGGCGCACCCACGCCGCCAATCAGTGTGCCGATTGCATAGAAGATTGCGATCGCGAAGGCGCGGATCTCGAGGGGGAATATCTCGCTGACGGTCAGGTACGCGGCACTGGCGGCGGACGAGGCGACGAAAAAGATGCAGCTGAACCAAATCCCCATTCCGCGCGGGCCGAGCATTCCGTGCGCAAAGGGGAACAGCGATCCCGCCAGGAGGACGCCGGATAACGCATAACTCGCGGTGATCATCGGTTTGCGCCCGATGGAGTCATAGAGCTTGCCTAACACCAGGGGACCAAGAAAGCTGGCGATGGCAAAGGGCAGAAGATGCGCGGGAAGCGCGCGATCTCCGACATGAAAGAACTTCTTCACCACCAGGGCGTAGGAGAAGAACACGGCGTTGAAGAAAAACGACTGCGAGGCCATCAGGACCAATGCGAGGATCGATCGCTTGCGATTCTCGCCCGCCATGTTCTTGAAGACCTCGGCAAGCGGCGTATGATCCCGGATGGTGATTTTCAGCTTCTCGCCTTCCGGTTGCGCCAACTTTGCCGAATCACCATGGCTGGCGCGCCCTTCGATATCGCCGACCACCTTCCCCGCCTTCTCTTCCCTTCCGCGGAGCATAAGCCAGCGCGGACTCTCGGGCACAAACAGGCGCAGGATCAGAACTAAAATGCCCAGCGATCCTCCGATGCCAAACGCGTAGCGCCAGCCGGTGTTCGGAGGCATATGTCCCGCGAGGAGGAACATTGCTGCGAACGCTCCAAGCGTAGCTCCCAGCCAAAACGTTCCATTGACCACAAGATCGACAGTTCCGCGCACTTTGCCTGGAATAAGCTCGTCGACCGCGGAGTTTATTGCTGCATACTCTCCGCCGATGCCCAGGCCTGTAAAGAAGCGAAAGAGAGAGAAGCTGGCAAGATTCCAGGAAAAGGCGCTGGCAATGGTAGCCACCGAATAGGTTGCGAGAGTCACCAGGAAAAGTTTGCGCCGGCCAAGGCGGTCAGTCAGATATCCGAACAGCAGCGCGCCTACAACCGCCCCGGCCAGGTAAGTGGTTGCCGCGCCCGTCACCTGCGGATCAGTGAGGCCAAGCCCTGACTTACTTTCCAGGATTCCGGACAGAGAGCCAACCATCGTGACTTCAAGTCCGTCGAGCAGCCATGAGGTCCCCAGCGCGAAGATGATGCGGGCGTGCCATCGGGACCAGGGCAAGCGATCCAGCCTTGCAGGGATGTCGGTTTCGATCCTTTCGCCCTCTCGGAGGTCGGGCATGGATGAGTCCTTTGCTAAGTAGGGATATGTCCTTTGAGCGGGGCACTATCAATCATGGTTTCCCGTGTACACCGCGCTCCGATGCGCGACTAACTGCTGCCTGACGATGGATGGCGCAATGACCGGCCCGTTGCTTGATCCAAGTTGACCTTCAGACATGCCTGCTCGTGTTGATCGAAGTGACGGAATGGATGCTGGTGGATGTTGCGAAACGAGGTACTCCTTCGAGACGCTTTCCTTCGAAGCGCGACTGGTCATCCAGCAGGCCGCGCACCTATCCTCCGAAGCACAAAATCACAGGAGGGTTGTTTGCATTTGGGGCCGTCCAGCCTTGGATTCCGACGTGCAGCGTTCTTCAAGAGAACTCTATCGGACCAGGGTGCTTCGCACCGACATGAGGGATGATACGTCTTCCCCAGTTGGGAGCTGCGGAGCAACTTGGGTTGCTGTGGAGTAACTCGGATCGAAAAAGCCACATTGCTCCATCACCGCCGGCATGGCGCTGCGGTTGATAGACTCAGCCGGTGAGCCGTCTCATCATCAATGCCGACGACTTCGGGCTGACGCCGGGGGTGAACCGCGCCATTGCGGAATTGCACCAGGCGGGGGTGCTGACCAGCGCCACGCTCATGGCGCGCGCCGGAGCCACACACGAGGCTATCCGGATGGCTGTCGAGACCCCGTCTCTGGGAGTCGGGTGCCATGTGGTCCTGGTGGATGGCCAGCCGGTGTTGCCGCCCAGTGCGGTTCCTTCGCTTATTGATAAGCAAACCGGGCGTTTTCCGCCCAGCCTGATCACGCTTCTGCGGCGACTGTTCTCGGGCCGGATCCGCGCGGCCGAGATCGAGGCCGAAGCCGCGGCCCAGATCGCCCTGCTCCAGAATGCGGGCCTGCGCCTGACTCACATTGACACCCACAAACATACCCACATGTTTCCGCCAGTGCTGGGGCCGCTGCTGCGCGCAGCACGGAAAGCAGGGATCGGGGCGGTACGGAATCCATTTGAGCCGGAGTGGGCGGTGCGGGCTACGCCGCGGGCATCGCTGGTGCGCACCATGGAGGTGATTGCCCTGCGGCGGTTCGGACCTTTCTTTCGGCGGATGATCAGTCGCGCCGGGGTGGCGACAACCGACGGCACCATTGCCGTAGCCGGCACCGGAACATTCAATGCAGACACCGTTCGCGCGCTGCTGGGCGAGCTGCCGGAGGGCACCTGGGAGTTGGTGACGCACCCCGGTTACAACGACGCGGACCTGGAAAAGGTCCGCACACGCCTGCGGGACTCGCGCGACCAGGAGCGGCTGGCGCTCGCCGCGGTTCGCGAGTTTCCTGCGATCGACCTGATTTCGTATTCAGAACTGGGTT
>DASXXV010000263.1:0-4798 GCA_036502905.1 Occallatibacter sp. | reverse complement strand
TTCGTCGCGAATGACGCGCTCCCGCCCGTTGAACTGACCAAGCAGGCAGGGCCCTGTGCCTTCGATCTGAAAGGCGGAGCGCACCGGGTGTATTGCTCAATCGCGGCGGGCTTCACCGAGATCCCCGCGGTAAAGTTCATTGATCTTGAGGCGCTCGATGCCGGTCGAGATATCGAAGAACTCTGCTGAAACGAACATCCTCCCGGGTCCGAGCCGCCATACCTGGCGTTGTCGCAGTCTCTTCGCGACAAGGGTGGGATCGCACGAACCTCAACGCGCTGCTCTCGTCGCGCGGCCGGTCCTCGATTGACGCATCCTCCCTAGTCGATCATCGAAGAGCCGATTCGTCCTCGCAAGTCGGCCAGTATCCAGTAATTCATGGCAAACGCAACGCGCGGTTTCGTCACGAGTATCCGCGGGAAGCGATAGAGCGCGCGACGGCCGGTTGAGAATCAGCAGGATCCTCGTAGAATCCGCGGGGAGACGCGCCCCCTCTCCCCGTTTCCCCTCTACCCCACCTTCCCCGGTTCGATAGCAGAGTACGCTCGCCGAATGGTCACGGTCAGTAAAAAGAGATCACCGAATCCGAAGATCGCAGGATGTCGCAGCAATCACCACACACAACATGCACCGGCCCTCCCATGGCAAGAGAGGAGCGGCGTGTAATTGCGGAAAGGAAACAGTGTAATCTGTTGCATTTGCTGACCTTAGGTTGGTGCCGGGAGGGGGAGTTGAACCCCCATGAAGCTGCCTTCGACGGATTTTGAGTCCAAAACCGGGTATGTTGCAGCAAGCTGCATGTTAGGGCATGGCTTCGCATAAGATGCACAGAATAAAAGCCCTGCACGACATCTCGATCTTGCAGCATATCGCAGTAAATGGCATTATCGTCGAAACCTAACATGCACCAGAACATGAATCTTGGCGTCCCCAGCAGTCGGATGATAACAGGCGTACAACCAGGCGGTACGACATGGGAATTCGATGGCTGGAGGTCGGAGGCAACCCGGTTCCCATTCGAACGTTCTCGGCATCCTGCCCCGCAAAGTAATCGCTCGAGGAGCCGCCAGACGCACAGGCGGATCACGATGCCTCTAGCGCTTCGGACTTCCTGATTTTCTCTCCAGCGGGTGGGACATTTCCACTGCATGCCGCCACCTGTTCTCTCGTCCCGATTGTCTACTGTAGTTGTGGTCCTCGGCCAGGGGACGTTGAAGGGGTTACAGAGGTGACTGAAGGATGACGCATCTGTCTCCAAAAACGACGAAGTACATCGATTGGGCCTGTCTCATGCTCATCAATTTCATGTGGGCCACCCAGGTACCCGTGATCAAGCTCATCGGCGATCGGCTCGGACCCGTGGCCATCGCCTTCCTGCCCATGATGCTGAGCACCCTGCTCTTCCTGCCCGCGCTGTATTTTGAGAGACGTCGTGTTGGCCGCCCTGTCCAGTGGCACTGGCGCGACGCCAAACATTTCCTCATCGCCGGCATTTTCGGGATGTTTCTCCTGCAATTCACCTACACGCTGGGCGCGCAGCGAACGCTGGGCTCCAATGCGGCCGTGATCACCCTCAGCATCCCTGCGCTGGTTGCGGTGGCTGCGTCCATCATGCTGGGCGAAAAGCTTACGCCTGTGCGTGTCATCGGTTTTCTGCTGGCCCTCGCCGGCGTGCTCATGACGTCGGTTCCCGACCTGCGCAACTCGCACCTCGGCAGCGGAACTTACCTGCTCGGCGATTTCCTGTTCCTCATCGCCTGCGCCGCCTCGGCGTTCTATAACACCTACTGCAAACTGCTGATCGACAAGAACTATACGGAGCTCGAGATCCTGGTGTACACATCGGCGGTGGCGAGCATCGCCAGCATCCCGTTGTTCCTGTGGGTTGAACCGCTTTCTGTCCAGTCGGTCCTCGGCATGAACCGCGGTGCGCTTCTCGGCATTCTTGAGCTGGCCCTCATTGTCTATGGCGCGTCGATGCTGCTGTTCTTCTGGATCCTGAAGCGCCTTGACGTGACCCAGGCGACCCTCAGCAATTATGCCCTGCCCTTCTTCATGGGCCTCCTGGCCGTGCTGGTTCTGCACGAAAACCTCACGCCTCTGGTCATCGCAGGCGGATGCATCGTGTTCCTCAGCACCCTCGTGGTCACGGTCTACGAGGCCGAGATTCTGGCCTGGCTGGCGGCGCGCCGCTCGCCACAACCGGAGTAAGTGAACCGCGATCCCGGCTCGTCAATCAGTACCGGACGACCACCTCGTATTTCCCGGCAGCTTCAGGGATCCTTACCCATTCCTTTTGCGCATCGAAGTCCTTCCAGGGCTTTCCATTCAGGCTGACCAGCCTCATCGGCTTTCCCTCCGGATGCCGGATGCGCAGCAACAGGCAGGTGCCCGCCTGGCGAGGATGCAGTTCGACGGCGGCGGAGATGCTTCCCGAAGCAGCCGAACTCTGCACCTGGTACGAAACATCGCCGAACCAGGTCGGCGCCCTCCTCACGGAAATGCGCTTGCCGTCCTGCAGCCACTCGCGCGGCGCTGCCTGCATCAGCACGAGAGTGTGATCGTCAGACTCGCGAACGAGCATGTTGCGGTACAACTCGAACCATGCTCCGTCGGTGCTCGGCGGTCCGAAATACTGCCCCCAACGCCACCGATGCTCCACCGGCTCGTACACGCCCTGGCTGAATCCACCCGCCATCATGCTGTAGAACGTCCTGATGGCCGCTTTGACATCGTCGCGGAACAAGTAGGCCGTGGCCTGCTGGTCATAGACGGGCTCGTTCGCCAGTCCCCATCCGTGGAGAAACAGGTTGTCTTCGTGATCGTTCAGGAGCGAATCGGCGATCAGGCCCTGCGCCGGAGTTGCCTTCAGCCGCAACAGGTGGGTTGCACCGGTGTCAACGTCCGACGGGTACCACAACCGGTAATTGCGCCCGGGCGCGGCGGCATTCGATGGCACGTAGGGGATCCAGGTGTGGTCGCGCAGTTCCACCAGCGGAGACTGCACGCTGGCCGCGCCAAAGCCGCGGTCGATGCCCGCGCGAAACTCATCCGCGAGCTTGAGGCATTCCTGCGCGCGAGGGCTTCCGTAGCGCGCCAGGGCCTTGCCCATCAGTTCCAATCCCGCAAAGAGATATGCTTGGTTGAACGCCCAATACCCTTCGCCCGTCAGATCATTAAGTTCGCCTCCCACCAGCCCCTGTGTGGGTCCCGGCCTTCTGGAAGCTCCACGGATTTCCGCCATTGTCCAGTCGAGAGCCTTATAGGTGTCGGGCAGCAGCGCCTCGAAACTGCTGCGGTCATCCGACAGCAGGAAATTCTGTGCCACCGCATACAACATGCCCGGCGTGTAGGCCAGCCAGTGCGCAAACCCGTTCACGCGCCCGCTGAATTCCTGGTTATTGCGGTAGATTGCCGCCAACTCCTCCTTGGCGACCTGGTTATAACCGCGCACCCCGTACAGCATGTAATCGACGTACACGGCCTGATTGATCGGCCACGGCGTGCCGGTCTGCGAATAGGCGAAGTCCGAGTACGGCAGGTCCATGTGCCCGTCGCTGTGAAGACGGGGTAGCATCAGCGCGTGCCACAGGTTTGCCCGGAACAGCTCGTTGACCGCTTTCTCCGGCACCTCGAACTGGGCGCCTTTGGCCAGGTACGACGACCAGAAGTCCACGGTGCGTGCACGTGCCTGGTCGTAGTCCAAGAGCGCCAGCGCGTCGCGGCCGGCAGCATCGACCACCGGCGAAGGCAAAGCGACAAAAAACTCCTTTGTCCCGTGGGCCGGTAGGTCCAGGGTAAGCGTGACGTCCATGCGATTCGGTTTCTGTTCCTGCTCCTGCACGCCGGCCCACGCCACCGTTGCTCCTTGCGGCTTCACTGCCAGCAGGACATTGTGGTGCGCGACATCCTCCAGCAGAACCCGGTCTCCAATCCGTTCCTCCACGAATCCCGGATCATCTGCCGCCGGGAGTGCGCGTTCGTGGACTATGGTTACCGGGAGCGTCCGGTCCTCTCCCGACAAATCCGTCATCCTTATCCGCTGCATCAGCACCATCGACACATCGCCGCCCCGCTCCTGCGGAGGCCCCTTCAAGGGATACGCGAACTGCTCTACTTCATAGCGCACCTTTTCGCGCTCGAACACCGTCGTGACCAACGGCAACCCGTCGCTGAGCGTCTGGCTTTTCCAATACGGAGAGATGCCTTCTTCCAGATTTCCAAACTCATACCACAACCGAAACTGATCGGGATTTCCGTAGTCATTCCACACACCGGCTCCCCGATCGATGCCGAACTTCGGTATGGCCGAATCCCACGTGAGGCACACGATGTGTCCGGGACCCTCCTGCACGGGGTGCAAGTAATCCGGGCTCCCCATGTTCGCCCACTTCGCCGTGTACTCCGCGTAGGTCGCCTCGGGTTCCTTCTTCACCTGATCCAGAACACGCAACCCCGCCCAGGGCGCAAGCTGCTTCTGGATCTCCGCATACGAGGCCGGCACCGCCCCAGTGCTCACATATATGTCCAGCGCCGGGATCCAGAACGTCTTCTGCTCCAGAAGTTGATCGATCGTCAACGAGAATCCGCGTGTGCTCTCGGGGTTTAGCTGAAACGTCAGCTTGCGCGCATCCTGGCGCCACGCGGGATCCTGCGCCAGCCGCCGCACCGTATCCGCATCGCTATGCGCGATCAGGTCAGACCAGATCACATGCATGCCTTCGACCGGCTTGACTTGCGCAGGGTCGAAGCGGATGGTGTATATCTGCTGCGCAAGATGACCCCCGCCCGCGGTACT
>DASXXV010000262.1:0-3322 GCA_036502905.1 Occallatibacter sp. | reverse complement strand
TCGGGAAAACCGGCCCCGTCCCTTCGGGTTGCGGTGAAAATCGGGTCATACTTCATTCTCGCCCTCAACAGTGGACCCGCCACAGCCCTCGGGCTCGGCTTCGTCTGACCCGATTTTCTCTCGCAACGCCATCCGCCCTGGCAGTGTTAACAGGCCCTGGGGCCGGTTAACACTACCCGGACGATGGCGAGGGGCGCTGTTCACCCCACTAGTGGACTGTCGCAGTGAATTCGTTACCGGCATTCGTCAAAGCAGCCGCAGATCCTTCCCCTTCCCCTTCGCAAGCTTAGGGTCAGGGTCAGGATGACAAGCTATTGTTTTCATCTGCTCACACGAGAGCCCGCAGTAACGTTTTCAACGCGACAGGCCACTGGTGTTAACAGGCCCTAGAAGGCTTCGTCGGCAGACGGACCATACATCGCCGGCACCGCGGCATCATTCAGACGCAGGTAAACGCTCAATTGCCCGCGGTGATGGGCCAGATGGCTGAACACCGAGTTGGCGATCATGATGTAGCGAGGTTCTTCCGAAACGGGCCGGCCGCCCATCCTGAACGCCCAGGTGGTATGCAAGTGCTCGTCGGTGGTCGCCTGCAGGGAACGCCGCGCGTTCCCCAGCGCGTTGTCGAGCATAGCGATCAGATCTTCATTCTTGTCGGCAACCTTGGGGCGGAACCCCTGGCTCGCCGGGTCGTCCAGGTTGAGTTCATCGCGCTCGAGTATCAGTGTTATCCAGCCCAGCATGCCTGCCACCATCGCGGCGAGGTAACCGAGCGGCATGGATTTCGTATGCGGTTTGAAATCGTTATGGCCTTCCGGCACACGGGCCACGGCTTTGCGCGTCAGCGCGGCTTCGCTTTCCAACTGCGCCAGCAGGTAGCTCTTCAGTTCCATCGTCCCGTTCTCCTTGAATGAAGTGTTAATTGGCGGCCGCCGCGTACAACCTGGAGGCATCGCAGTGTTTGAACATGGCGTACCAGTTTTCGATGGTCGCGGGTGAGTACAGGTTGAGCGCCTTGAAAATCTCGCGTGCGAAATCCACCGGGGCCAGGCCGGTCGCGGTAATCACGTTGCCGTCCGTCACCGCGGGAACGCCGCAGTAGAACGCCGTGCCTCGATAGCCGCTCGAAATAAGGTATTCGCGGGCGTTGCTGGTGTGGCGAAGATGATCCAGCAGGCCGGCGCGCGCCAGCGCCAGGGTGGCCGCGCAGATGGCCGCTACCGGCACCTCCGCGGCGATGAACCGCGACGCCAGTTGCAAGGCTTCCGCATTCCCGCCGCCCTCCCAGGCGCAGCCGCCCGGCAGGATCAGCATCACGCTCGACCCGGGGTCGATCGAGTCCAGCGTTACATCGGGCTGAATGCGGACGCCGCCCATCGTAACCACCGGGGCCAGCGTAGCCGCGGCCGTAACCACGCGAAAGCGGCCCGGATCGGCCTGGAAGCGGGGATGGTTGATGGCCGCTACGGCGTACGCGGCCTCCCAGTCGGCCATGGTGTCGAAGACGAAGAGATGAACCGTGCGGATGCTCATGGGGAGCCTCAACCTTCTTTCAACATCTTTATGGTCGCGCTTCATATATGACAATTCATGTCATAATTGAACCCGTATGCTGGGATTTATATGGAAAAGTTGCAGAACGGTAAGGGCGTACTTCAAGGCGGCGAGACCGTGAAATCGGACCGCCTGCTTTCGGTATTGCTCCTGCTGCAGGCCAGGGGCCGGGTGACGGAGCGCGAATTGGCGGAACGCCTGGAAGTTTCGCAGCGAACCATTCATCGCGATCTCGAAGCCCTGAGCGCCTCCCGTGTGCCCGTCGTGGCGCTGCGCGGCTCGCAGGGTGGATGGGAGCTTGACAAGGACTGGCGCACGCAGGTGCCGGGACTCGACGAGTCGGAACTGCGCGCCCTGCTGATGGCGCAACCGCGCGTGGTTGGCCATTCTCGCCTGGCGGCGGCGGCTGAAAGTGCCCTTAACAAGGTGATGGCCGCTTTGCCCGCGCCGATGCGCGAACAGGCCGCCGTGATGCGCGAGCGCCTCCACGTCGACCCCACCACCTGGTGGGAAACCGGCGAAGACCTTTCCATGCTCTCCGTCGTTCAGGACGCGGTGGCGCGGGAGCGGCAACTGGCATTCGACTACGTGCGTGCCGACGGGCAGCGCAGCGCGCGCACGGTCGATCCCCTCGGCCTGGTGGCCAAGGGAACAAGCTGGTACCTGGTCGCACGTGCCCCGGGCGGACTGAGGACATTTCGGGTATCGAGAATGACGGGAGCGGCCGCGCTGGCCAGCGGTTTCGATCGGCCGCCAAAGTTCGACCTTGCCCAATACTGGGCGCGCGCCACTGCCGAACTTGAAGGGAAGCGGAAACGCTTTTCCGTAACCCTGGCGCTCGCGCCCGGCGCCGCGCAGATGTTGACGACGCGTTGTCCCATGTCGCCGGTCGAACTTTCGGCCAGTGCGGGTCCTGTGCCGGAAGGATGGCTCACCGTTCGAGCGGAGTTCGACGACGAGGCATTCGCACGTTTTGTCGTTCTGGGTTTGGGGAGGCGGGCGCAAGCCATCGAACCCGCGGATTTCCGCCGGTCCATCCACGAAGAAGCACGACAAGTAGCCGCGCAAGCGAGCCGGTCCCCCGAAAAGAATTCCAGCGCCACGGCGTAACGGCGTCGTGTATACTCGTGCCGCTTTCCGGACCGATCAACAATTTCCCATGAAAGGCAAAACAAGATGCCCAACTATCTCGTGCAGACGTCATATACCGCTGAAGCGCTGGCCGCGCTGATGAAGAACCCGCAAAATCGCACCGATGTGATCCGCAAGGCTGTTGAGAGCCTGGGTGGCAAGCTGGTGGGCTCCTGGATGTCTTTCGGCGACCATGACGTGGTGCTCATTATCGACATGCCCGACCGGGTGAGCGCTGCCGCCATGGTGCTGGCCGCGTGCGCAGGCGGTTCCGTAAAAGGCACCAAGACAACACCGCTCTTTACGCAGGAGGAGGGTCTCGAGGCGATGAAAAAGGCTGTGGCTTCGGGCTATACGCCGGTGCAGGGATAGGGCGGGCTCAGAGACGGTTGGTCTTCTACCGCTGATTCTTCGACAAATCCTGGGTGCCCCATGTTTCGATTTTGAAACCTGGGAGTGCCGGGATGCTCGGGAACGAATTCACACGGTCAACGGCCTAGTGGCCTGTCGCAGAGAATTCATTACCAGCATTGGTCGAAGGCAACCGCAGATCCTTCCCCTTCCCCTTCGCAAGCTCAGGGTCAGGGTCAGGATGACAAGCTATTGTTTTCATCTGCTCACGCGAGAGCCCGCAGTA
>DASXXV010000261.1:0-12881 GCA_036502905.1 Occallatibacter sp. | reverse complement strand
GAAGTTTGAAGCGCGGGTGGCGGAAGAAGCCAAGCACGCGCGCAACCGGTATCTGCTGACGTTTTCGCCGTCAAATCCGACGCCGGGGCTGCATACGCTGCGGGTGCGCCTGGCGCAGGATTACGGTGCACATATCGTGGCGCGGGCGAATTACTGGGTGGAGGAAGGGCCGTAGTTTGCGAGCAGTATGAAGCGGCTATCGGGGCTGTGGAGGTGGGTAAACGACGAGTCGGCGACGATACGCTCAGAATGCAAGTGTCCTGAGGGGTCGACATTGGCCGATTTCGCTGACCCTGTCCACCCCTACTCTTCCCTAAGCTCGGTTCGGGCGTCAGCTGCTCAGGAATTTCCAGCCTGCTTCGCCATGAATAGCTGCTTTTAAGTCAGCAACCCCTTAACCCGTCCCTCAAGTGCTGCCTGTGTCTGCTTTGCGGGAAACAGTCTTTCCAGCCACCCCAGATCTGCATCCACTGTTACGTCCTTATCCGTCACATCGACGAACCCCTTTATCGGCGTGCTGACGATCCCCACCTTCGCGTCGAAAGAAAAATCCATTCTGCTCCCCGTCCACTTCCTCGACTCATTCACGATCTGTATCGGAACAGTTCCGAAGCCTTTAAATAGATCGTCAAATGAGCGAGCGACAGACCGCATAATTTCCTCTTTCCGACGGTTATGCGATACAGTGACGCGCATACTTCTCCATTCAGTCGCTCCGCTTCTCTTTCTCTGCGAACTCTACCTGGCACGGAGATGCTGGAGCAGATGGCGACAGACGCCTCCGATGCCGCGATCAGATCACTTCTTTGATGCGAAATAAGCCGCAACTGCCAGCGCCCCGAGACGTGTTCGGACGTATCACCGCCAATTCGGGAGTTACGAAGGACAACCGCGGATCCTTCCCCTTCCCCTTCGCAAGCTCAGGGTCAGGGTCAGGATGACAACGCGGCGGAGGGAGTTCGAAGCGGGAGAATCACCGCCTACTTGGACCTAACCGGATGGGATCGCCCGTCACGCGGCCAAGGCCTGCTGCTCTGCGGCGCGAGAGTTGGGCATCAGGAAGCCGACGGCGACGATCCAGAGGAAGCCGGGGAAGCGCGTCAGCGGGATGAGGAAGAGAAGCTTCGGGGTGAGGAAGTAGAAGACGCTGAGTTCGCCGGCGGCGGCCAGCACCAGGCCAAGGACAACCAGCCATCTGGGCAGGAGCTTTCGAAATGCGGATGTCACGGAGACGCCGGCCATGAGCAGGCCCATGGGGACGGAGAATCCGGGTCCTCCCAATGCAAAAGAAAAGTAATAGAGACCCAGGAGAACCGGCGCATTTGGGACCACGGCGGGATGAATCATAGCCCAGGTAGCGAATCCGGCAGCCAGGCCGTTGAAGACGGTGAGAAAGCCTCCGAAGAGGGCGATATGCACTCCTGCAGCGCGAACTCCGAGGAAACGCAGCCTGCTGGTTATGACAGCGGTGAAGAGGCCGAGGCAGATGGTGGCGCCGGTTTGCAGGAAGACGCAGGCGAGGACCTTGGCGGCGTGGGTCTGGAAGTACGAGACGATCACACCGGGCGCCTCCCATGGACCAGGCCAGTAGGGCAGGCCGCCGAAGGCGGTAACCGGGAACAGCCCCGCAATGAAGAGCCCGGTATAGAGCGAAGCCAACAGCCAGAGGGGCGGTCCGGGATGCTTTTGCGCAGTCGCCATTGGAGATGTTTGGGCGTAAATCGTCATATGGACCTCCCCGGGGTATGTCGGGCAGGGCGAAGCACCGGTACGGACGGGGCATCGGAGCGAAAGGAACGCCGATCCACGGACCGAATCCAGATTTCGAAGACGAGCAGGTTGATGGCGAATCCGGCCCACATGGCGATTCCGAAGAATTGTTGCGGACGCAGGTGGGTCAGGGGGCTGGTGGCGAAAAACACAGCCATTACGGGCCGCGCGGTGGCGATGCCGAGCAGGATCGCGATGGAGCGCAGCAGCCAGCGGCGCTTGAGGGCTAGCTCATCGCGTTGCCGGTAAGTGAATGCGCAGGCCAGCGAGTAAAGAAAAAAGGTGTCGAAGAGGTAGATGGCGGTTCGCTCGGTCCAACCGCCAATGGAATAAGCAGTCATCCCATACGCTGTCAGCCCGACGATGGCGCCGAGCGGGAAAAGGACGCGCTCCGGCCAGCGGAGATGGGCAAAACGCGAAAACACCGCGAATGGGGCGAGCAGTACAAACGAGATGGCGGGAATGATGTGGGCTAGCGTGAGCGCCGCATGGGAGGCGAAAGCGTCATCGAGCCCGGCCATCTGGGGAGGGCCATTATGGGCCGGGGCGGCAAGCGCAAAGAGGCGCCGGATGACGGCGGCGGCGGCGATGAGAATGCAGATCCAGAAGCCGATGCGGAGCCAAAGGGGAGATCGGCTTCCTGGGGAAATGGATTCCGGGGTGGGCCGGGGATGCGTGGTCATGTCTGGACCTCCAGGACGACCTTGAAGTGATCCTATAATTAGTTTGACTAGGTGTCAAATAGAATTAAGAATGAGATTGTGAAGAGCGAAGAAGCAGGGCAGCCGTGTAAGCGGCCATACGATTTAGGCAAACGGCAGGAGGCTTCCAGCAGGACGCGGGATGCTGTCCTGGCGGCGGCGCAGGCGCAATTGGAAGTGGGAGGTGTACGGGAGCTGACGATGCAGTCCCTCGCGAAGGCAAGCGGAGTCACACGCCAGACCATCCACAACCTGTTCGGGACTAAGCCGGCGCTGCTGGAGGCGCTGTTCGACCGGCTCGCAATGGACGCTGGCATGATGCGCATGCGCGACGTAATGATGGAGCCGGATGGCAATTCGATGCTGGCGGCGATGGTGGAGGTCTTCACCGGGTTCTGGTCGCAGCAGCGAATGATATTGAAGAGAATTCACGGGCTTGCGGCCATCGATCCGGAATTCGGGCGGGCGGTGGAGGCGCGGAACCGACGGCGCCATGGGATTGCAACGCGGGTGATCGAACGTTTGTATGGGGGGCGGCCGGAGATCGGCGTGGAGGAGCGGGCCCGGAAGGTCGCGTGCCTGGTGGCGCTGACCTCATTCGAGTTTTTCGACCAGATGATTGAGACCTGCGGCGACGTGGAGCGGGCAGCGGAATATGTGTTGAGCGTGGTCAGGATGGTGCTATGCCGGTCTCAAACTTGAGATCCGGGGCATCAGGCACCGTTCTGGGTTCGAGTGGAGGGTATTGATCGGACAAGGTTTCTCGCCAGGTTCGCGAGGCGGGGCCGGTTTGGTCTGTGAAGTGGTTCATGGTAATCTCACACTAGACACTCGAGAGTGGACTGAGACGAAATAGGAGTAACACACGCCGTGCTGGCGACTGCAAAGAAGACTGACCTGATTCAACGCTTCCGGACTCACGAAACGGATACCGGTTCCCCCGAAGTCCAGATCGCGATTCTGAGTGAGCGGATTGGCGAACTGACTGAGCATTTCAAGACCCATGTCAAGGACCATGCTTCTCGGCGTGGCCTTCTGATGCTGGTGAGCAAGCGCCGCCGCCTGTTGGATTACCTGAAGATGCATGATCCGGACCGTTATCGCGACGTGATCGGCAAACTCGGAATCCGCAAGTAATCACGAACCCATTGAACCGGAAGCGCCCAGACCGGATACTGGTCACGGCCCCCGTTCCACCCAGAACCTGGGGCTATGGTGTACCTGGCGAAACTGAAGCGACGCCGGGGCTTGCGCACAGCTGTCGGCTGGGCCCAGGCTCGCGTCGCTTTTTTGTGCACGCATGCTCAAACCGGCGGGGTCTCTGTCGGCTAGACCTGATGTTTTGCGTTGCAACGGCAGGTCCCTTCCGCGCCTTCCTATCCCAAGTTTCCCAAGTGAAAAACGAAAAGAGGACTCTATGTCTACAAAAACTGAAGTAGCGGTCGAGCTTGCCGGCGGCAAGCGGCTGGTGTTTGAGACCGGGCGCATGGCCAAGCAAGCCTCGGGCGCAGCTCTCGTCTCTAGCGGCGAGACGGTCGTGCTGGCCACCGCGGTGGCCTCCCCCGATCCGCGGGAAGGCATCGATTTCTTCCCTCTCACGGTGGATTATCGCGAGTACACGTATGCCGGCGGACGCATTCCCGGCGGATTCATCAAGCGCGAAGGCCGTCCCAGCGAAAAGGAAATTCTGACCGCTCGCCAGATCGACCGTCCCATTCGGCCGATGTTTCCCGACGGATTCCGCAACGAAACGCAGATTATCGCGCTGGTCTTCTCGGCCGACAAGCAAAACGATCCTGATGTGATCGGTATTAATGCGGCGGCTGCTGCGCTGGCGCTCTCCGATATTCCGTTCAATGCTACGGTGGGTGCGGTCCGCGTGGGCCGCGCGAATGGGGAATTTATCATCAACCCCACGTACGATGAACGCAGCAATTCGACGGTCAATATCATGGTGGTGGGTCATAAGGACGGCATCGTGATGATCGAGTCGGGCGCCAAGGAGGAGACCGAAGAGGTTATCCTGGCGGCGATCGAGTTCGCGCACACCGAGATCAAGAAGATTGTGGCGGGAATCGAAGGACTGGTGGCCAAGGCGGGCAAGCCGAAGCGGGCGTTCACGGCGCCGGAGTTCGACGCGGCCTACTACAACGAGTTGAACGCCAAAGTCGGCGATCGACTGAAGGATGCGCTGGACACCAAGTCCCACGGCAAGACGGAGAGCTATGCGCTCGTCAAGCAGATCAAGGACGAGCTGGCGGCGGGCCTGCCGGCCGATGATGCCAACGCCAAGAAGAAACTGGCGACGTATTACGAGCATCTTCGCGAGCGGCTGTTCCGGGAGCAGGTGACAAAGGAACGGATCCGGCCGGATCGCCGGGCGTTCGACGAGATTCGGCAGATCACGATCGAGAGTGGCGTGCTTCCGCGCACGCACGGATCATCGCTGTTCACGCGCGGCGAGACGCAGGCGCTGGTGACGGTGACACTGGGTACGACGGACGACGCGCAACGCCTGGAGAGCTATGAAGGGGAGCAGAGGAAGAACTTCATGCTCCACTACAACTTTCCGCCGTTCAGTGTTGGGGAAACGGGACGTATGACGGGCGTGGGCCGGCGCGAAGTGGGCCACGGAGCCCTGGCGGAGCGCGCCATCACTGCGGTGCTGCCCAGTGCCGAAGAATCTCCTTACTCCATCCGCATTGTCTCCGACATCCTCGAGTCGAACGGTTCATCCTCGATGGCTTCGGTTTGCGGAGCCAGCCTGGCACTGTACGACTCGGGTATCCAGTTGAAGGGTGCGGTGGCGGGCGTCGCGATGGGCCTGGTGAAAGAGGGTGACGATTACGCCATCCTCACGGATATAGCCGGGGCGGAAGATCACTACGGCGACATGGACTTCAAGGTTGCGGGTACGCGCAAGGGCATTACCGCGCTGCAGATGGACATCAAGATCGGCGGACTGACGCGGGAGATCCTGCAGCAGGCGATGGAACAAGCGCGGCAGGGACGGTTATTCCTTCTCGACAAAATGGATGCGGTGCTCGACGGACCGCGGACCGAGCGTTCGCAGTATGCGCCGCGCATCGAGACCCTGATGATTCCGACCGACAAGATTCGCGATCTTATCGGCAAAGGTGGGGCGACGATTCGCGGCATTGTGGAGCAGACCGGCGCCAAGATCGACGTAGACGACACGGGCCGCGTGAGCGTGGCTTCGAGCGACGCGGACGGGCTAAAGAAGGCCCTGGAATTGATCGGCAACATCACGGCCGTGCCCGAGTTGGGCAAAGTGTATCTCGGCAAAGTGGTGCGGCTGGCGGAATTTGGAGCGTTCGTCGAACTGTTTCCGGGGACGGACGGACTGCTGCACATCTCCGAGATCGCCGAACATCGCGTGAAGGAAGTGAAGGACGAGCTACGGGAAGGCGACCAGGTGATGGTGAAGGTGCTGGCCATCGAAGGCAACCGCATCAAACTGAGCCGGAAGGCGCTGATCCGCGAGCAGAAGGCCAAGCTGGCCCAGCAGTCGGCGGTGGAGGCCGGCCCTTTGGAACCGGAGGCGGCAGCCCAGGCTCCGGCGCCCGCGAAGCCGCGCAATGAAACGGAAGACCGCCAGCCGCGTTCCAATCAGAGCACGATTCTGATCGAGGGCGGCGAGGACTTCGAGGATGACGAAACCGAGGAGTTCGACGAGGAGAACGAGCCGAACTTCAACCGGGTCGAAGGCGCGCCCGTACCGGCGGGCCAGGTCGCCGGCGGCGGGGCCGGAACCCGGCAAGCAAGCGGCAGCGGCGGAGGCCAGCAGAATCGGCGCCGGCGGCGTCGTACCGGCAGACGACCCGGCGGCGGCCAAGGCTGAACTCGGCTGACGAAAATATGAGCGGCCCGGACCTGATTCAGGTCCGGGCCGTTGCTTTTGGTGCCACGAGTCTCCCGCATATGATATCTACAATTCGAAGGATGATCTGAAGAAACTACTCTCGGTCCTGGATGCCTGAAATCAATTTCCATTCAGGTAAACAAGGAGCGGACCGCCGATAAACAGCAAAGCCCGCAGTGCTGCGTCCCTCTTACAGCCACATGGAGCAAAGACAGATGTCCTCATTCGACGTAATTGATCTTTCGCGCGAAACGACCACCACGGAAAGCTACAACAATCATCGAATTGCAGTTGTCAACGATCACGAAATTCGTATCAGCACGATGACGGAGGCATATCCCTGGCACTGCCATCCTGATTCGGATGAGAGCTTTCTCGCGTTGGAAGGAGGGCTCTTCATCGATTTTGATGAACAAACCGTCACCCTCTTGCCCGGACAAATGATTACGGTTCAGCGAGGAATCCGTCATCGAACCAGACCAGTTGGTGAACGCTCGGTGAATCTAACTTTCGAACGGACTAACACCAAGAGCGAGGTACTCACCCCGTCCGGTGGTCAGCCTTCCGTCGCTTAGGTGGGAAATGTGCAAGCTCTGTGTATAGATATGATGTTGGCGCTGGCGAGCCCAACGGAGAATGGATTGCGCGTATCACCGCCCGCCGCGCATTGATAGGGCTATCTCGCTGCTCCAAACCAGTTCTCCAGGGCGGTAATCAGGGTCTTCTCAGTTTCTTTCGATTCACCCTCCGATTTGCGGACCCATGCGGCGTAGCCATCCGATTGGAGCGCCGCTCCTTGAACGCAAAAGAAAGATACTGAGGTTGATAGCTGCCGGGCAATATTTGTTCAAGGAAGCAAAGAACCCCAGATGCCGGAGTTATTCTGCAAGGCAGACAGGATAAGCATGAAAATGAGAATCGGTTTTGCACTTATTCTCGCGCCGGCGCTGGTTATGATCGGCGCCCAATGGACTTTGGCGCAACCGGCTGGAACAGGAACCAATATTTCCCCGTCCAGGCCCAAAGGGCCGTGTGACGTCTACGGGGCCGCCGCTGACCCTTGTGTGGCCGCCCACAGCACCACGCGCGCACTGTACGCTTCGTACAACGGCCCTCTATACCAAGTATTGCGTCAGTCGGACGGCAAGACCCTGGACATCGGTGTCGTCCAGCCCGTCGCATCGCCACTCCCGGATCCGGGCGGATACGCCGACGCGCCCGCGCAGGATGCGTTTTGTGCCAATACCTATTGTTGGATCACTACGATCTACGACCAATCGCCGAAGCACAACGACCTGACGCAGGCACCCCGGGGCGGATTCAGCGGCCCAGCCATGGGTGGATTTAACAATCTGCCGGTAGCCGACATGGCCCCGATCACGATCATGGGCCACAAGGTTTATGGCGTTTTTATTGAGCCGGGCATGGGGCTCCGCCAGAATGACGTGAAGGGCACGGCAGTCGACGACCAGGCGGAAGGGCAGTACTGGGTAATTAACGGACTGCACTTTAACTCCGGCTGCTGCTTCGATTACGGCAACGCCGAGATCGACAGCCGCGACGACGACAACGGCACCATGGAAACTGCCTACTTCGGTAACGCCACTCCCTGGTTTAGCGGGAGTGGCCATGGTCCGTGGATCATGACCGATCAGGAGAACAACCTCGTCGGTTGCGTCAATCCGGATGGATCAAAAGGCTGTGCAAACCTGCCGAGCATCACCTGGCGATTTGTGACCGCAATTGCGAAAGGAGAACCCCATCATTGGACGTCCATGGGCGGCGACGCGCAGCGGGGCGCCCTTTCAGTCATGTTCGACGGGCCGCGGGTCAATTCCACCTATGATCCGATGCGCAAGCAGGGAGCCATCCTCCTGGGCAACGGTGGTGATAACAGCAATGCCTCGCAGGGCACGTTCTATGAAGGCGCGATGACGGCGGCGGGCACGTTTCCGACGGACGGCACCGATCAATTGGTGCAGGCCAATGTCGTGGCTGCCCGGTACGACGTCGCGCCGCTGAGTCTGGCGCCAGCATCGGCGACCGCCACTCCGGCGGGACTCCAGACGTTCTCACCAGGGTCTTCGCTGGATACTACGGTGACGTTCACGAATACCACGAGTACACCTGCGAAGGACGTGAAGTTGAGTATTTCCGTGCCCAACAAGCAGTGGACTTCGGTCGTGCAGGGCACCACCGAGACTTCGAAAACGTTCGCTGGTCCGGTCGCGCCGGGTGGGAGCGTGAGCGCGACGTTCCAGGTCACTTCGGGTCCGGTAAGCTTCAATGGAGACCTGGTGGGCAACGCCTCGTGGACGAACTCGACGAGCGGCAGGACGCAATTCGAAACAACTGCCGAAAAGGTGCGGAACGTCAGCCAGGTCAAGATCAACGAGTTCCGGATTAGCTCTGGTCTTGCCAATCCCACGGATTCGTTTATCGAGCTTTATAACGCCGGCACCAGGGACGTCGACATCTCCAATTGGATCCTGACCGAGCACCCGACCCAGGAACCCATCTTCTCGACGGTGAACATTCCGGCTGGGACGAAGCTCGCGGCGCGCGGCTTCTACCTGCTCGGGCTTTCCAACTCCGGGCTGGCCGCACCGGCGCGCGCAGGAGATAGTACCATCTACGTCAGAAGCACCACCGGTGTATCGGCCGGCGATACGATCAGCATCGACACCGGCTCGAACGTCGAGAACCGCAAGGTTGCAAGCATCGGGACGGCCGCCAGCAACCGTACGACCCTGTGGCAACCTCTCCCTGATGGTCCGGTGATTACGACCCCGACCGGCGCGACGAATGTACCTGTCACGAGCGCATCCGGATTCGCCGTCGGAGAGAAGATCGCCCTTGGTTTTGGCGCCACCTACCCCACTGTCGCAAAGGCGCTGGAGCGGTACGAGGTGGCCACGGTCACTGCGGTCGGGAAGCCGGGCACGCAAGCCTTCCTGGCGGAGGACGCTCTCGCCGGCGCCACCAACATTCAGGTAACATCCACTGCCGACATCTCTGTGAGTGACAAGATCAGGTTGGACATAGACAGCGTCGGACACGGTATCGAGAGTGTCACAGTCACCCGCGTCGGGAGTCAGGCGAACCGCACGAATCTTGCGGCAAATGCGGGAGTGGGAGCGACCAATATCAAAGTGCGCAACGTGAACGGTTTCGCGCTTGGCGACAAGATCACCATCGGTACCCCCGCGAACCACCAGGCAGCTACCATCACCGCCGTCGGCACCGCGGGTCCGACCGGCGCCGGCATCGATTTTACGCCGGCCCTCAACCGGGAGCATGGCAATGCCGAGCTGGTGGTAGCTCCGGGCACCGGCCTGGACCTGGCCGCGCCACTCAAGTTCAACCATGCGGCCAACCTTCCCTTCAGCGATCCGGGAACCGGGATCAGCTTCCAGCCGGCGACGGCCTATACGCACTCCAGCAACGAGCCCGTCCAGGCGCTCGGCACCGGCGTCACGCTCGATGGCCCACTCACCAAGGATCATGCGATGGAAGCGGTTGTGCATGACGCTGCGGTGACGACCGCAGGCTACCAGGGGACGCCGCCACCCAACCAGTGGTTCGGGGGCCCCGAGCTTACGACCAATGCCGTCGCTTTTGGGCGATTCACCGTCTCGTTCCGCCATGGCAGCATGGTGCTTCGCGACGCCTCTGGTGTGGTTGTCGACAGCCTCAACTACGGCGGCCTGGTCGACCCATGGGCGGCTGAAGGCTACCAAGCGACCTCCGGAGCAGGGCAGACTGGCTGTCACGTGCCTTCGCCCGGCGCATCGATGGGTTTCGGGCCGTCCGCGGCGGGCGCTAACGCACTCAATACGAGCGCGGGGCGTTTCCCGGACGGCACTGACACTGACAGCAACTGTACCGATTTCCTAACGCAGGCGGCCGCCACCTTGTCGACCCCTTCGGAAGCTGGCGCGACAAATATCAAGGTCGCCAGCGTGGATGGCTTCGAAGCAGGCCAGAAGATCATGATTGATACGGGCGCGAACCTTGAAACCGCCGTCATCGCGACGGTGGGCACGCCAGGCGCCAGTACGCTGGGTTCTGCCACAGGCGTGGGCGCGACCGTTATCCCCGTTGCCAGCGCGATTGGTTTTCGTGAGGGGCAGACTGTCACCATTGACAGTGGCGCGAACAGGGAGACGGCGGTTGTCGCCTCTATCAGAGGGTTTGGCGGCGCCACAATCACTATCGGCGCGCCGCTTAGTTTTGCGCACGCGGCCGGTGCACAGATCTTCGGTAGCGGGATCACTCTGACCGCGGCATTGAAACAGGCTCACGCCAGCGGGGCGCAGGTCGTAGACAGTGTTCCCACGCCGGGTGCACCCAACCACTATTACAGAAGGCCTGGATCGTCCACCCCTATGAAATGACGAAAACCGGCACCACATGGGCGTCACGATCGAAAAATTGCATTCTTCGGCATACCGGTCACCCGGCATGCCGACGAACCACTTCAAAGACGGCGCGCATTGGCCATCGATGCTTGAGGAGTTGCCCTTGAGATATTCATTCGGGGAGTCTTTCTCCCTGCTTCTGATTTTGAGCGTGTTTGCGTCAGGTGGCTTTGCACAATCTTCGGTTACGGCAGCTAACACCACTTCACATCATCGCCGCTTTCGCGTCGACACCGGCGGAGTTATCAGCCGATCAGATATTGTCCTGGAAAGACCGAATCTGGCGTCCGGGGAGGCGATGCCGTTAGGCAACGGCAGATTCGGCGTTGCCTTGTGGTCCGCAGACGGGTTGACGGCGCAACTTAATCGCAATGACACGTTGCCCGATCGCCTTTCGCCGGGACAAATTACGATTCCGGGTCTGGCCGCGCTCACTCGCGCCGACGACTATTCGGGCCGTCTCGATCTCTACCGGGGAGAGTTCCGGGAACAGGGCGGCGGAATGACGGTAAAGGCATTTGTCCAGCCGGATGTGGATGCCCTGGTTATCGATGTTACGGGTGCGAGCCCCACAACACCGCAAACAGTGGTGCTGAAGCTCTGGGCTCCGCGCGTTCCTCGCGCCGTCGCAAAGGGCGCAATCGCGCTGCTGGCAGAATCATGGATTGATGACAAGAACCCTGGGGCTTCCGGCCGCACCTTCGGCTCGCTCTCAGCAATCACCGTGCAGGGGCGCGGTGTCTCCGCTATTGTGAGCGACCCACGCACAGTCACTGCTTCGTTTACTCCCTTTGCGGACGGGCAGTTCCGCGTGATTGTCGCGGCGCCACACTACGATGGCACGATCGACGCGCTTGGCTTAGCTCGCAGCTCGCTCTCTTCCGGACGGGACAACGCGCATCTTGCCTGGTGGCGCGATTTCTGGACTCGTGCGGCGATTATCAAGATCACCTCGAAAGACGGCGCCGGCGAGTACATGGAGAATCTCCGTAATCTGTATCTTTTTGTGGCGGCCATTGAAAAGGGATACGAGTATCCCGGCTCGCAGGCAGGTATTGCGGACATGATCTCCGCCGCCCGCGATGAACATCGATGGGACCCCTCCGCATTCTGGCACTGGAACCTGCGCATGCAGGTGGCGGCAAACATCGGGGCGGGATTGTACGAACTGAACGACACCTACTTCAATCTCTATCGGGAAAACCTCGCCAATATTGAGCGCTGGACGCGCGAGAACATGCGGGATCTTCCGGGCATTTGCGTACCGGAGACCATGCGCTTCAACGGTCAGGGAATCGAGTATGAGTCAGCCTGGAACCCCGTCGCGACCGGCAGGAATTGCGATGCGAATTCCAAACCGTACTACAATGCGCGAACCATCTCTACGGGCGCCGAAGTGTCACTGTGGATCTGGCAGCAGTATCTAGCCACGGGCGACCGCAAGTTCCTTGCCGAAAACTATCCGATTATGGCAGCGTCTGCGCGCTTCCTTCTTGCTTACCATAAGTCGGGCGCCGACGGCGCGCTGCATACCAGGCCATCGAACGCGCACGAACAACAGTGGGATGTTACTGACCCGACCACCGACATTGCCGCAATGCTGGCGCTTTATCCCGCCACAGTCGAAGCCGCCAATCTCCTTGGCAAAGACGCGGACCTGGTTCGCGATATTAAGGCGGCGCTGCCCAAAATTCCGGCATTGCCGCGGACGCAAGCGGGACCTCCCCACAGCCTTCTACCGGCCTCCGCCGATGAGGAGGGGAACGATGTCATCGCGGAGTCGTATCAGCCCGGCGCCGAAGACCACAACATTGAGAACATCGGCCTTGAACCCGTGTGGCCGTACAATGTTATCGGAGATACATCTCCTCTATTTCCTCTTGCTCAGCGTACGTTTGCTCATCGTCCCAACCCTTCGGCCGTTGACTGGAGCTTCGATCCGATCCAGGCCGCGCGCCTTCACCTGGGAATCGAGGTGGGAAATACGCTGAGGGAATGTACTCGTAAGTTTCAGGGGTTCGCCAACGGGATGGCGCAATGGGAGGCATCGGCAAAGGAGTTTTACGTTGAGCAGACTGGTGTCGTGGCTGATGCGCTACAAGAATC
>DASXXV010000260.1:0-22018 GCA_036502905.1 Occallatibacter sp. | reverse complement strand
GGGTTGATTCGAACGCGAATCCAAATCCAGGATGGCAAGTCGCCGGTGTCCGAGAACGACATGCTGTCCTTTCCAAATGCCTTCGGCGTCGGGCCCCCGTGAACTCATGCGGAGGGTCATGCGTCGAACTGCGTTCAGATTTCCTTGATTCGCTACGTCTGGGGTGCAAATGAGTCCGGCAATGCCGCACACAAGATTGTTCCTCCCGAAATCGGAGACGGAGAATGTTGCACGCCGACGTGTCAAGCGACACGTCTGGGGCGCCACTCCCGCCTAAGCGGGTGTTTGGGTTTTTATCGTTCGTTTTCAGTTCTGCTCTGTTTTTCCCCACAGAGTTCTGAACCTCAGGTGGAAGGGCCCGGTGAGATCGGTATCGTCCAGGATTCTGAAGCTGCGGTTAAGGATACCCGATTAAAAGTACTCTAAGAATTACATTTTTTTCATTTTTTACCAGCGTCCCATTTCGGGCGGCTCCCCAGTCCCTATGCCAAGTGGGCGACATAAGCGTCAGAACGGTCGAAGGGCGTTCGCCTGGAACAGATCCCAATAGCAGTTGCAGATCATCCGCGATCAGCCGGCAAGTATTGCTGCCGTACACGACGCAGGTGTGCCAGGTTATTTCCGGTTACGTGCACGAAATTCCCCTTGACAAGCTTTTCCAGCTCTCAATATAGTTCTGCCAATCGCATTACCGGGTACGTACACGGACAATTGCATTTCACCTGCCAAGCCCGAGAGTGCTGGCATCCTTTGGAGGTCATCAAAATGGCAACAGAGAAATTGGCGCGATGCGCTCGTGCGGCGCTGGCCGGGGCGGCGCTGATTGCCGGCGCGACGGCGGCATTGGCCCAGGTGGACACGGGCTCGATAGTTGGCACGGTTACGGATTCGGCGGGCGCTGTCGTTTCCGGCGCCCTCGTCTCAGTGATGAATGAAGAGACCGCGGCCAAACTGACAGCCAAAACGGGTGAGGACGGACGGTATGTCTTTACTCCTCTCCAAATCGGAACCTACAGCGTGGTGGTGGAAGCCGGCGGGTTCAAGAAGGCCACCTTCCAACACGTCCACCTGAATATTCAGCAACAGGCGCTGGTGAACGTTTCCCTTCAACTCGGCGCCGTGACCGAAAACGTCGAAGTCAACGAAGCGCCGGAATTGATGCAGACCCAGAGCGGCTCGGTAGGCCAGGTGATTGAACAGAAGACCATCGAAGACCTGCCGCTCAACGGGCGCGACTACACCATGCTGGTGATGTTGACCCCCGGCGTGACCCTTCCTCAGCAGGGAGCCCGCGCCAGCAATCAGTTCGTCGCCAACGGCGCGCGCGTGGCCCAGAACGATTACCTCCTCGACGGAATCGACAACAACAGCAACAGCGTTGACTATCTCGACGGCAAGGCCGACGTTATCAAGCCTCCCGTGGACGCGATTGCCGAATTCAAGGTCATGACCAGCGACTTCCCCGCGGAGTTCGGCCGGGCCGGCGGCGCAATCGTCAATGCCACCCTGAAGTCCGGCACCAACAAACTGCACGGCTCCGTGTGGGAGTTCCTGCGCAATGACGTTTTCGACGCCTACAACGACTACTTTGTACCCGATGCCACCAAGAGCCCCAAGCCGGAATTACGCCAGAATCAATTCGGCGCGACCGCGGGAGGGCGAATCTGGAAGGAGAAGACGTTCTGGTTCGTCGACTACGAGGGAACCCGCATTCGAAACGGAGCGACCACCACGGCTACGGTTCCCACCGGGGCCGAACGCAACAGCGGTTTCACCGATTTCAGCGACCTGGTGGGCGCAACGGGCACCAACACGCGCACTGACCTGTTGGGGCGAACGTTTGAGAATGGCCAGATCTTCGATCCCGCAACCACGCGTTCCGTGAAAAAGGGCCAGGCCGACCCGGTAACCGGAATGGTCGCTTCGGCAGACGGCCATGTCCGCGATCCCTTCGTGAACAACCAGATTCCGGCCGGCCGTCTCGATGCCAATGCCATCAAGCTGATGGAACTGTATCCCACGCCCACCGTTTCCGGCGTGCTGTACAACTTCAACACGGTGAAGGTGAACAGCAACGACACGAATACGGCGGATCTGCGCATCGACCAGCATTTCCGCGAACAGGATCAGGCCTTTTTCCATTACGACTACATCAGCAGCGTCCGCGTGGTGCCGCCTCCATTCGATGGCGTCGCCGATGGCGGACCTTATGCCGCCGGCACAGAAATCTACAATGTGCGCGGTTTTGCCCTCGGGTACACGCACCTGTTTTCTCCTACGCTGATCAACGAAGCGCGGCTGGGATATACGCGCGGACACGACACCCGCAATCCGGCCGGGGACAGCACCATGGGAATCCCCGAGCAATTCGGCATCGCCGGCGTGCCGCAGCTTCCACTCAACGGTGGCCTGCCTTACCTGGGAATCGGCGGAATGAACAACCTGGGCGGATCAGGATGGCTGCCGGGCAATCGGTTCAGCGACACCGAACAGATGACGGAGAACCTCACCAAGGTCTACAAGAAGCACACCCTCAAAGCGGGGGCAGAATTTCAATACGTCTATTTCCCATGGCTGGCTCCACCCGCTTCGAAGGGGAACTTCTACTTCGACGGCAATTACACGTCACTGCCTCAGCAGACTGATTCATCCACCGGCAGGGCGCAGTTCGTCGTCAGTCCCATACCGGCAACCGTTCCGAACGGCGTCGATTTCTCGGGCGGCATGGATCAGATCTATGCCTCGAATTTCGGAACCGTACACGCGAATCGCAACTACTTCGGCGTTTACTTCCAGGATGACTGGGCTATCACGCATAAGCTGACGCTCAACCTGGGATTGCGCTGGGAACATTTCGGATTGACCGGCGAATCGGGCGGGGCGCAGGCGAACTTCGTCCAGCCGTCACTGACTTCGAATAGCGGCGCGCAGTTTATCCTGACTGCCGGTCATCGGAGTTCGCCTCAGCTCTCTACCAGCTTTACGGATGCGCTGGCGAGGGACGGCATTGCCCTCGTTTACACCGACAAGTATGGCACCGGGATGGGCAAAATTCAGAAGTTGAACTTTGCGCCGCGTTTCGGGTTTGCTTATTCGCTCACGCCCCGGTGGGTGGTTCGCGGAGGATATGGCATCTTCTACGGCGCGTTTGAGAATCGCGGCGGATATCCCAGCCTCGGGTACAACTATCCGTTCCAGTACGAAGTGGGTCTGCAGGACTACGCCAACGGAGGCATCGCCACTGTCTCGCCGGTGATGTACACCAACGGAACCACTGGAACGCTGGAAAACGGCATGTCGGGAATCCCTCTCGATCCATCCCTGGTGAGTTACAGCGGATTGACGTTCCGCGGAATTCAGCTCAATTATCAGACGCCCTACTCGATGGGATACAACGCCACCGTCCAATATCAACTGACGCAGCGCGATTCCCTGGCGGCGGGCTACGTGGGATCGGGGGATCGTCACCTGGAAGCTTCGGAAGGCGAGAATAACGTGACCCGGTTATTGCCTCCCGGAACGCCCACGACAGCGTACATCCCCTTCCCGGATTTCGGCGCGGGCTCGCCCTATTTCGCCACCGCCGGAAACAGCAACTACAAGTCGCTGCAGACGAACTGGACGCACCGCTCCTCGAACGGCTTGAATTTGCTGGTGGGCTACACGCTGGCGCAGGCGCGCAGCGATGCAGGCGACTCCCTGAGCAACGGGGGCGTCGGTGGTTATCGCGCGCCGGGCATCGTGCCCATCAAGTACGACACGGGTCTTGCCTCCTTCAACATCAAGCACCAGTTCGTCGGCAGCGGCACCTATGAACTGCCATTCGGCCGCGGAAAGCAGTTCATGGGCGACATGAACCGCGTGGAAGAGGCCGCTCTAGGCGGGTGGAGCATGAATGGAGTGCTCACGCTCGACACCGGCCAGCCGCAAACCATTTACAGCCAGGTCAGCACGGGTTCGGGCATTAGCGCCTATGCGAACGTGGTGTCCGGGGCGAAGAAGTATCGCGGCGGGATCGGCGGATTCTACAATCCCGCCGCGTTTGCCAGCCCGCCGCTGGTTCAGGCGATCGGCCAAAGCGATCTGTCTCCGCTGGGAGGCCCGGCAACGCAAGTGAATGGCCCGGGATACAAAGCTTTCGACTTCTCCGTGTTCAAGGGCTTCCGGGTCACCGAGGGAAGCCGCGCCGAGTTCCGTGCAGAGGCCTTCAACCTGACCAACACTCCGAGTTTCAACCTGCCGTCCGATACCAATTACCTGGACACCACGAACTTCGGCAGGATTACGTCTACCCGCAGCAACTCGCGCGAACTGCAACTCGCGTTCAAGTACTATTGGTAGACAATTGGCAGATGGCCGGGTGTTTCCGAGTACGCTCGGCCATCTGCATTCTTTAACGATTTTGGCTCGTCGTTGTCGGCTATCCGGGATTCCGTTGAGCAGCATCGTCCAAAATACGTTACTCGCGGGTTGGCTGCTGGTGCAGAGTGCGACGTCTGCGTGGGCGCAGCATGCTCAGCCACATGGCCCTCAGGCGGAAGCCGCCGGGGTTATCGAAGCGGCTCAACGGAACCCCAACGACCCGAAACTCGTCACGGCTGCGGGCGAGTATCTGTATGAGCACGAGCAGTGGCAGCGAAGCATCGCCTGGCTCGCGAGAGCCTACGAACTCTCCGCACACAATCAGGAGATTGGATACGACCTGGCTTCGGCGCGAATCCAGGCTGGAGATCTCAAGGCAGCAAAACAGCAGCTCGACGAAATGTCCAGCCATGTGGACACCAGTCGGGTGCACAGCCTGCTGGGCGAGTGGCAGGAGCAGAGCGGCGCTTATTCCGCGGCCGCGCATGAATACTATCGCGCTGCGGAGATCGAACCGTCGGAATCGAATATTTTCGACCTCGCCAACTTTCTTCTGCAGCACAAGAAGTACTCCGGCTACTTGCAGGACTCGGTGAAGTTCTTTCGCTTCGGCGTGTCAAAATTTCCCCGGTCTTCAAAGATGACGGTGGGCCTGGGAGTGGCGCTCTATGCCTCGGAGGAGTATGACGAGGCATTAAAGGTACTGTGCGATGCGGTGGACCTTGCCCCCGATGACCAGCGGCCGATCACGTTCCTGGGCATGGCGCGAAAAGTATCGCCTGAACTGGCCGCGCAGGTGGACCGGCGGTTGCAGGAATTTGCGGAGCGGTACCCGCAAAATGCGGCCGCCAATTACGAATACGCCGTAAGCCTTTGGGACCGCGGGGGCGGGGAACTGGGCAGGAACCTGGATAAGATCAAAGCGCTTCTTCGCCAGGCCATCGCCAGGGCGCCGCAGTGGTATGAGCCGCACTATCAGTTGGGCCTGCTTTATGAGCGCAATGCGCAACCCGAAGATGCTATTCGCGAGATGCGAAAGGCGAGTGCGCTGCAGCCGGCATTCAAACCGGCCCACTTCCATCTCGCTGTTCTTTACAAGCGGGTCGGCGACCAGGCGCATGCCGCACAGGAGTCACAACGCGCAAGGCAATTGGACAATGCGGAGATCAAGAGCGCAATGCCCGCTGCGGAGGGATCGCCGGCGGAGGCAAAATAAATCCGCCCCCTCCCAGCCTTTAACTCTCTTCTTCCCGTTCCTGCAGATAGCCGGTGAACAGCGAGAGATTGCTGCGCAGGATAATGTGCGGGGCCAGGCGAGTCGTCACATCGGGGGCCGTTCCCTGCACCAGGTAGCGCAGCAAAAGTTCAAGCGCGGTTTTGCCCTGCGCGAAAGGACGTTGATACAGCGTGGCGAGCACCTTACCCGATTCGATATAGGGCAGGAGTTCGGCGAACAGATCCGTGGTGATCACCTGGATGTCGCCGAGCAGGCGCTTTTCTTCCAGCGCCCGGAGGATGGGGATACTGTTGGCCGTGCTGACGTAGATTCCCACCGGATAAGGCTTGCGCGAGAGCAGGGTTGTGGCCTGGCGGTACGCGACCGTGGGCTTTTCGTGCGACTCCATCGCGGGAAGGAGCGACAGGTGCGGCGCAAAGACTGCGAGATTTGCGGCGAAGCCGCGCAGCTTCTCGGCGTGATCCAAAGTCGTCAGGTCGCCCGCAAACGTTGCGAGTTGGCCGGGTTTATGAATGCTGCGCGAGAACAGTTCCGCGGCGATCGCGCCGCTGGCATGGGCGTCAGCAGTCACCGAGGCCAGGCGCTCCGTACGCGGCGCATCGCTGGCAACACACACCACCGGAGTACCGCGGCGCGCAACCTCGTTGAGCGCGGGGCCGATGTGGTCCGGGTTTCCCGGGGTTATCAAAATGCCGTCGAGCTTCTCGTTCGCGTCCGCCTTCAGCAGTTCCAGGTCGCCCTGGTCAAGACGCGGAAAGGTGCGGAATACGAGTTCGACATTGACGCCGGTGGAAGCCGCCGCCGCCGCCCGAACGCCGAGACGCAATACGTCAAAAAACGACGCGATCTCTTTGGGAAAGTAAACGCCGATGCGAAGGCGTCGATTGAGTTTGAGAGAGCGGGCAGCGATGTTGGGCCGGTAGCCCAGCTCTTCAGCCTTCTTCAGAACGCGCGCCCTCGTGGCCAGGCTGATGTCGGAGCGCCCGTGCAATGCGCGATCGACGGTACCAATCGAAATACCCAGTGCCTGGGCAATGTCCTTGATACTGGAAGGCTTCATCGGAGTTTGTTCGAAAAGCTGATTCTACTGCATGAAATGCAGGTGCCGTGCATGGAGTGCATGGGCCGCGCGCGGTGTAAGTTGCCTGCAGGCCTGCGGGCGCCGCTTTGCAGAGGCAGCCGGCGCGCAAACGCATTTCTGGAAACAGCGTAAAAGGGAAGGCGCCGCAGGCCCCGATCGGATTGACAGTGGGTTCGTTAGCGTGTACGTTAACGTAAGCAAGAATGATCAACTAGCCTCCTGCCCGGCCACATCCCGGAAGGCCGCGCGCAGCACCACTCTTGAGGTGTGGACTTGTGACTAGAGCGAAAGAGTTCGGATCAGTCCGCTGCACCGAAGAACTGGTCGTCATCCCGACCTACCCGGTTCAGGACCCCGATCCGAACCCCATGTTCTTCGAGAACCGCGTTTACCAGGGAAGCAGCGGAAAGGTCTATCCCAACCCATTTACCGATCGCCTGTCATTGGACAAAAGCGACGCGACTTACCGGGCCATCTTTCTTGAAAACCAATTTATCCAGTTAATGATCCTTCCCGAGATCGGCGGGCGCATTCATACCGGACTGGACAAGACCAACCAGTACGACTTCTTCTACCGGCAGAACGTGATCAAGCCTGCGCTGGTGGGCCTGCTCGGGCCGTGGATCTCCGGCGGTGTTGAATTCAACTGGCCCCAGCATCATCGCCCCTCCACTTACATGCCTGTCCACGCGTCCATCGAGGAAGAAGAGGACGGCAGCCGCACGGTATGGCTCAGCGAACACGATCCCATGCTGAGAATGAAGGGAATGGTTGGAATCCGGCTCTCGCCGGGGAAGGCTATCGTTGAAGCGCGCGTGCGGCTATACAACCGTACGCCCCTGCCCCAGACGTTTCTGTGGTGGGCCAATGTTGCGGTGCGCGTGCACGACGATTACCAGGCATTCTTTCCTCCCGATGTGACCTTCGTTGCCGATCATGCGAAGCGCGCGATTTCATCGTTTCCCATCGCTCGAAACGAGTACTATGGCGTCGACTACCGTCCCGGCACGGACATACGCTGGTACAAGAACATCCCGGTCCCGACCTCATACATGGTCACCGAATCCAGCTACGATTTTGCCGGCGGCTATGACCATGCGCGCCAGGCCGGCATGGTGCATACGTCGAGCCACTTTGTGGCGCCCGGCAAGAAACTGTGGACCTGGGGCAACGCCGAGTTCGGCCATGCGTGGGATAGAAATCTCACCGACGAGGACGGACCCTACGTCGAATTGATGGGCGGAGCCTATACCGACAACCAGCCGGACTTCTCCTGGATTCATCCCTACGAAACCAGGACCTTCAGCCAATACTGGTATCCGATTCAGAAGATCGGGGTGGTCAAGAACGCAAACACTGAAGCCGCGCTGAACCTGGAGGTGTGCGCCCAGACAGTATCTCTCGGCGTTTGCGTAACATCCCATCGAAGCGTTCGGCTGCTGCTCACGCGTCAAGGTCGGACGGTGGTGGATAGAACGCTCGACCTCGCGCCCGGCCAGCCCTTCACGGATCAATTCGACGCGAACGGAGTAGAGCCGCACCAGTATCGGCTCACCGTTCTGGACGAGAACGAAAAGGAACTCATCAGCTATCAACCGGAGGTGCCCTGCGATCCAACCGTTCCTGAGCCTGCGAAGGAACCGCCGCTGCCGGCCGACGTTGCAACCATTGAAGAGCTGTATCTGATCGGGCTGCATCTCGAGCAGTACAGGCATGCGACGCGCGATCCCGAGTTGTATTACCGCGAAGGCCTGCGGCGCGATCCCGACCATGTTCGCCTCAACAATGCGATGGGATTGCGGGAATTTCGCCGGGGAAAATTCGCCCTTGCCGAAGAGCACTTCATGCGCGCAATTTCGCGGCTTATCTCCAGAAATCCCAATCCCTATGACGGCGAGCCGTTCTATAACCTGGGGCTTGCCCGCATGTACCAGGGAAAGCTCTCGTCCGCATACGAGGCGTTTCACAAGGCAATTTGGAACTATAGCTGGAAATCGGCCGGCTACTATGCGCTGGCATGCATCAGCACTTGCCGGGCCCAGTGGGCGCTCGCAGTCCGGGAACTCGATGAGAGCCTTCTGACCAATGCCGGCAATCTGAAAGCGATGGCGCTCAGAGCGTCCCTTCTTGGCCGGATGGGCAGGGCCGCAGAGGCCCAGACCGCAATCGGCGAAGCAGAAAGGCTTGACTCGCTCGACTTTCGCGTGAAGGCCGGCCAATATCTGCTCACCCGCGACGATCGCGATTTGGCTCACTTCTGCACGGCTCTGGAGGGCGATGTGCAAACCCTCCTCGACGTGGGCTTCGATCTCGCCTGGGGCGGTTTGCCCGATGACGCGTTCTACTTGTTCGAAGCCTGTGCCCGTCGGCTCAACATTGGGTACCCGATGTTCTGGTACGTTCTTTCCTGGCTGGCGTCCTCCCTGGGCATGGAGGATCGGGCGGCGGAATATATAGTCCGCGCCGAGGCTGCTTCGCCGTATCTCTGCTTCCCGGCGCGATTGGAGGAGATGATCGTGCTCGAGGACGCCATCCGGCGCAATCCCGCAGGTCCCAGGGCGCACTACTATCTTGGAAATCTCTATTACGACAAGCGGCGGTACTCTGAAGCCATCGATCATTGGCGCCATTCCGTGGAACTGGACGGGGAATTCTCAATTCCGCTCAGGAATCTCGGCATTGCGGAATTCAATGTCCTCAACAATCCGGAAAGCGCCATGCGCATGTACGAGCGGGCCTTTGCCGCCGATTCCCAGGACGCGCGCCTGCTCTACGAGTGGGACCAGTTGAAGAAGAGGACCGGCCTTGCATCTCCGGACGAGCGCCTCGCCTTTCTAGGCCGCCATCGAGATCTCGTGGCTCGCCGCGATGACCTGACGGTGGAATTCATCACGTTGCTGAATCAATCGGGCCAGTGGCAGACGGCGCTGGCGGAGCTGGCGGCTCGGCGCTTCTCACCATGGGAAGGTGGAGAGGGCCTGGTCTCCGCGCAGTATGTAGTCGCGCACCGCGAACTCGGCAAAAAGGCCCTGATGGGAGACGACCCGGAAAGCGCGCTTCGCCATTTCGAGGCCGCGCGGAAATATCCGCAGAACCTTGGCGAGGGCAAGCACCTGCTTGCGCTGGAACGCGACTTGGACTACTACTCCGGCCTGGCCGCGCAGCACCTCGGGGATACTGACCTGGCGCGCCGCTACTGGCAGGCCGCGAGCGCGCCCTTGTCATCCATCGGCTTCCACTCGTATTTTCAGGCGCAGGCCGTGCGCGCGCTCGACAGCGAGCATGGGGCGCAGGCGCTGTTTGCCTCGCTTCTGGAAAAGGCGTGGAAGCAATCGCAGACGGAACCAAAAATTGACTACTTCGCCACGTCGCTGCCCAATCTGCTGCTCTTCAACGACGATCTCGCAAAACGCAATCGCATTGAAGCAGAGTTTTGCATGGCGCTTGCGCATCACGGCCGAGGCGACACGGCAAAAGCCGTGCAGATGCTGAAAGACCTAATCCGCCAGGATCCGAACCACCTTCAAGCTTTGTCCATGCTTCGGTGGTGTGAAGAAGAAGTCAAGCCGGTGAGCAGCAATCTCGAGGTCTCCAAGTCTTCATGAACATGTCTCTGATCAGCGCGGAGCCAGGTGTGGCCCAGCATCGCTACCGCCCCACATACGTCTGGCTGGTGGCATCGGCGGGCGCGTTGGGCGGTCTGCTTTTCGGGTACGACTGGGTAGTCATCGGCGGAGCCAAGCCGTTTTACGAGCGCTTTTTCCATCTTGATTCGCCGTCGCTCGCAGGCTGGGCCATGAGCTGCGCCTTGATCGGGTGCCTGGTCGGCGCGGTGTCTGCGGGCGCGTTGAGCAATCGGTTCGGAAGAAAGCATCTACTTACGCTGGCCGCCCTGGCGTTTGCATCGTCGTCCATCGGTGTCGGCCTGGCCGATCAATTCGCGGTATTCGTAGCCTGGCGCATGCTGGGAGGATATGCCATCGGGCTGGCCTCCGGAATCTCTCCGGTCTATATCGCGGAGATCTCGCCGGCGCACCTGCGCGGCCGCCTGGTGTCGCTGAACCAACTGGCCATCGTAACCGGAATTCTTCTCGCGCAATTGGTGAACTGGATGATCGCGCGTCCGGTCCCGCCGGGCGCGTCGGCCCACGACATCCTGTTCTCCTGGAACGGCCAATGGGGATGGCGCTGGATGTTTGCAGTTACTGCTGTTCCCTCGCTCCTGTTTCTACTCACCACGCTGGTGGTGCCGGAGAGCCCTCGCTGGCTCGCCACCAGGGGCCGCAGCCAACAGGCATTTCGCGTGCTGGAGCGCCTGGGCGGCGCCTCCTACGCTCAGGGTGTGCTCAAGGAATTCAGCACCGTCTCGAGCGAGGCACCCGCGGTTCCGTTGACGAAAACGTTAACCGGCGGAGTCCGGCGCGTGCTCGTGCTGGGTGTCGTGCTCGCCGTGCTGCAGCAATGGTGCGGCATCAACGTGATCTTCAATTATGCCCAGGAGATATTCGCACAGGCTGGATACCAGGTCTCCGATATCCTGTTCAACATTGTCGTAACCGGCGCCGTAAACCTGGTATTCACCTTCGTGGCGCTGTTCACGATTGACCGCTACGGGCGCCGCTTTCTTCTGCTCTTGGGCGTGAGCGGCCTTCTGATCATCTACGCGGTGCTGGGGTTGTTCTATGCGCTTCACCTGCACGGCAAGCCCATGCTGGTGCTGGTGCTGATGGCGATTGCCTGTTATGCGATGTCGCTGGCGCCCGTTACGTGGGTCGTAATCTCCGAGATTTTCCCCAACCGCATGCGTGGCTTCCTGACGTCGATTGCCATCACCGCGCTCTGGATTGCGTGCTTTATCCTCACCTACACATTTCCGCTGTTGAATGCGAGTCTGGGCGCGGCCGGCACCTTCTGGTGCTATGCGGCAGTTTGCCTGGCCGGGTTGACGTTCCTTTATTTCCGGCTGCCTGAAACCAAGGGTCAAAGCCTTGAAGAGATCGAGTCAAAACTGCAGCTTCCTCCGGGGTGAAAGACGTGCACATTTATGAAGCAATCCGCCGGCGCCCGCTTCCGCACCCGGCCGGCGCATTCCTTTTGAACTTCTTTGGATTCGTAATCTTCGCATTCGTAATCGTCTGCGCGAGTGCGTCCGTGCCGGCGCAGCAGGCGGAGATCGTGCTCAACGCAAACGCCTCCGGCCGGGTCTTCGATGGCATCGGGGCCGTGAGTGCCGGAGCCTCATCGCGTTTGCTGATCGATTATCCCGAACCCCAGCGCAGCCAGATTCTGGATTACCTGTTCAAGCCGGGATACGGCGCGTATCTGCAGCATCTCAAGGTGGAGATCGGCGGCGACGTTAATTCGACCGATGGCTCCGAGCCCAGCTTCATGCGCACTCCCACGGATCACAACTCCAGCAGGGGCTATGAGTGGTGGCTGATGGCCGAGGCGCACAAGCGCAATCCGAACATCGTTCTGGAAGTGCTTCCATGGGGCGCCCCCGGCTGGGTGGGCAAGGGCACGCTGTACACGCCCAGGATGGCGAAGTATGTCGCCGATTTCATTCAGACTGCGCAGAAGGACTATGGCCTCACCATCAGTTATGCCGGGATATGGAACGAAAAGGTCTTCGACATTTCCTATGTGAACGACCTCGACCGCGAACTGAGGGAACACCATCTTGCCACCCGCATTGTGTGCTGCGACGAGTACCCGGGAGAAGGCGCGGGGCAGTGGGCAATTGCCGATGAGATTCTGAAGGATCCCGCGCTGGGCGCCAGGATCGCGGTCATCGGCGTGCATTATCCGCTGGAGAAGGGGAAAATCACCACCACCGACGCGGCGCGCAAAACGCACAAACCCCTGTGGTCGACGGAAGATCAGCCCAATGGAGGAGGCGGGCCTTTTGTCAGTCGCGACTGGCACGCGGGGGGACGGATCCTGGCTCACCTGTATAACCAGAACTATCTCGAAGGCTCGCTGACGTCGACAGAAATCTGGAGCCCGATCACGTCCTACTACGACAATCTGGCCGCGCCCAACTCGGGGTTGATGTATGCGAATACGCCGTGGTCCGGTCATTATGACGTGCAGGGGACCATCTGGGCCACCGCCCACTCCACGCAGTTCGCGCAGCCGGGATGGCAATACCTGGACTCCGCGTCGGGAACCTTGCCCGACAAAGGCAGCTACGTCAGTCTCCGCTCACCCGATAAGAAGAACTGGAGCGTCGTGCTCGAAACCATCAACGCCAGCCATCCGCAAACGGTTTCATTTCGCATCGAAGGCGCCCTCGCCAACTCCGCGGTCTACGTTTGGGAGACCAACGACTCGCGGGTATTCGAGCGGGTAGCGACTCTTCATCCGGTCGAAGGCAAGTTCACGCACACCTTCGATCCCGACTCTCTCTATTCGCTGACCACCACAACGGGGCAGGGGAAGGGAGCCGCGCAACCGCCGATGCAAAAGCCATTTCCAATGCCCTACGAGGATAACTTCGAGCAGACGCCTTTGGAGCACACGCCCAGGTACCTTTCGGATCAGGATGGCGCATTCGAGGTGCATCCCTGCGATGGCCGCGCCGGCAAATGCCTGGAGCAGGTGATCACTGTTAAGCCTATCCCCTGGGGACCTCTTCCCGATCCATTCACCCTCGCGGGAGATTCGGCGTGGACCGACTACACCGTGGCTGCGGATGCGCACTTCCTCTCCACGTCTCCGGTGGTTCTGATGGGGCGCATTGATTCGGCAAATGTTTTTGAGGATGGCAACGCCCGCTGGCCGAGCGGGTATGTATTCAGCGTGGATCCCAACGGATCCTGGAAGCTCTTCTCCACCGAATTCAAGAAACCCGTCGCCATGCTCGGATCGGGTTCGATTGAGTTGGATCGCACCCGTTGGCACCATCTGGAACTGCGCTTCCGGGGCAAGCACGTGGAAGCATATATCGACGGGAAGTCGGTGGCCTCTGCTGAGGACTCCACGCATGCCCATGGCATGTTCGGGATCGGCTCCGAATGGGACCATGCGCAATTCGACAACCTTGCCGTCACCGCGAACTGAGCGCTGCCAGTTCAGGGATCGAACTACAGAATCTTCGCTGCTTCTGCAAACGGCCGAGCCCCAATCATTCCCCCCCGCAGCAATGCCGGTCGACCCTCGGCTTCTGTTCGCTGCCGTTACTGCATCCAAATAGATATACTTGGCCTATATAAGGTGCCGTACCCAGTCCTCCGGAGGCCCCTCTTGATGTTGTGCGACCTTGGTTCCGCTTGCATATGTAAGCTCGACTCCTGCCATTAACTGGCAGGCTGTCATTACAAGACCAACCTTAGATCAGGAGGTATGAAATGGTCGCCAAGCTCCTTGTGGCTCTAGCCCTCAGTCTTGTTTCCGTTTCCTGCGCTGCCCAGGCAGTGCCTCAGGTCACTCATCGTACTCCCCTGGCCACCTCGCTGGGCGTAGGAATGGACTATATGTCAGGCGATTGGGGAAGCGCGAACATCAACAGGTGGGGGCCTTCAGCCTGGGGCACCCTGACGATCTGGCATGACCTCAGCATCATTGCTGAAGGACACTCCATGATCGTGGGTGGAAACCAGGCGGCGTCCGATTACAAATACTTCACGGGCGGAGGCGGCTTGGTCTACACCTCGGATTACTGGGGACGGTTTCAGCCCCTCTTCAAAGGCGAAGCCGGTTTTGCAAGCCTGTCTCACCCTCCGAACTTGTCCGGCCATCTTCACGATACAAGGACTATCTGGACGTTTGGGGCCGGCGTGGAATACCACACCGTCGGGCAGTGGTGGACGCGAGTTGAATATGACTATGATTTCTTTCCGGACTTTCACGGGACCACCGGCCAGAACCACACCCTGAATCCGCGCGGCATAATCTTTGGAGAGACGTTTCGCTTCGGCCCGTCGGGCTCCCGATTCTGATCCAACCGGTCTTTGCGAGGTGAATTTCCGGAACCGGGCATCCGCCCGGTCGGCTGTCGATTCGGTGCAAATAGACTCGCCGGCCGGAGTTCCTCCGGGCCCATATCTGTGTAAGGACAGTTCGGATTTCCAGTGCGTGGCGACCGCGATTAACTTGACTTTTGGGTGCGTACCTGTTTACCCTAGGCATGTTTAGTCAATGCCTTATGGAAAAGAATACAAATACTTCGCGCGATCTGTTTCCCGGCGCGCTGGAGATGATGATTCTGGAATCGCTTCGCCGGCAACCGGCGCACGGATATGCGCTGGTGCAGCACATCCAGCAGCGCTCTAACAACCTGCTTCAGGTGGAAGAGGGCTCGCTCTATCCAGCCCTGCAGCGGCTGCTGAAGACAAAGCTCGTCAAGGCCGAGTGGACCGTTTCACCTTCCACCAACCGTCGCGTACGTGTCTACCAGATCACCAAAGCCGGCATGCACCACCTCGAAAGTGAGATCTCCAGCTTCGACCGGATGCTTGAAGGTATCCAGATGGTGCTCGGACCCGAGCGGCGGACTGCGAAATCTTAGGAGGCTATCCACGATGAGCTGGTTGGACCGAACTTTCCGTCGCCGACATCTTTACGATGAATTGGACGAAGAAGTGCGTGAGCACATCGAAGAGAAGACGGAGCAGCTCATGCGCCTGGAGAATTTTTCCCGCGCTCAAGCACGCCAGGCAGCTCTTCGTGCGTTCGGAAATCCCGTCCTCGTCCAGACCCGGAGCCGCGAAGTCTGGCAGTGGTCCAGGCTTGAAGCCCTCATTGCCGACCTGAAACTCGCGTTGCGCCGCCTGCGCAAATCGCCCGGATTCGGCATCACCGTTCTTCTCACGTTGGCCATCGGCATCGGCGCCAACACCGCGGTCTTTACTGTTGTTGACAACATTCTGCTCAAGCCGCTGCCCTATCCCCAGCCGGAACAACTGGTGTCGGTGTGGCTGCACGCACCGGGTGCGGCGGGCCTCACCAACTTCGCCGAGGGTTTACGTCTTTCGCCGTCGATGTATCTCACCTTCGCCGAACACAACCGCACATTTCAGTCCATCGGCGTGTGGATTTCAGGCACAGCCAACGTCACCGGGATCGCGCAGCCCGAAGAGGTGCACACAACCAATATCAGCGACGGAGTGCTGCAGGCGCTGAATGTTCCGCCCGCGGCCGGGCGATGGATACTGACGCCCGACCAGCTCCCGCGCAGCCACGAAGTTGCGATGCTGAGCTATGGCTATTGGCAGCGACGATTTGGCGGCGATCCTTCTGTGATCGGAAGAAATATCCAGGTCGATTCCCAGGCGCGGGAGATCGTCGGCGTAATGCCGCGAGGTTTTGAGGTCATGAACCAGGACTTCGACTTGCTCATCCCGCTGGCGTTTGACCCGCGCCACCAGATCCTGGCCGGCTTCGGCTATAACGGCATTGCCCGGCTCAAAGCGGATGTCACGGTTGGCGAGGCGGACGCGGACATCGCGCGCATGCTTAATATCTGGATGGACTCGTGGACCAACGGTGACGGCGGTGACCCGCACTTCTACAAGACGTGGAAGATCTCGGGCGCCATTCGCCCCATGAAGCAGGAAGTGATCGGCAACGTGGGTAGCGTGCTGTGGGCGGTGATGGGCACCATCGGCGTGGTCCTGCTGATTGCCTGCACCAATGTGGCGAACCTCCTGCTCGTGCGCGCCGAGGGCCGCCAGCAGGAGCTTTCGATTCGCGCCGCGCTGGGCGCAGGGCGGACACGCATAGCCCGCGAGGTGCTGAGCGAGTGCGTGTTGCTCGCGCTGATTGGCGGGGTGGCCGGCATCGGGATTGCCGAGGCTGGTTTGCGGCTCCTGGCCGCCATCGGCCCAGCCAATCTTCCGCGCCTGAATGAAATATCTCTCGACGCGCGATCCATTGCGTTCACCTTAGGGATCGCGCTCGTTTCGGCGCTGCTCTTCGGGACCATCGCAGCGCTCAAGTCGATGCGCCCCGCGGCCTCACTGGCCCACGCCTCCGCGGGCCGGACCGCGAGCATAAGCCGCGAGCGGCAACGCGGGCGCAATCTGCTGGTGATTGCGCAAGTAGCCATGGCGATGGTGCTGCTGATCAGCGCCGTGCTCATGATCCGTACGCTGGTCGCGCTTCGCGGTGTCGATCCAGGATTTGCCGACGCCAATCATGTCGAAACTCTGCGCATCACTATTCCCCAGCAACTCGTTCCTGACGCGCAGACCACCATGCGCGTCGAGAACAGCATAGCCGACAAGCTGGCCGCCATTCCCGGCGTTAGCTCTGCCGGGTTGGCGCGGGACGTACCCATGGACGCCATCGACCCGGCCTGGAACAACATCTTCATAGAAGGCAAGAACGATGCCGCCGGAAGTGCACCGATGCGCCTGTTCAATTATGTCGCGCCCGGATATTTTCATACCGCGGGTACGCGCCTGGTTGCCGGGCGCGACTACACGTGGGATGACATCTATGGGTTACGGGCGGTGGGAATCGTCTCGGAGAATCTGGCGAGGGAGTCCTGGGGTTCAGCACAAGCAGCCATTGGCAAGCATTTCAGAATTATGCCCACCCAGTCCTGGATCGAGGTCGTCGGCGTCGCTCAGGACGTGCACCAGAATGGCGTCGACGAAGAGGCACCGGCGACCGTGTATTGGCCCGTGATGCTGAAGCTGCCCTGGGCAAACAACTCGATCGACACCGAGCGCTCCGTGACCTTTGTTGTGCATAGCGCTCGCGCGGGAACCGAGAGCCTGCGCAGCGAGATCCAGCAGGCAGTGCGGCGGGTGAATGGCAATCTGCCCGTGGCATCGATGCAGACATTGGGCGAGCTCTACAACCGCTCCATGGCGCGCACCTCGTTTACGCTCGTCATGCTGGCAATCGCTGGAGCCATGGCTCTCGCGCTCAGCCTCATCGGCATCTACGGACTTATCTCCTACGCTGTATCGCAGCGCACGCGTGAAATCGGCGTTCGAATGGCGCTCGGAGCGCCGAAGAGCGAACTACGCTGGATGTTCGTGCGCTCGGCTCTGGTTCTGACGGGAATTGGCATCGCCTTTGGCTTCGCGGCTGCCTTTGCCGTTTCGCGTTTGATGAGTACTCTGTTGTTTGGCGTCAGCCCGTTCGATCCCTTCAGCTATGCCGCGGTGCCGTTGATTCTCGCGGGGGCTGCCGCGCTGGCAAGTTTCCTGCCGGCTTCCCGCGTTGTCGCTATCAATCCTGTGGATGCGCTGAAGGCCGAGTGATCGTAGCCGGTCTATAGCTTCCTTTTGTGCGGTAGATTGTTCTACGGAAGAGCGTTCAGTCTTCGCATGTAGTCTTGTGAATCCTTCTCACTTCGCCGCCTGGAACGCAGCGATGAGCGACTCGGCGATTTACTCGGTACGAAGTGCTTTCATTGGTTCCACACTCGCTGCGTCTCGGGCCGGTAAAAAGGCCGCGGTAAGTCCGCTTACCAATAGCAGGGCCGCCGCGCAGGCCAGCGTCCACCCGTCATGTGCGGTCACTCCGTACAAAAAGCTCTGGATCAGTCGAGCTGACGTCAGCGCCAGCCCGCTGCCCAGGACCAAGCCCACCAGCAGCATGATGCCTGCCTCTCGCATCACCAGCCATACGACATCTCTCCGCTGCGCTCCGACCGCAATGCGCACGCCCATCTCGCGTGTTCTCTGCGTCACTGTATACCTCAGCAGTCCATACAATCCGGCCAGGCACAGCAGCAGCGCTGATCCGCCGAAGATTTCCAGCAGATGCGCGGCCAGCCGTTGGTTACCGAACGAATCCTCCACCACCTGGTCCATAGTGTTGAAGGTAGCGTGCGTCAGCTCCGGGCTTGCCTGCCCCAGAATCGAGTGCAACTCCGGAATGATGGAGTCAGGCGCGCGCTCGGTGCGCACAGCCAGATCCATGGCCGCCGTAGAGGGCTGATAAAAGCCGCTGCTCTGCGAGAGTTGACGTAGGCAAATTTCCACCTCCGGCTGCGAGGGCTCCCCGATCTTGGCCTGGCGCTCGTCGTCAATGATTCCGACAATTTTTGTTGGTGCATTCTTGCGCAGGTTCATGAAGCTTTGTCCCACGATTGCACCGGGATCGTGCGGATTGGGCGAGTGGAGCCGCGCGTATGCCAGGTTCACAACCACCACCGGTTGCGAAGTCGCCGTATCCTGATCGTCGAAGAAGCGCCCGGCGACCACCTTGAAGCCGAAAATGCGGCGAATGTCCGGACTCACCGGCTTAAGTATGGCGATGGAGCTTTGACCATTCATGGCCAGCGTCAGCTTGATGCTGAAGCTCTGCCCCAGAGGCACTTCGGACATGAAGCCGGCCGCCTCGACGCCATGCAAATGCTGTACGCGATCGAGCAGCGGCTGATACAGGTCCACGATCACGTTCCGCCCCGAATAGCGGTAGGACGGAATGGCCAGATGCGCCACCAGGATGTGATCGGTGCGATATCCAAGCGGCACATGGCGCAGCGTGTAAATGGTGCGCAGTAAAAGACCGCAGGCCACCAGCAGCGTCAGCGAGAGCGCCACTTCGCCGACGACCAGCAAGCTTCGCACGCGGTTATGCCGTCGCCCACTTCCCGCTTGTTGCCCTCCCTGCCTGAGCGCCGGCTCGATAGGAGCCCGGACAGCGAGGAATGCCGGCCAGGCGGAAGAAACCAGCGCGGTGAGCAGTGTAAGGCCGCACAACGCCGCAACAATCGTGAAGTTCAAATGCGCCGAAAGGTCCACGTTGAGGTGAGCAGGTTTGGCATTGCTTACCAGCCGCACCGCGCACAGGGCCAAGCCCGTCCCCAGCAGCGCGCCGGCACCGCTCAGCACCAGGCTTTCCACAATGAACTGTTGCAGAATGCGTGACCGGCCTGCACCCAGCGCACTGCGCATCGCCACTTCGCGCTGCAGTGCCGCCCCTCGCGCCAGCAGCAGATTCGTAGCGTTCACGCCGGCAATCAGCCACAGCACCCCGGCCGCGGCAAGCAAAGCCAGTAGCGCCTTCCTGGTATCTGCAGCCACCAGCGATCGGGCATACGGCTCCACTGCGGCATCGGAACGCTCCTGGTGAACTCGCGGATCTGTGTAGGCCGAAGCGACGCTCTTCTGAATCGTACTCATCTCCGCCTCCGCGGTCTTGATGCTGACCCCGGGACGAAGCCGTGCGATCACCGAGTAGTCGGGAGAATTGTAGTAGCGCGTCTTGTCGTGCTCGTCGAGCTTGATCGTGGTCCAAACCTGCGGAAGCGACGGACCAAATGGAATCTGGAACCCCGGCGGCATCACCCCGACCACCAGGTACGATTGGTTGTCGATTTTTACGCTCTTACCCAGAATCCCCGCATCGCTGCCATAGGCTGCTTTCCATGCGGCGTCACTGAGAATTACCGTGCCCGCATTCTTGCTGGCTGCGGAATCTGCTGGCTCCGCAAGAAAATCGCGTCCCATGGCCGGGCTGACGCCCAGCGTAGCAAACAGGTTGGGGCTGACCATCTCTCCGCTGATTTGCATGCCGCCGCCGCCGCTCTCTTCGAGAAAATTGCGCCCCGGCATTCCATTGAACAAAGCAATCTGGCTGAACGAGCGGCTTCGTGCCATCCACTGCTCAATGTCGAGCCAGGTACCACCCCACTGCCCGGAGTCATTTGTTCCGTGCTCCTGAATAGCAACCAACCGCCCTGCATCGCGATAAGGAAGCGGGCGCAGCAGCACATGGTCTACTACCGTAAACATCGCCGCCGCCGCGCCAATGCCCAGAGCTAAAGTACCGATCACAGTCGCCGCAAATTCGGGAGAGCGTCGCATTTGCCGGAACGCATAGCGGAGATCTTGCAAGAGCCGATCCATCCACAACCATCCCCACATCTCCGTCGCAACATCTTCGACGAGCGGTACGTTCCCAAACTCGCGAATCGCAGAAGCCCGCGCTTCTTCAGGTTTCATGCCGCGTTCGATGAACTCCTGCGTTGCCATCCGGAGATGTGCCTCGAGTTCTTCAGCTATCTCTCTTTTGCGACGATCAAACAGTCCGGGTAGTGGTTTCATATTTCGTTACCCTTCGGCTCGCGATCTATGATCGAAGTCACCGCCTGGACAATCCGCTGCCATCGCCCCAGATCAGCGGCGAGTTGTTTCTTGCCCGCCGCCGTGATCCGATAGAATTTTGCGCGCTGATTGCTCTCCGTCTGCTTCCACTCCGAACGCACCCAACCCTGCCGCTCCAGACGATGCAGAGCGGGATAGAGCGATCCCGTTTCAATCTGCAACATCTCTCCAGAGTTGGCGCGAAGAGCCTGCACAATGCCATATCCATGCTGTGGGCCCCACTGCAGCGTTTTGAGAATAAGCATGTCCAGCGTTCCCTGCAATACTTCCACTCGGTTTTGATACGAACGTCCTCTGGCCATGATGTAGACACTCTACTCCTTGATTCGGTAGGATGTCTACTGCCGTGGTGCCAGCTCCCGGGTAACCGAGGTGAATAGACCGGATGAAGGCCCGGACAGAGTTCGACATCGTTCTTGTAACATCAACGGCGGTACTTTGCGCTTTGATGTTCTGCTCAGGGTGTCTGCACCATAGGATCTCGATTGGGGACGAGTACCGTATTGATGAGAAAGGCGGTGTCCCGATGCTTGTGCCCATCACCACGCAGAGCGTCAATTCCGCGGAGTTCCAGACGGTGGCGGTCGCTCTTCCTGCTGGTCCATCGGACGCAAAGATTCGAGCGCGTGAGGATTGCGCAATCCCGGACGGCGTTTTTTCGTTGCAACCAGGTTCTGGTTCGAATTTCAGGTCCTGGATTGTCAGGAGCCCGAGCACCTCAGGCTGGGATACGATTAGCGGGAAAGCGGATGTTGATGCGCAATGGAAGCTGTTCCTCCGCGAACTCGCTCGTATGCATGACCACGGGTGTTTCCCGACGGGCCTCAGCACGCAATTCGTTCGGTCCGCCATTGTCGAAAGAATCCCAATACCCGCCAACCTCGTGCCCGCTTTCATGTATTCCGATCAAGGGGAACGCTTTGTCAACCTGGCACCCGGTATGGAGATCAGGATTCAGAAAGTCTTGTCAACCGAAACTTCGGTCAATGCAGGGTCAAGAACCTCTCTTCGAATATTAACGGTGGACTACGATGTTGTCTCACGTCACGGTGGAGGAATCGGATTGAGGCTCAGCCATCGCCCTGACGTTGGACAGGGGGCCTCGCTCGGGACAGAAGACCGCCAATTCCTAAAGCTGGATCAGCGATTTGCCCCGGCATCGGTGTTGCGACTCTTCTTACAAGGGTTTTCAGAGGAAAAACAGGGGAAGTCAGAGTCGGCTCCAATCCTCATCGGCACTTCCGATGCTATGCGACTTGATTTGCT
>DASXXV010000259.1:0-2825 GCA_036502905.1 Occallatibacter sp. | reverse complement strand
AACATGGCGCAGCGATGGGATGCGATCAGCGCCGCATCCTCTTCTACTGCGAGTCGTGTCTCCAGCATGGCCCAAGTATATGTGGCCGTTCTGCGCGTCATGCATGGCTCAACGATCGACAGGCTCCGCCTCTTCGACACTGGCATCATTTCGAGGCGAGCCTTCGATTCCCAGGCTTAAGGCCGCGCGTGCCAACCCGGAGCCCATCTTCGATATCGAAGCCGTCCCGTTCCAGGGCATCCGCGACGTTTTGACAAGCATCCAGGTAAATCTCTCGTGGATGTCCCATGGTGCACAGAGATATAGGACCGCCGTTCCGGCTCGTATCATCCTGTCATGACCGTGGCGCGCCCCAGGATCGCCCTTGACGAGACCATGTTCCGGCCCGGGATGCGCCTTGCCGTCGGACTGTCAGGCGGCGCGGATTCCGTTGCCCTCCTGCGCGCCTTGCATGACCGCAGCCGGGAAATTGGCCTCGTGCTGCAGATCGCTCATCTCCACCATGGCCTGCGCGGCGCCGAGGCGGATGCCGACCGGGATTTTTGTCGCGCCCTGGCCGAGGCGCTTGCCCTGCCTTTTTACGAGTCGCGCGTCGATACGGCTGCTGCCGCCCGTCCCGATTCATCATTGGGCAAGCCGCCCGAAACCATCGAGGAAGCGGCCCGTCGGCTCCGCTATGCCTGGTTTCGCGAACTGATGGGGTCCGGAGCGGTCGAGGCAGTGGCCACGGCTCACACATTAGACGACCAGGCCGAGACGGTATTGGCGAAGTTCCTGCGCGGAGCATGGACCGGGGGGCTTTCAGGGATTTACCCAGTGGTGCGGTTCCCAGAGGGGCGGATCCTGCGCCCTCTGCTCAACACCATGCGGTCCGAGATTGAGGCATACCTCCGCGAACTCGGCCAGACCTGGCGCGAGGACTCATCCAATCGTCATCTGGCATTCACCCGCAACCGCATCCGCCATGAACTGCTCCCGTTGCTGGAGTCCTGGAATCCGCGCCTTCGCCAGCACCTGGTGCAGATGGCTGATCTGGCGCGGGAGGAGGGGGACTGGTGGGAGCCCGAGGTGGAACGAATTGCGGCCCAGATCGTGCTTCCGGGCCGTCCCGTCCGGGGCGGAGGTCGCGCCGCCGGTGAGGTGGTCGCGATTGACGTGGCCAGGCTGGCCGAATTGTCCGTGGCCCTTCAGCGCCGCGTCCTGCGTAAGGCGGCTGGCCGGCTGGGCTCAGCCCCCGATTTCGAGGCCACCGAGGCCCTCCGGATTCTAGCTCTGACCGGGCGCGCCGGGCAGAAATGCGAGTTGGCCGGGCTTTCAGGAGAACGGACCCACCGAGAACTGCGGCTGAGCCCCGGCGTGACTGCGGCGGGATGCTCCGAAGCCGCCGGCGAACGTATCTTTGAAATCCCCGGAGAGATCGATGCGGCGGAATGGGGAATCCGGGTGCGGGTCCAGGTCAGGGACGCAAATCATAAGAATCCTGCTTCGGGGTCGGAAGCCCCGCCGCGCTTTTCCCCGGACACCTCGGCGGCTGAAGACCGTACTCCGCTCCAAAACCTGAGGTTTGAAAGACTTAAAGCCGTGCTTCGCCGCTGGAAGCCAGGGGATCGCGTCCGCCTCCGCCATTCCGGCGGGCCGCGCAAGGTAAAGGAAGTCCTGGAGCGGATACACGTCTCCGGCTCGGCCCGGGCAAACTGGCCAGTGCTGGAAATCGATGGAGGGATCGTGTGGATGCAGGGAGTCCAACTGGAACCCCAGCCCGGCATCGAAATCTCCGTGACTACGCTCACTGATTCTGGCTCTTCCAGGTAGCCGCATTTCTGCCCTAGGCCCCGCTGGGTGCATAGACCCGGGAGCGAGGTTGGGAGTACAATCGAGTCTACTGCTCATCCCGGGCGGGCGGGGTCCTTGTCCGTCACTAAAGACATCTGCATTTTCTGTGACCTAACGTGAAGTGCGGACGTCTTATTTAGGGAGAAGGCAGGCGGTGGGATGGTCCCCCGCCGAGACGAGGAGTCCTGGTGAATTCAACCGTAAAAACAATCATGTTCTGGGTCTTTATTCTGATTTGCCTCATGCTCCTGTGGGGTGTGGTCTCACGGGGTGCGGGCGTCGGAAAAGAGCCGGAGTTCTCCTATTCGGAATTGCTGGACAAGGTCCAGGCGGGGCTTGTGCAGGATGTCACCATTCAGGGGACGGAATTGCATGGCCACCTGAAGGCGACACCCAAAGAGCAGTTCCACACCACGATTCCAAACAGTACCGACTCGCTGACCAAGGAACTGACTTCCGCCAAGGTCAACACCAATTTCAAGGACCCGCAGAGCAACCTGCTGCTCCCCATCCTGTTTAACGTCGGTCCCTTCGTGCTGATCGGCGCCATCTGGTTCTTCATGCTGCGGCAGATGCAGTCCGGCGGCAACAAGGCCCTGAGCTTTGGCAAGAGCCGCGCCCGTCTCCTCTCCATGCAGCAGAAGAAGGTCACGTTCAAGGACGTGGCCGGCGTGGACGAAGCGAAAGAAGAGCTGAAGGAGATCATCGAGTACCTGCGTGAACCGCAGAAGTTCCAGAAGCTGGGCGGCCGCATCCCCAAGGGCGTGCTGCTGGTCGGACCTCCCGGAACCGGCAAAACCCTACTGGCCCGTGCGGTAGCCGGTGAAGCCAACGTGCCGTTCTTCTCCATATCCGGTTCGGACTTTGTGGAGATGTTCGTCGGCGTAGGTGCCAGCCGCGTGCGCGACCTGTTCGAGCAGGGCAAGAAGAATGCCCCCTGCATCATCTTCATCGACGAAATCGACGCGGTCGGCCGCCATCGCGGCGCCGGC
>DASXXV010000258.1:0-61127 GCA_036502905.1 Occallatibacter sp. | reverse complement strand
CTGAATTGGGGGACGCATCCCCGAAGCTATTGCGTCGGACTCGACGCCTTACACAGTGTACTCTGCGCCTGTAAAGAAGAATCGTGACCGCGCTCACGAGCAATACAGAAACCAACGGCCGGCGAACCGAGGCACTGCGTTCACCTGTCGTGGCGTGTTTTCGTGTTCCACGCGGCGCCGGACTGCCGGACTGCCTCGCATAGGGACAATGGCGTAATAATGAATTAATTGCCTATGCCCGGGACCGGAACTCTTCTGTTGCTGGCATTTGCCAGCCTCGTGGTCGTCATACTGCTGGTCCTGCTGCAGTTGACCCGGCTGGGCTTCCTGGTGCGTACCACCATCCAGGATCGGCCCCGCCGGCGCATGTTCCTCGCCTCCGTGTCCTTCGTGTTCACCTTCGTCGGGGTGCGCGTCCTGGTGCGCTTGATCATGCGGCACGAAGGCCCTTTTCAATGGGTCGTGGTCCGTGGCCACCACATTCATCACCTTGTATGGGGAATTCTCATCCTTCTGCTGGTGGGCTATGGATGGCTGCTCGACCTGGGCCGTTCTCATTCCCCCATGTCGATCTTCTTCAGCCGCCTGATGTCGGTCTGTTATGGCGTTGGCGCTGCACTCACTCTGGACGAGTTCGTCATCTGGCTTAACCTCGAGCCGGATGCCTATTGGAGCCGTGAGGGCCGCCTCAGCATCGACGCCGTCATCCTTTTCGGCGGGATCCTGGCCATGGGCGCCTGGGGAGCGCCCTTCTTTCGCGGCCTGAGTCGCATGTGGGGCAAGCGCCTCACCGTCCGCCAGGGCCTGGGTCGCGGCTTCCGCTCTACGATTCGCCACGCGCGGTTGCTTCGTCCGCGTAGAGTTCGGCGACCACCCCCGAATATCGCTCCGTGATGATGCGCCGTTTGAGCTTCATCGAAGGAGTCAGCTCGCCCGATTCCTGTGTCCACTCCTCGGGCACAAGGCGGAATCGCTTGATGGTTTCGAAGTTGGCCAGCCCGGCGTTTACTTCCTTCACCAGGGCTTCGTAGAGCGCCACCACGCGCTTGTCCTTCAGCAGGTCCGCGCGCGTGCGGGCCCGGATATCGTGGCTCCGCCCCCACTCTTCGAGAGCCGTAAAGTTGGGCGAGATGATCGCCGAGATGAACTTGTGCTTATCCCCCACCAGCGCCGCTTGTCCCACCAGGATGCTGTTCTTCAGCTTGTTCTCGATCGGCTGCGGCGCAACCAGCTTTCCGCCCGACGTCTTGAGCAATTCCTTCTTGCGGTCCGTGATGTACAGAAATCCATCCCGGTCCAAATGCCCGATGTCGCCCGTCTTGAACCAGCCGTCGGCGTCGAAGAATTCACCGTTCCCCACCACTGACGAAGACCTGTCGGCGGGAACCCCGGCGTTCGCACCAGCCTTTTGCCAGTACCCAATAAATACGCTCGGGCCGCGAACCAACAGTTCCCCATCCTCCGCGAACCGCACTTCCACGTTGGGCAGCGGCTTGCCCACTGCGCCCATGCGATGGTTTGGCAGCGAATTGAGCGCAATCACCGGCGAAGTTTCCGTCAGGCCGTACCCTTCCCACACCGCAATGCCCACCGAGGCGAACCACTTGGCTGTATCGACGCCCAGCGGAGCGCCGCCGGAAACGAATACCCGCACCCGACCGCCAAAAGCTTCGCGGACTTTCGAATACACCAGCTTGTTGGCCAGCTTCCACGTGCGCGAAGACGGCTGTGCGCCGCCGTAGACTGCATCCGCATACTTGGCTCCCAGGCGAATCGCGAACTTGAGCAGGCGCTTCTTGATCGCGGATTCGCCCGCGCGCCGCTCCACTTCCTGGTGAATCTTCTCGTATACCCGCGGTACTCCCACAAACACGCTGGGCTTTACCTCGCGCATGGCTTGCGGCAGCTTGTCGAATTGCGCGCAATAGACGACCTGCGCCCCGCTCCCGTACATCACCCAGTCGAGCGCCCGCGCGGTAATGTGGGAAAGAGGCAGAAATGAAATGCACACGTCGCTTGAATTGAAGCTGTATTCGTAGCCTGCAACCTTCTGGTTGGCCGCGATGTTGCCGTGGGTGAGCATCACGCCCTTGGGCTCGCCCGTCGTGCCCGACGTATAAATCAGCGTGGCGAGTTCGTCGGGCTTCACCGATCGTGCCAGTGCGTCGAACTCGGGATCGCGCTCGCTGCCTCGCTCGTCGGCACCGGCCAGCACCGCACTAAAAGCGATGGCCCCCTCCGGCGCACCCACCGAATCCATGATGAGGATGTGCTCCAGTTGCGTTTTCGCACGCACCCCCGCCAGCTTTTCGTACTGCTGCCGCGTAGAAACAATCGCAATCCGGCACCCCGCATCCTGCACCAGCGTCGCAATCTGCTCCCCTGTTAGCGTCGGGTAAATCGGCACGTTGGCTGTCCCGATCGCGAGCGTGGCAAAGTCGCTCACCGCCCACTCCCACCGGTTTTCACCGATCAATGCGATGCGATCCCCTCTCTGCGCGCCCCATCCAAGCAGCGCTCTCCCCAAGGCGCGGACCCGCTGGTAAATCTGGTCGGAGGAAATCGGACGCCAGCGGCCGAGCTCATCCTGCCATAAAACCGCGCGTGGATTGCCCGCCGCGGCCACCTGGAAAAAAAGATCATTGACGGTAGAAATTGAAGGTTCTGAAGTCATTTCGTTGGAAATAGGGCGTGAGAAATTGATTCGCCGGATTCATCGTGAGTGTAACAGCGCGGAGTTGCTGTCGACTGTCTTTCAAAGCAGCGCTCAACTGCTCGCCACCTTCGCCGGTTCAGATAGAATGGACAACCTCTTGAAAGTTCACGGCTGCCCGAAGTTTCGATTCTGAAACCTGGAATCCATCCTTCCCATTCGCCTTCTGTTCCCTTCCCGCGCCGATCTCCCCAACTGCCCCACAACTTGCAGATCAACCCGCATGCTGGTATAGCTACCCTTAGCAGCCGTGCTCTGCCCTTCCCGTGTAGCTAAAATGAGCGACCCGGCTCCGGAGGTTTTCCATGTCGACTATTCCTGCTGATAAGCCGTTGCACAACCTCGAGGACTGGGACGATTTTCTCGAAGGCCGTTACAAGGAAGGCCGGAGTCAGGAAGAATTCCGCGTCTATGACGCGCAGGCGCAGCCCGGCGTCGCGGAGTTCTACCGCCTCAATCACCAGAACCAGACCGTCGACTACGTGCTCGGCAAAGAGAAGGAGTACTTCGGCCTGCAGAAGGGCAAGAAGACGGTGTGGGAAGCCGCCGAATTCCTGAACACGCTCGTCGACGACAGCGATCCCGACACCGATCTCACCCAGATCGAGCACCTGCTGCAGACCTCCGAGGCGATCCGCCGCGATGGCCACCCGCGTTGGATGGTGCTGGTCGGATTCCTGCATGATTTGGGAAAATGCCTCTGCCTCTACGGTGAGCCCCAATGGGGCGTGGTGGGCGACACGTTCCCCGTCGGATGCGCATGGTCGAAGGACATCGTCTTCCACCAGTATTTCGCCAATAACCCCGACCGCAACACCCCTCTTTACCAGACGAAGTACGGCATCTACGAGCCCAACTGCGGATTGGAAAACGTCCACATGTCGTTCGGTCATGACGGCTACATCGCCGAGGTCATGAAGCCCTACCTGCGCGACGAAGCGCTCTACATGCTCCGCTTCCACTCGTTCTACCCCTGGCACCGTCACGGCGCGTACGACCATCTATGCAACGACAAGGATCGCGCCATGATGCAGTGGGTGCTCAAGTTCAACCAGTACGATTTGTACTCCAAGGGCCACACCCGACCGGATGCGAAAGCGCTGAAACCCTACTACGACGACCTTTTTGCCGAGTTCCTCCCCGAGAAACTCGACTGGTAGCATCTGGGTGCCCACCTCCGCCGACGCTTTGTCTTAATCCGCTTCGGTGCGATCTTCCATCTACCCGCATACGCGGGGTGCTCCAGGCCTCGATTCTGAGACCTGGGATTCATTTCCTCAATGTGCCGCCGCCGGAGCTTTGGGCGTGATGGTCACCGGCGCTACATTCCACCCTTCCAATTGAATGACCGGCGATTCGGATACGCCTTCGGGAAATTGCGCAACCAGTTCCGTAGACTCGCCGGGCGTCAATTCGATCCAGTTATCGGACCAGAACACCGGCGCGATCAGCCCTCCTGACGACGTGCGTACCGCCGCCCGAAGCTGAAACGCAAGGGCGTCCGAAGCATTCTTGAGATGAACGCAAATCTTGCGTCCTTCTACTTCCGCACTAGCTTCCACGAGTGCCGGTGGCAGGTTCGCCAATGCCGTCAGGTCCTCGTGACGAAGCGCGGGTGTGTGCGTATACTCGGTGCGCTCCCAGTCAAACGTGGTGAGCGTGCCCGGAACCCAGTAGAAGTTGCGGCTCACGACGCGTCCTGTCGAATCGGAAAGTTTGAGATCGATAAAGAAGATCCGCTCGGGTCCTACGTAGAGGGCATCCGGAATGGAGAGGATGCGTTGCGAGCTGTCCGCAGCGGAGCTGACAGGCATCGTGGTGCTGAAGAGCTCACTCCACTTCAACCCGTGCACCTGCACGCTGGCCTGCAGGCCTTCTACTGGCTGATACGTGCTGTTCACCACCACGATGGCCCGGTCGTCGTAGGAGTACTGAATGTGCACCGGCTCGCAGGCTTTCTTCGTCGCGAAGTATCCCGCGTCTGCATCGAGATAGTAATCGTAAAGATGCCAGATCATCGACGGCCACGCGTTGTTTAGCATCCACTGGATTACGCCCGTCGAAAAGTACTTGTTCTTGGAGTAGGCCTCGAACATGGCGCGCTCGGAGTCATAGGCCATGGTCTGCGCCATGCGCTCGTAGTCGGCCGCCGACGCGGGCTTCGCGTAGACATCCATCATTTCTTCATCGAGCGCTTTCAGATTACTGAAGTCTCCGCCGCCATAATGAAACGACCAGTTCGCCGTCGGTGGCCAGGCGTCCGCATCGGGCAGGAACTTCTGGCGGCTGGCGAGCGAAACAATCGCAGGCCCCGGGCTGGTCTCAGTATTCAAGCCCACAGCTCCGCCATAGTGAGTCCCGAAATACCAGTAGCTCGGCGCCACGTAATCATACGGCCCCGTCATCTTCACCCCGCTTTCGCCCGTGACCGTGGTCGGAGTTCCCGTAGCGGACGAGAGAATGGGATTTGGCCAGTGGGTGTCGGCTTCCGCCTGCAGGTACGCGCTCTCCACGGTTGCCGGAGGAGGATTGTCGCTGCCGTTCAGCCACACCAGCAGGCTGGCATGCTGACGCAGACGCAGCATTTGCGCGCGCAAAGATGCAGTGGCAATCGTCAGGTCTTCCGCCGTCCAGTCTTTCCAGTGTTCCCAGTGATCGCAGCAGCACCACCCCAGCATCACCAGAATTCCCTGCTCGTCGGCCAGGCGGAAGAAGTCTTCCGACTCCAGCTTGCCCTCCAGGCGAATGGTATTGAGGTTCATGTCGCGGACCATGTGGATCTGGTCGCGTAGTCTGCGCCCATCCGTACGCAGAAGCATGTCTTGCGACCAACCCCCGCCTCGAATCAGGATCGGCTTGCCGTTCACGCGAAATAGCCTGCTGCCGTTCGAAGTCAGCTCCGACGTGATCTCCCGAATCCCGAACTCTGCGCCTTGCTCATCCGTCTTCACGCCCTGCTCGGTGAAGCTGACGTCCAGGTGTTCGAGATGAGGATCGCCCATCTGCCAGGGCCACCACGCCTTCGGATTCTTCAAGCGAAGCGCGGGAAACTTTTCCGGCGTAAACACCACTGTCTTGTCTTCATGCGCGGCGAGTGTCACCGGCTGCTCGAAGTGGACGCCAGCAGCCGTCCCTGACACCACGCCCTTCACCTCGTGCGCTGTCGCATTGTGCATCTCAGCGTAGATCGTCAGGTCCGCGGTTGTGAGCGCATCATCGGAGAAATGCGTAACCGCCATCGGAGAACGCACCGTCACAGGGCCGGTCGTAGCCAGGCTGACTTCGCCCCACAGTCCCATATCCTTATCCGGGGGACATGGATTCCAGTCCACCCAGTTGATGCCCAGATCCTTTTCTGTAGGCGCGAATGTCTCCACGGCGAGCACGTTCTGCGCACCCGGCTTGAGCATATCCGTGACATCGAAGTCATAGGTCCGATAGGCTCCGGCCACTACAGTGCTATCTGCGATGCGCTTCCCGTTGAGCCACACCTCGCCGCGATAGTTGATGCCGCCGAAGTGCACCCAGGTCCGCTGCTCCCGAACCGCCGGAGCAGGCGCAGCAAACTCCGTGCGATACCACCACCCGCAGCGATAAGGGCTGTCCTGGGGCATGGGAAGATTTGCAAAGTTATGCCCGATCGGATAACCGGTCCCCGGAATATTGCGCAGGTTCATGCCGTAGTAAGGATCGGGGACCATCTTCGCCGCTGCCTGCGCGGCCAGTACCGTGCTTGGAACCGACGTCTTGATCCAGTCCTCGACGGCGAAACCTGTCGCCGAGATTGCGCTGCCATCTGCTTTCACCGTGCAGGCAGACTGCAGCCGCCACCCGTCGTGAAGCGGATGCGTCGTGGCCCCAGCCGCGCTCAGCGGAATCACCTGCGCCGTCAGCCCAATAATGAGCAACTCATGAAATCTCATAACCACCTTTGCATGGCGCCTGCAACAAAGCGCCGAAATCTATATAACCGGCTCATACCGGTCCCGCTTCAAACCGGTAATGGAGCCCTTCTTCTCGGGCGGCGAAGCTCTGCCGGCGAAGAATTCTGTATCAGCTTTATGGTGGCTGGCGGCGGCCCCGTCGACATGCGCACCACCAGCTCAGGGAAAGGTTTGTGCAGCCTGGCCTTCTCTTCTTTGCCCCGGCCTTTCCGAATCGAATGAACTACGCGCTGAGCGGCTTCGCAACCCATCTCTGTCAGCGGCTGCCGAATCGTAGTCATCGACGGCGTCGCTACCTCGGCCGGAAGCACGTCGTCGAATCCCATCACCGAACAGTCCTGCGGAACGCGCAAGCCGGCCTCGGCAAGGCCCCGCACCACCCCCAGGGCAGTCAGGTCGTCAAACGCAATCACGGCGGTAAACGGGCACCGCGATGCGATCATCTTCCGGGCGGTTCGCAAGCCGCCCTCAAACCCCGACGCCGGATCGGCGATACTCGGCAGCTCAAACACGAGTTCAGGATCGATCTCCAGCCCGCCGGCCGCCACCGTGCGCTGAATTCCCGCCCAGCGCGGTTCACTGTCCACCATTTCCTGCGGTCCGCGGATCACTGCAATGCGCTTGTGTCCGAGATCATTCAGGTGCCGGGCCGCGAGCGCGCCGCCCGCCTCGTTATCCACCAAAATCGAATCGATGCCGCGCGCCACCAGGTCGCGGCCGATGATCACGATCGGCACGTTGTTTTTCTTCACATCGCTCAGAAGGTTGGTTTCTTCGAACACCCAGCTCGCAATGACGATCACGCCATCGGCCCGGCGTTCCAGGATCATGTGTAGTGAGCTGTCGAAGAGTTTCCGCTGCGCCTGCGCGTCCACGATCAGCGGCAGATACCCGGCCTCCCTTAGTGTGCCCTGGATACCCCGCATGATCGGGGTGCAGAAAGGATCCGATAGATCGAAGGCAAGGACTCCGATGGTCTGGGTGCTCCGGCGGCGCAGCGATTGTGCATAGGCATCCGGATGATAGCCAAGCTGGCGGGCGATGCTGCGAATGTGCTCTCGCGTGGTAGAGGCCACGTTTTGCGACAGCGGAGCCTCGCTAAGTACGATGGACACCGTCGACACGGAGAAGCCGCTGGCTTGGGCGATGTCGAGCAGAGTCACATGACCGGACTTACGTTGACCCAAGCCCCACCTTACCTTTCTGCCGATCCGGCATTAGCCTGCAACTAACTTTGGTAAATCGGTTTCGGCATTTCTCATTCGAGGAACCCAGCATGCTCGCCGGCTCCGTAACGAAACAGAACTACATTCGCCGCCGTTGCTGAACGGGCATGAGCGAATTCCGCGTTCCCCTATGTCCTCTTTTCGCTTGACACGCCGAACGCCCCGCCATATATTCAGTCAACGCTGGTGTTCAAACGTTTGAATCAATATAGACCAGGAGTTTGGAGATGGGAAATAAAAAAGCACGCGCAACCTTTTTTGCGGGCATCTTCCTCTGCCTGCTACCCCTTTCCCTAACCTCCTTCGTGTTCGCCCAGGCGGGACGCGGCGCCATCAGCGGAAGTGTGACCGATGCCAGCGGCGCCATCATCCCCGGCGCCACCGTCACCGCCACGGACGCTGCCACAGGAACCAAGTTCACGGCCGTGACCACCGCCGCCGGTATCTACTCGTTCGTTTCCCTCTCTCCGGGGTCTTACGAGGTCAGCGCCAGCCAGAAAGGCTTTGAGACCACCCTCCGCAAAGGCGTAATTGTCACCGTTGACCAATCCACCACCGTCAACCTCAGCATGAAAGTGGGTTCGGTCAGCGAGGTGGTCACGGTCAACGAGACCAGCTCACTCGTCGACACTACAAACTCAACCGTCGGCCAGTTGATCTCGTCGGAAACCATCGATCGCGTCCCGCTGCTCACTCGCAACGTGTTCGACCTTGTCCAGTTGAGCGCCGGAGTCACGCCCGCCAACGGCGCGCCCAACTCCTCCAGTTCCTTCGCCATCGAGAACATCTCCAGCGGTCGTCCCGGCGTCGATGTCTCCTCCTACACCATCAACGGCGCCATTGTGGGTTCCGTGTATTACATGGTCGATGGCAGCCCTTTGGGCATTGCCGAGAACAACGCGGCAGCCATCATCCCGGCGCTCGACATTCCTGAGGACGGGGTGGAAGAAACGCGCGTCGAGACCCAGAACACTCCGGCCTCCTATCAGAGCGGTGGCGCCGGCGTCATCAGCCTGGTCACCAAATCCGGCGGCAACGCATTTCACGGCGATGCCTTCGGCGTTTTCCGCCCCGACGTTCTCGCCGCCAATGACTTCTTCAATAAGCAGAGCGAAGCCGGCTCCGGCCTGGCGAATACGCCTCCCTCCTTCCATCGCTACCAGGAAGGGGGCGCCATCGGCGGTCCTATCCTGCACAACAAGCTGTTCTTTTTTGCCGATTACGAGGCCACCCAGGAACAGCGCTTTGACGGTTCCAACTACTTCAGCGTGCCCACCACCGCCGAACGCACCGGCGATTTCTCCGGCGACAACTTCAACATCTACAATCCGCTCGTGCCTGACAATCCCGACGGAACGCGCCAGCAGTTCGCGAACAACGTCATTTCCAATCCGAATCCCACCGCCCTCAAATTCCTGGCGCAAATGCCAACCTGCAACCGCAACGTAAACGGCGTGCCCTGCGACACCGACGGCAGCGGAGCCATCAACAACTTCTTCAAGCCCGGAACAGATCCCTTTGACGCGCATCGCTTCGACATTCGCTCTGACTGGATCATCAGCGACAAGCAGCGCCTGTTCGGCCGCTTTTCCTTCGACCGCCTGTTCTTCTCGCTGTTCAACGCCTTCGGCAACGCGTATGACCTGAACTATGCGCAGAACACCACCAACGGGCGCAATGTCCTCATCGGGGATGACATCACCCTCAACAGCACAACCGTGCTGCAGCTGCGCTACTCTTTTACCCGCCACTACGAAAATCAGGGCGGCGATCCGCGCCAGAACGGCTTCGACATCACCAGCCTGGGCTTCCCTTCCTCACTGGCCGCGGAGCAAACGTATAAGACGCTTCCCTTTATTCTCTTCAACGACGTGGGCGGAGGAGTCGGCGGCACGGCCAACTACAACACCTTCCGGTACGCCAGCGAAAACAGCGACGCCACTATCTCCATTACCAAGCTTTTCGGAAAGCATGAGCTGGCAGCCGGGTTCGAATACATGAAGCGGTTTCTCAACGTAGGCCAGCCGCCCGCGTCCTCCGGCGCGTATGCGTTCGACAAATCCGCAACCGACCAGACCGTAAGCTCGCAGCTCGGGGGCAGCGACTTCGCTTCCCTCCTCGTCGGTCAGGGAACGCCTCCCGGAACGGAATCGAACGGCTATCCCAGTTTCACCAAGGACCTGTTCGCGGCCGAAGCCAATCCCTATTACGCCACTTTCATTGAAGACACCTATCATCCCACCAAGAGTTTCACCGTCAATGCCGGATTGCGATGGGACATCTTCGGCGGGAAAACCGAGCGCCACAACCGCCTGGAGTATTTCGACCCTAGGGCCCAGAACGCCGTCAACGGAGTCTCCTATACCGGGGCCGAGATTTATGCCGGAGTCCACGGCCGTTCCCCATTCGCGACCAATTTCAAGGATTTCGGTCCCCGCCTCGGATTCTCCTGGCAGCCTCAGCACAGCCTTGTCATTCGTGGCGGCGGCGGCTTCTACTTCGGTCCCAGCCCCCACATGGTCGCCGGAACAGGGCTCAATAGCGACGGCTTCTCTACCAATACTCAGTGGGACGCGACCTGCTATAACGACGACGGAAACACCGTTATCAATGGCTCGTCGTTGTGCCCTGGGGCGGCAGCAGGCAGCGCGCCCCCCAGCCCCACGGCTCCGTACTCGCTCAGCGATCCGTTCCCCAGTGGAGTTGTCCCGCAGTTCCCTTCAGCTCCCGCCGGCCTGGCCAACAACCTCGGACAATCCCTCAACACCATGCTGCGCTCGCAGCGCACGCCTCTCACCTACAACTTCAACTTCGGCGTGGAATACGAACTGCCGCACCAGGTTGTCGTCAGCGCCGCCTACGTCGGCAGCCGCGGGCTTTTCCTGCCCCTCGGCTCGGCCGACCTGAACACCCTCGACCTTGGAACCATTGGCAAGTACCAGGACTCGCTCTGCGCCGTCAGCTCTGATCCCAGTTGCATGGTGCCCAATCAATGGGCGGGAATCCTGCCCCCCACCAACTCCAATTACGGAGCCGATACGGTTCCCATGTGGGTAGCGCTGCAGCCCTTTCCGCAATTCGGCAGCGGCAGTTATGGAGACGGCAACGGAGTCGTGGTGCATGGATATCCGGGCGGCGATTCCGAGTACAGCTCCCTCCAGACCAAGCTGCAGAAGAGGCTCACCAGCCACTTCACCTCGCTGGTCTCCTTCACCTGGGGCAAGCTCATGACCGATGACGGCCATCCTCCCCTGGGATTCGTCGGCAGTCATAATGGAGGGGCCCAGGACTGGAAGAATCTCAACCTCGAACACGCCATCAGCCCGCAAGACGTGAAGTACCAGTTCACTGGCCAGGCCTCCTACGACCTCCCCATCGGCCGGGGCCGCGCTGTGAACCTCGGCGGAGTGGGCGATGCCTTTGCCGGGGGATGGACCCTCAATGGTATCGTCTATCTCAGCACCGGCGTTCCCATTGCTCCCCCCGGTTCGGGAACTTCGCCCTCCTACTTCAATCAACGCTCCGATATGGTCTGCGATCCCAGCAAGGGTGCGCCGCATTCGGCCGGCCGCTGGTTCAATTACTCCTGCTTCACCCCTCCCGGGGTTCCCGCGGGAACCACGGATCTGAGCACCGCCACGCCCAATCCCTTTGTGCCCGGAACAGCTCCCGCCTTCCTCGACCACATGCGCACCATGGGCGCCCAGAACATCGATCTCTCGCTGTACAAGCATCTTCCCTTGGGCAAGGAACGCGATCTTCGCTTCGAGATCTCGTCGTACAACATCGCCAACCATGCGCAGTTGGGAATGCCCAATGTGCCCGACATGACCTCGGTCCTCACCGATCCTTCCCAGGCGCAAAACTTCGGCCAGGTAACTTCGACCGTGAACTCTCCGCGGCAGTTTCAGTTCGGAGCCCGATTCACGTTCTAGTGTCGCCAAAAAATGAATCTGGGCGGCCCTCATCTTCAGGCATCTTTTGGCCCGGAGGTGTGGAACATCAGGACCCTCGATACGCCCAGGTTCATCCCTCAGGGTTCATCGCCCTTCCAAAAAAAGGAACGGAAGTTCCCTGCATATCTTCGAAGCTTCGCGGACACGTCCTCGTCGGCGCGACGAGGACGAACACCCGGGCCACTTACCCGTTAAGTTAGGTCGCTTCCGCCCCCATCATCGAAACCTCCGCCATCATCAAAGCCCGATCCGCCATCGTCTCCGCCGCCTTGATCGAGCCCGGACGTGTCGTCCGAACCAGAGTCGTCATAGCCGCCTTGGTCATCGCCCGAGCTCGAATCGGAACCCGAGGTGTTGTACCCGGCATCGCTGAACTGGGCTCCCTCGTGACGATGTTCGCCTTCCGAACGATCGTTCTCGAAGCCACGCGTCCCGGCGTCGTCGCCGTAGTAGTTGTTGACGATGGTTTCTTCGGGCCTTCCGAATCCCCCGCCCATCCCGAATCCCGGGCCCATGCCAGATCCATATCCGCCGCCATGTCCGAAGCCATGAAGAATCGATTCGACGCCCTCGAAAGCCAATGCGCCCGCGGCTACTCCGGCGGCCGTCTGCATGGCGCCGCGCAGGAAGCTGGGCTGGCCTGAGGACGCAGGAACGTATTGCGGCTGAGACTGGTACTGCGGTGGAGGCGGTGGGGCATACTGCGTAACCGGCTGATACGGCGGAGGCTGCTGACCACCCCACGCCCCTTGTCCCTGCTGGGAAGGCGGCGGGGACGGTTGGGGGTCCTTTTCGCCCAGCAGTCGCCCGAGGAAGCTGGTCGAATGAACCGGCTGCGGGCGAGACTGTTGCGCCTGCTCTATTTGCTGCTGAAGCTGCCCCACCTGCGCCTTGGCCTGGTCCAGCGCGATGTTCTGCACCAGCACCGTCTGCGCCAGGATGTACACAGCATCGGGGTTGGAGCCAAGTTCCCGCCGCAGAAATTCCTCCGCCTCGGGATCTTTTTCCTGCAATTGGGTTTGGTTGATCTTCTGAGTCAGGGAAGATAGAAGCTCTTGTTCCTGTGGGGTCACTGAATTTCCTCCGGCGGCACTGGGGCTCCAACTGGCAGTTTTCGCCTGTGGATGGCCTTCACTCCGTTGCCGCGTGGGCCGCGCCTCCGGATTGAGACGCATAGTACGAGGCAAAGTTGCTCCGCCCGAGTTCAGTCTACGCAAACCCGCTTGGCCGAGTTCCATGAACCCAACCACACGATCGACGGCCAACTCCAGATCACTCAAGTCACTGTCACAAGAGTGGTATGGTTACCACCCCAGGTAACATATACGATCGCCGAGACTGGCTGATTCGGAAGTTGGAGCGGCGCGGAGGCCCTGGAAGTGCGATCCCGTCAACGTGTGCGTGTTGCCCTGATCGTCGGATCCGTGGCGTTCCTGGCGCCCATCTGGATTTCCGTGTACCTGGCTTGGAATCAGGCCATCGCCAATGAAAAACAAGCCGGATTGGCCTACGCACGAGACGTCATGCGGCGCAGCGAAGATACTGCCGACCAGTTCAGCGAAGCCATCCGGCGTCTGAATCACGATCATCTCGTGCCTTGCTCCCCGCAGGAAATTGAGCTGATGCGGCAAATCGACATCAGTTCCAGCCACCTCCAGATGATCGCCCGAATCTCCGGCGAAGTCATCGAATGCACCTCGCTCGGAACCGTCCAGCCTATTTATGTCGGGAAGCCGACGCTCATGACCGAGCACGGAACTCAGGAGTGGGTCCACTTCAACCTGAGTCCCCAGCAATCCAATCGCCTTGGCCTGTTGAGCCGCGATGGTGTCGCGGTTCTCATCGACCCCGCCTCGGTCATCGACATCCAGAAGGATGGAAAGGACGTCGGCCTGTCGCTGGTCGTTCCATCCACCAATGATCATGTCCGCATCGTCGACTCGGGGGGCAATTTCCGTCCGGGGTGGTTCCGGCCCGCCGCCCCGGGGAGCGCCATCAGCTTCATGGATGACGGCTATATCATTTCGCAGGTGCGCTCGCGAAAACTCGACTTGGCTGCGTTTTGTGTTATGCCTCGATTCGAGGCCTATACCCAGGTCCGGCACTTTGTCGCCATCTTTGTCCCCATCGGACTGCTGTGCGGATGTGGATTGGCTTGGGCGGTCATGTATATCGCGCGTACCCGCTCTTCCCTGCCGGCCATGTTGCGAACCGCGGCGCGCCGCCGCCAGTTCTACGTCGAATATCAGCCGGTCATCGAAACCGCCACTCGACGTTGCGTGGGAGCGGAAGCCCTCGTGCGCTGGAAACTCGACGGTTCCGTCATCGGGCCGGGCAATTTCGTCCCCCTCGCCGAAGAAAGTGGCGTCATAACCCAGATCACTGAAAATGTAATCAGCATCGTCGCTCGCGACCTGCCCTCGCTGCTCCATCAGGATCCCGCTTTCCGCGTGGCCATCAATCTCTCGGCTACCGATCTGCGATCCATGGCTACAATCGGCCTGCTGAAGGAACTATTGCTGACCAGCGGCGGGTCACCGCGGAACATCATTATCGAAGCCACGGAACACGGTTTTCTGCAGGGCCCGCGGTCGCGCGAAGTGATCGCCGGAATCAGGAGTCTTGGCTTCGATGTGGCCATAGACGATTTCGGAACCGGCTATTCCAGCTTGTCCTGCCTGCAAAATCTCGATCTCGACATCCTCAAAATCGACAAGGCCTTCGTCGATAGCATCGGAACGGACGGAGCCACCAGCCAGGTGGTCCTGCACATTATGAACATGGCCCATTCCCTGAAAATGTGCATGGTTGCCGAGGGCGTAGAAACGGAGTCGCAGGCCCGCTTCCTGGAAAGCCGAGGAGTGGAATTTGCGCAGGGATGGCTGTTTGGGAAGCCGCAGAGCATCGACGCCTTGTGCCGCCTGTTGCTGGAATGGAAACAGCCGGAAAAGCCGGCCGCGATTCCTATGCCCCAGCCCAGACGAGCTGTCGTGTAGAACCGCGGCATATGCCTGAGTGGCCTGCCGGCGTTGCCGATCTCCGCGGGTGAAACGGGTTTCGTGCCTCAGGTCGTGCTTTCCCAGACTAGCGACGTAGGTAAGCGAACGGGCGCCCTGCTGCGACCGCAGTCGTCCGAGTGAGAAAAGCTCAGGCCATCGCGAACGTGCGGATCGTCTCCTTGCGCACCGTGAGCTGATCCACAAGATCAGTGCGAACTTCGTAACCGCGCCCGGGGATATCAGGAATGAGAATCTCGCCTGTGCGCATCACCGTCACATCGGGCTCGATGATATCGTCTGCAAAATACCGGGCCGACGCCGAAACGTCGCCGGGGAGCACAAAATTCTCCAGCGTCGACAGGGCGATATTGTGCGCCCGGCCAATGCCCGACTCGAGCATGCCTCCGCACCACACCGGTATCCCTCGTTCCTGGGCCGCGTTGTGCACCGCGATGGCTTCGGAGAACCCGCCCACCCGGCCCAACTTGATGTTGATGATCCGGCAGGAGTCCATTTCGATCGCCGCCAGCGCATCGCGCCGATTGCGGATCGACTCATCCAGGCAGATTGCCGTATTCAGGCGTTTTTGCAACATCGAGTGATAGTAGAAGTCGTCGTGCCAGAGCGGCTGCTCGATCATAAGCAGATCGAATGCGTCGAAGGTGACGATATGGTCGGAGTCCCTCAAGCGATACGCGGAGTTGGCGTCGCAACTGAGCATGATGCCCGGCCAGCGGTTGCGCACCCGATCAAAAACCTCCACGTCCCAACCCGGCTTGCATTTCAGCTTGATGCGCTGGTATCCCGCCGCCAGTTCCTTTTCGATGATGGCCATCAGTTCAGGAATAGACTTCTGGATGCCCAGCGAAACGCCGCAGGGAATCATGTCACGCACCCCGCCCAGCAGCCGCGAAAGCGACATGCCTTCCCGCTGCGCCTCCAGATCCCAGATCGCATTCTCCAGAGAGGCTTTCGCCATGGGATTGCCGCGCACCGAGCCGAAAATCTGCGGGCATTCCCCCCCGTGCTCCACCTGCTCGCCCGTGGCCAGCATCGGCCCCAGTTCGTTCACGATCACCTGCCACGCTGTGTCGGTCGACTCGCCGGAGAAGAACGGACGCTCCCCGGCGGTACATTCGCCCCAGCCGGTGAGACCTTCGGACTGGATCTCAATCAAAAGGATTCTACGTTCACGGGTGACGCCGAAACTGGTTTCAAACGGGCGCACCAGGGGAATGTGCAGTTCGCGCAAAACGATACTGTCGATTCTCATAGATTTCTCAAGCGATCCTTAGTTGTTCGAAGCCCAGTCCCGGCTGGGATAATGCTCCCAGCTCGTAGACTCCATTTCCGTCTGCATCGCGGCTGAAGCCAAGTATGCCCAGACCCCGTGCGAATGCCTGCTGAAACTTCTGGCGATTCTCCAACTGAATGGCGAGAGCACGTTCCCGGTTCTTGTCAGAGGCCTTCCAGTGGGAAACGGAGGCCGGGACCAGGATACATTCCTCGATCTGATATGTCCCAGGGCAACCCTCAAGTGTTTCTGCAACGCGAGGTGAATCGAGATACCACTCGGCCAGTAACCGGTCGGTTGGCAGCCCGCCCTGCAATCGACTTGAGGATACACCATAAAAATTCACACGATAAGTGCCAACAATGGCGCCCAGCTTGTGGATATTTAACCATGCGTTCTTGATCTCCAGCGGATCGAATGTCCACTCCATGTGGCGGATCCCCCGCGCCAGCGCCTCACGTCGTTGCTCCAGCTTGAGTTGCGCTCCAAGCCCCCGGTTCCGGTAGCCGTCCTTTACCGCCAGCATGTGAGAGTGGAGGTACGGTACCGGCGGCATCGTATTTTTTTCGCTGGTCTTTACCCCAGGCAAAGACATGGCAAAACCCACCAGCGAACTCGGTTCGCCCCGCGGAGAGCTGCCGGACAAGTCGGTATCGAACGCGCCGATGATCTGCCCGCCGATCTTCTGCATCACCAGAAACGCCTTCCTCGGGATCACATCCGCCTGGTCATAGCCCCATGTCTCCACCTGCAGCTGCACACAGGCCTCTAGTTCGTCATGACCCTGGCACTCGCGGATCAGGATCATCGCTGCAACCCCCGGGCAGACCGTCTCGACACGACCAGCGAACCTGCTTCGAAAGGGAACGACTTGAATCCGTCCAGGGAAGTCTTTTCGCAACGACGCCTTGTACCGGGGCACGTCTTTCGAGACTGCGGAAAAACTCGTATGAGCACTTGTCCTGTAACCGGCCACGACTTCACGAACTGCGGAAAAACCCAATCAGCCGCCCGCTTTCTAACCCCGCACGACATCAGTCGTGCCGTCATTGCGGCAAAGTCAATGAGGGCTTTAGCCCCTGAGGAATGGTGGTTCACTCCGTTTCACGCTCGCTTGTCGCATATGAATTCAGCTTCACCTTGGCCGCCGCCCACAGTTCCTCCAGTTCGGCCGGCGAAAGCTCCTCCAGCGGTTTCGCCGAAGCGCCCTCCATCTCCCGGAACCTCTCCCGAAAACGCAAATTGCAGCCCCTCAGCGCCATTTCCGCGTCCGCTCCGAGGTGCCGCCCAAGGTTCACCACCGTGAACAGCAAATCTCCCAACTCCGCTTCGATCGCCTTCTTCCGGGAAGGATCATCCGAGGAAGCCTCGATCTCCAACTCCGCCGTCTCTTCCGCAACCTTCGGCAGAAGGTCGCGCCAGTTGTTCCAGTCGAAGCCGGATTTGGCAGCCTTGGAACCCAGCCTGGCGGCCTCCGCCAGCGCCGGCATCGCGCGATGAACCGAGTCCAGCCGCGACTCCGGCGACCCCACCCCATGCAGTGCTTTCTCCGCTGCCTTGATCTCCTCCCAATTGCGCAGCACTCGATCTGACGAGCCTTCCACATCGGCGTTCACATCGGCCTGGTTGCCGGCGGCGTGCGAAGCTTCTTCTCCAAACACATGCGGATGGCGGCGGACCAGCTTGCGGTTCAGATGATCGAGCACATCCGTTATCGAAAAGCGGCCTTCGTTGGCCGCCATCTCTGCATAGAAAAGCACCTGCAGCAGCAAATCGCCGAGTTCTTCGGACAGGTGTGCGAAGTCGCGCCGCTCGATCGCATCAAAGACTTCGTAGGCTTCTTCCAGGGTGTATTTGCGGATTGTGTCGAATGTTTGCTCGCGATCCCACGGGCACCCTCCGGGTGCGCGAAGGCGCGCCATGATTGCCACCGACTCCTCAAAAAGCGCCGCGGCCCGCACCGGATCGGAAGCAATGGATGGGTTGGGATGCTTTGCAGTTGGACTCTCGGGCGCCTCAGCCATCTCGATTCATTTTAACCTGAGGCGATGCGTTCTTTACCCGGCCTCTAACTAGGCGCCGGCGCGAACCTGGAAGCTGCGAGGCCGTTTTGCGACGCCAGATTTGCGATGGCAACCTCAAAAAGCGCAGACTGCTGGTGCCGCCCACCTGCTGGTGCCGCGGCGCGTCGCTGACTCGCTGAGATGGAACAGAACGCCTCAACTCACCGATGTCGCGGTGTCGCTTCCCTGTAGTTCTGCACTTCGCCGCACCTCTTCGAGGAGGTTCGATATGCTTCGCAGACTGATGCTGATGGTTGTCGTTATCGGGTGCGCGGGACCTGCGCGAACCCAGCCCGCCGTCCCCTCGACGCCGGCCGGCCATGTTCTGGGCGCATGGCTCGAAGCTTTCAACAGCGGCGACCGGGCAAAGATCGACGCCTTCCTCAAGACCTATGCGCCACGTTTGGAACAGGCGGCCCTGACCTCGGCGCAGTTCCGTGGTCAATCCGGCGGCGTAAACCTGGTTGGCATCACCCGCAATGAACGCTACATCGTTGGTTTCCGCGTCCAGGAGAAAGCGCAGCCCGTCTTTCTTTACGGCCGCATTGAAGTCACCGCCGCAAAGACCCCGACCATTCAGAACTTCGTCATACGCGCCGTTCCCCGCGAAGCGGTTTTGGACGAAATCAAGCTCGATGCCCTAACCCGTAAGCAGACCATCGAATCAATCAGCATCGGTTTGAACCAGTCCTATCTCTTTCCCGAAGTCGCGCAGAAGATGGCCGACAGCTTGCGTGCCCACGAACGCGAGGGAGATTACAGCGAGATCACGGATGGCGACGCCTTCGCATCGCTGCTAAGCAAGCATCTCGTCGAGGTGAGCCATGACAAGCATTTGGGCGTCTACTATCAGCCGTACAAATTCAACGGGCAACCGTCGCCTCTTACCCTGGACCAGTTGACCGAAGATAGAAAGGCCCTCGCCCGCGATTGCGGCTTTCGCAATCTCGACATCCTGGCGAACAACATCGGTTACATGAAAGTGGACTTCTTCGCCGATCCGATGGCCTGCGGACGCACGGCCGCCGCCGCCATGTCATTTCTGGCCAATACCGATGCGGTGATCTTCGACCTGCGCGACAACGGCGGCGGCGACCCGCGCATGGTCGCGCTGATGTGCAGCTATCTCTTCGATCGGCCCGTGCACCTGAACGATTTCTACGACCGGGCCGCCAACAGCACGACCGAATACTGGACGCCCCGATACGTGCCTGGCACTCGGCTGGGCCAGAAACCCGCCTACGTGCTTACTTCAGCCCATACCTTCTCGGGCGCCGAAGAATTCGCCTACGACCTAAAGAACCTCAAACGCGTAACCGTCGTTGGCGAAACAACCGGCGGCGGCGCCCACGTGGTCAGCGGCCAGCAGGCCGGCGATCACTTCATCCTGTATGTGCCGCACGGGCGCAGCATCAGCCCCGTGACCCGGACAGATTGGGAGGGCACGGGAGTAACCCCCGACGTTCAAGTCAGTGCCGATGATGCATTAGCCACGGCCGAAAGGATGGCCGCGGAGCGCATCCAGCAGAACGCCGCCCGCGATGGAATAACGGCAAAGACGAACTGAAAATGACATCTGCGGCTCTCATTTGGGAACAACAAACCTCTCGAAGACGCAACCATCGTCCTTTGGCAAACCGCCGATCCCACTCCGAACATGGTCGATATGGGCTCTGTGGGAGCTGCCAACGACGTGGTTTATGTGCCATCCCAAAGCGGCTATGTATACGCGCTGAATGCCGCGAGCGGCCAGATCCCCTGGAGCTTCAACACCGGCGGCAGCGTTTTGGATGGCCCCTCGATCGTGGACGGCGTCCTCTATTGGGGTTCCGGCTTCCCCAACGGCGGCAGCACCAACGATAACAAGGTTTACGCTTTCAGCCTGCCATAGCACACTGAACAGCACGGGTGCCCGCATCCTCGCGACGGTTTCTGTCGTGAGGTTGGGGGACCTGGTAGGTACCCAAGCGCTGCGGGCAGCCCACACGTCTTCACACCGTATACTCGAACTCTCGCATGATTCGCATTCTGGGGACGGTGTTCGCCGCGCTGCTCGGGCTCGCCTTTGGCAGCTTCCTCAACGTGTGCCTCAGCCGATGGCCCGAAGGGGAAAGCATCGTTTCGCCCCGCTCGCATTGCCGCAAATGCGGCCGCGTGCTCGCGTGGTGGGAGAATGTGCCCCTGATCAGTTGGATCGCACTGCGAGGCCGCTGCCGCGGCTGCGGCGCGTGGATCGGGTGGCGTTATCCAGTCGTAGAAGCGGCCGTCGGCGCAAGTTGGGCTGGCATTGTATGGATTTCATTCCGGGCATTCATGCCTCTTGTATTTGCCGGCGGCATGCTCCTCTTTACGTGGATTCTGGTCGCGCTGGCAGCCCTTGACGCCGAGCACCTGTGGCTTCCCGATTCGCTCACAATCCCATCGATCGCCGTTGGATTCGTGTGGTGGGTTATTCAACGCGAATTCATTCGCCGGGGGCTGCACATGCCCTTTTTCACTTGGGATGAAGGCCGGAGGATCGGATTGAGATTGCTCGGGATTCTCGCAGCCGCTGCGCTCATTCTTCTTATCCGCTGGCTCTATTGGCTGATCCGCCGCCGCGAAGGGCTCGGCCTCGGCGACGCAAAACTCATGGCCCTGTTCGCCGCCTGGCTCGGCTTTTTGGGCGCCCTGCTCGCGTTCGGCATCGGGGTCGTACTGGGAGCTGTTCTGGCAGTGCTGATTTTGCTGGTTCCCGGGCATCCTTTACAGCGGGAGCGGTGGGCTGTGCTCAAAATGCCGCTCGGTACATTTCTCTGTATCGGCGGAATCATCAGCGCGCTCTGGGGTCAGCAGATCATCGCGGCATACATGCGCTGGGCGGGTTTCTGATCCATTCCGGCTACCTCCGCGCAAAGCGACGACTCTCTCAGCATGATCATGGAGAACCCCGGTGCGGATCTTGAACCCTTGTTCCCGGGTCCTCGGTCCCCATCCTACGGTTGCTTTGCCGCGGTCGCCGGCGCGTTGGCCATCTCCGCGCTCTTCAGAATCTTCTTGGCTTCTTTTCCGTGCTTCGAGTCCGGATCGTACTCCACCAGCTTCTCGTAGCTCGCCTTCGCTTCCGCAAGTTTGCCCAGGTGTCGCTGCGCCTCCCCCATTCCCCAGTAAACTTCCGGATTTTCCGGGTCCAACACCACAGCCGATTCGTAGCGAGACAGCGCCGCCTTCCAGTTTTTCCCGTCCAGATAGTACGCTCCCACCTTCTCGTCTTCGGCGGCCGTCTCGTGGTGCTCCGGCGGGGGTGCCGCGCCTCTTCCCTTCCTGCCCCGCGCACTTCCGATGTCGGAATCAGGTGGCGGCATCACGTTATCCAGACCGGCAGCGCTCGAACTGAATCCCTCGGCGTCGGTGCTCGCCCCCGGCCGCGCATCGTCTGGGCTGCGCACAGGGTCCACATCCGAACTGGGGCTTGGCGGCGCAGCGCGCGCAGGGATATCCGGATTAACGGGCGCATTCGTCATCACAGGAACCTTGGTCGTATCGTCCGGAAACGGATTCGCCTCCGTTGGCGGCTTCTGGCTGTTCGCAGGAGCCGGCTGAGGAGTGCCAGGCTTGCTTTGCTGGGCGCCAGCCTGAGCCTGCCCTGAAAGCAAACCTCCAATCCACAAAAGCGCGATCCCGAGTCTCATATTTGCTGCCTGTTCAATGGTACGATGCGGTCCAGAGGAAGGGAAAGCCGACATCCCCATGGGTTTGATTATCCGTTCATCCGACATCCACGCCGCCGGCTGCTACACCACCACGCGCATTCCCAAAGGCAGGCGCGTGGCCGAATACACCGGTCCTCGCCTAAGCAAAGACGAAGCCGATGCCTTGTACGAATCCAAGCCAATCACTTACCTGTTTGGACTGGGCGACGGCTCGACTGTCATCGATGGCCACTGCACGGCCATGTTCATCAACCATAGCTGCGATCCCAACTGCGAGTCAGACGAGGAGGACGGCCGCGTCTGGATCAAGGCCATCAAGAATATTCCCGCCGGCGCCGAGATCACTTACGACTATTGCCTCTACGACGGGGGCGACGAGCCCCAACACTGCAACTGTGGAGCGACGATCTGCCGCGGGACCATGTATTCCGCCGAAGAGATTCGCCGGCGCAAGCGCTTGTCTCGGGCCACCGCCGCGAAAACACATCGCAAGCCGCGCCGCAAGCCCAAAGGTGCTCCCGGAGGGCTCTGATTACCGTGATGGACGAACGCCAACTTCCCTCCTTGACGCCCAACCAGATGGAAGCGCTGCGCCAGTTTGCGCTGCTCGAAATTGGAGAAGAGGAGTTGCAACGGCGCCTGGCCGGCGTCTTCGAGATTCAATTCGAAACCATGCCGGCCGATGCCGGAGGCCACCACCAGCACCGCACCGTGCGCGGAGTCTTCCGCATGCCCGAACCGGGCATCGTGATCAGTCGCGAACATATCTCCAATGCCTTGGAGCGCAAACGGTTCGGGCTGATCACCGAGCGCGACCTGGTCCACTGGGCCACCATCATTTTGGTCAACGACGCCTACGTCTTCGACCCCGGGGACGAGGACCTCATTGCCGAATGGCTGAATGACATCAGCCTGAACCTCGACGCAAATTGAGCTGTCCGCTCTCCAGATACAAACTTCATCCATCAACACGTTGCATCCGAACTCTTTGGCGTGCAGCAAGCCATCGCGCTTGCACCCAAATGTTCCATGCCGAACATTGCGGCGATGCAATGATGACAACAACGTCATTTTCAACTTGCCTTTTAGCAAGGAGTTACGGGTTTTTACATCGTCTTAATAGCTGTCAGAGTGGTTTTCCACCCGTGCTGGGGCAAGGCTGGGACGATAAAATCCCTGTAGGCCGTAAGCTCGCGTGAACGGCCTTGAAATGCGGGGTTTGCATGGGTTACCAGGTTCTGGCGCGTAAGTATCGCCCTCAGCGTTTTGCCGATGTGGCTGGCCAGGATCACGTAACGCATACGCTGCTTAACGCATTGATCCAAGGGCGGATAGCCCACGGCTACATCTTCTCTGGTCATCGCGGAATCGGAAAAACCACCATCGCCCGGATCCTCGCTCAGGCCGTCAATTGCCGGACCCAAGTCGGCACCGCTGAAAGACCCACCCCTGAGCCCTGCGGCCAGTGCGACTCCTGCAACGAGGTCCGCCAGGGGATGGCCGTGGATGTCATCGAGATCGACGCCGCCACCAACCGCGGCATCGACGAAATTCGCGAACTCCGCGATGCTGCCCGCTATGCCCCGGCCCGCGACCGATTCAAGATCTACATCCTCGACGAGGCCCACCAGATTACCGAGGCGGCCTTTAATGCCCTGCTCAAAACCCTGGAGGAACCCCCCGCCCACGTCATCTTCATGATGGCGACCACCGAGCCCGAGAACATTCCCCAGACCATCCGCTCCCGCTGCCAGCACTTCAGCTTTCACGCGGTGCGGTTCGACGACATTCTCGCTCAACTGCGTATGATCGCCGAAAAGGAAAACGTGCAGGCCGAGGAAGCCGCACTCGCCCTGCTCGCCGAAGCTGGTGACGGCTCCATGCGCGATGCCTTGTCAATCATGGACCAGGCCATTGCCTCGGCTCCCTGCGAGAATGGGCGCCCCGAACTGTCAGCCCTGCAGATTCGCGAGCTGATGGGCTCGGTGCCCAACGCCGTCTTCGAGCGGCTGATGGAAGCCGTCGCCGCCGGGCAAAGCGCCGACCTGATGGAGCAGTTGAACGTGCTCCTCAATGCCGGGCACAGTCCCTTCTCCCTGGCGCGGCAGATCGTACGCTACCTGCGCAACACCCTGATGGCCAGGCTCGGCGGAGAGAAAACGGAACTGCTGCAGATTTCCGGTGATGAACGGGCCCGCGCGGCACGCACCGCCCTCCTGTTCACCGAGGAAGAGATCACCCGCAACCTGCAGATCATGCTCAACACCTTCGACGCGCTCAACGAGACACAGGAACACCGGTTCCATCTCGAGCTGGGGATGCTCAAGCTGGTTCACGCGCAGCGCCTCTTGCCCATCGAGCAGTTGCTGAGCAACGTTGCCGGTGGGGTCCCGGTGCGCAGCGCGGCGCCCCAGTCCTCCGGCTGGCGAGTATCTCCGCGGCCCGCGCCTGCTCCCGCTGCTTCGCCATCCCCTTTCAGCTCCGGCGGCACTGCTTGGGAGACGGGGCCGAGTTTAAAACAGAGCGCCTCCGCCGTCTCGCTTGCCGAAATGGATCACCCGCCTGTCGAAAGACCTGAAGCGGCAAGCTCATCCCCTTCCGTGGCAACTGCGCCATTCTCGCCGCAGTCCACGCAGCTTCGTGAATCTCCCGCTGATCCTGACCCGGTACCGAAGCCCGCAGACGTTGCCGAGATCAGCGCAGCGCCGAACATGGAAACGTTGCGCCTGGCGGTCATCTCCGTGCTGGCCGACGGCGGCCACGCCACCGCCGCGCAGCTGCTCGGTGCGGGCGCATGGTCTCTGGATGGCTCCAGCCTCCGCATCGAGGTCTCGGGCATCGGCAAAAAGATGCTTAGCCTCACCGTGAATTCCGCGGCCGAGAAAATCATCCGCCAGGAGTTGCAGCGCCTGGCAGCGCCGTCGCGCTTTTTGATCGTGCCGGGAGAGGGCTCCGCCACCGGCGCAGCGCCGGCCGCCGTAATCCCGGCGGGCAGCATCCAGGAAACCGCACTCGCCAATCCACTGGTGCAGCGAGCCAAAGAAATCTTTAAAGCAGAAGTAAGAAGCGTTATCGATCTTCGCACCCGGTAAGCCAGGGTCGTCCCCCAGGAGGCAAGACCATGATTAATCCGCTCAAGATATCCGAGATGCTGTCGCAGGCCAGTCACCTGCAGGAGGAAGTCCAGCGCAAGCTGGAGATGACGGTGGTCGAGGGATCGAGCGGAGGAGGAGCTGTAACTGCCACCCTGAACGGCAAAAAGCAGCTTCTCCGAATCAAAATCGATCCCGCGGCCGTGGCCGGCCTCATCGGCCAGGCCCAGCCCGACGTGGAGATGCTGGAAGACCTGGTGGTGGCGGCCGTGAACGAGGCCGGCCGCAAGGCCGAAGAGGTCGTCCAGTCCAGCGTGCAAGGCATGCTGGGCGGCCTCAAACTACCCGGTATGGACTGACATTCTTCCACCCAGCCGATTGGAAAGCCAGCGCTACGCCCGACGGTCCAACGCCCGACGGTGCATTACCCTTCGGAACAGGAAGCGATTGCGAAGAACCCTGCCGCGAACCATGACTCAGTTTGGGCCAAGGGCATGTTCCCGCCCTAGACGTTCGTCGGAATCGTGCACCGCACGCTATAAAGAAGTCAGGAGGCGTGTACGGTGTCACGTTACGCCGAGCCGATGGCACGGCTCATTGAAGAGTTGAAGAAGTTGCCGGGGGTCGGCGCCAAGAGCGCCCAGCGGTTTGCTTTCCACATCCTGCGATCCAGCGACGAGGACGCCGTTGCGCTGGCCGAAGCGGTGCAGGGTCTCAAAGCCAGCCTGCGCCTCTGCTCCATCTGCAACAACATCACCGATGTGGATCCTTGTGCCTACTGCGCCAGCCCGGTGCGCAATCAGCGTCTGGTCTGCGTGGTGGAAGAGCCGACCAGTATCGCGGCCATCGAGCGCACCCGCGGCTACATGGGCGTTTATCAAGTGCTGCATGGCACGCTTTCCCCGCTCCACGGCGTGGGACCGGATCAGCTCCGCGCGCAGACTCTGCTGGCGCGCGTCGAGCGCGGCGAAGTGGATGAAGTGATCCTGGCCACCAGCCCCACCCTTGAAGGCGAAGCCACCGCAAATTGGCTCGCCGGCGCATTGCGGGGGTTCGCGGTCCGCGTCACCCGCATCGCCACCGGAGTTCCCGCGGGCAGCGATATTGAATATGCCGACGAGGTGACAATGGCGCGCGCCCTCGAAGGCCGACGGACAATGTAGGTCCGACTGCCAGATTCGGCGCGTTCCTGTGCGCCTGACCTGTCATCGAAACAAGTCATCCAATTACCCACGACCAGGAATCACGCCGCCATGCATTCCCGCAATCGGCTTATCAGGTCGCGCGGGTGGACAGGCTTGATGAGGACCTCAAAACCATACCCGTCGGCGTTCTGCTTCTCCAGCAATTCTGTTGTCGCCGTCTGCCCGGAGAGCAAAAAGACGCGGATATCAGGCAGCATGGCCTTGATGCGGACAGCCGCATCAATACCGTTCATCTCGTCCATGATCACGTCGCAGACCAGCAGGTCCGGTCGGAATGCGCCGGCAATATCGAGCGCCTGGGCGCATGAGTACGCGGCGCGCGCCTCAAACCCGCCATGAGTGAGGATCGCCACCAGCGTATCGGCAATCACGCGTTCATCATCGGCGATCAGGACTTTGGTCAGAACGGCGGCTTCAGGCATAGTTGATACCACACGGATGAGTCATGGAGGGCCCGCGTGACTGTTGATCCGCGATCGGCTCACGGCGATGAAACGGATCCCTGTTCCCGCATGAAGAAAGCGCGCGGCGTTCCCTGGATCATTGAACCATTTGGCGACGGAAGGTTGCGCGCGCCGGACGGATATCTGCTGATACCTTCCCGCCGCACGCAGACGTTTTGTCTAACCAACCCCGCGGAGCTTGCTCAATAGGTCCTGCGGATGAACGGGCTTGGCGAGGATCTCGAAATCGTATCCTTGCGCATGCGCTTTTTCCAGCAGGTCAGCTGTGGCGGCCTGGCCGGAAAACAACAAAATCTTGATGGAGGGCAGCAACTCGCGAATGCGAATGGCGGCATCGATGCCGTTCAAGTCGGCCATGATGACATCGGAAATGAGCATGTCCGGCTTGAATTCTGGCGCCAGTTCGAGAGCCTTTTCGCCGGAGTAGACGGCGCGCGCTTGAAAGCCGCTTTGATTGAGGATCATGGCAAGTGTATCGGCAATGACCCGTTCATCGTCGGCTACGAGGACTTTGGGTTTCGTCGCAGTTTCGGGCATACTCTCCTGGAGACCTGACAGTCTGTAAGCGGCTGCGTCGTGCATGGGGATGAACAGCCGGGCAATCGTCTAAGGCAAATGCACTTGCCTGGGGTATACAACAGTTTTGATGATACTCTGCGTGAGAGTTAACTAGGCTACGTTAACACTGTCGTCTAAGGGAAGCAGGATTCGCTCTCACGGCTCAACGCCTCGTCGGCGATTGCCGCGGCACACTTGATTTTATCCGATTGCAACCCTGCAACACTACACTGCTTAAATCTACCGGGTGCGGTCGCCCAACCGACATAGTGGAGAACTCTGCATGCTAGAAGCTGCGGCTCAAATCGAGGTCCAACGCTCGGCCGGCAAAGCCATCATCCAAGCCGAAAAAATCGAAAAGTACTACGCCCAGCCCAGCGAAAACCGCATCCAGGTCATCGCCCCCACTGACCTGAAAATCGTGCCCGGAGAGATTCTAGCCCTCCTGGGACCTTCCGGTTCGGGTAAATCCACCATGTTGCGCATGTTATCGGGCCTGTCACGCCCATCGGCTGGCCACGTTTACTGGCATGGCCAACCCATCTCCCAGGCCCGGGTCAATGTTTCGATCGTGTTCCAGAGCTTCGCGCTGTTCCCCTGGATGACCGTTCTCGAGAACGTTGAGGCTCCTCTGCAGGCGCGCGGTGTCGCTCCCGAAGAGCGCCGCGAACGCAGCCTGCGCATGCTCGATACCGTCGGCCTGGATGGTTTCCAATCGGCCTACCCCAAGGAGCTCTCCGGGGGCATGCGCCAGCGCGTCGGCTTTGCGCGCGCATTGGTGGTCGAGCCGGAAGTCCTCTTCATGGACGAGCCCTTTTCTGCACTCGACGTTCTGACCGCCGAAAATCTGCGCAGCGAATTGCTTGAACTGTGGTCGAAGAAAACCATGCCTACCCAGGCCGTCTTCCTGGTAACCCACAATATCGAAGAAGCCGTCCTGCTGGCCGATCGCATCATCGTCCTGGGCCGCAATCCCGGCCACATCCGCACCGATTTCCGGGTAGAGATTCCACAGCCGCGGGACCGCAAAGCGCCCGCCTTCCTCCAACTGGTTGACTACATCTACAAGGTGCTCACCAAGCCTGAGGAAGCGCCCGCTCAGGTGCCCGACCAGCAGGCCGGCAGGCGGGTTCGCGATCAGCGGCAAATGAAATACCAGATGTTGCCGCACGCGCGCCCAGGCGGCATTGCCGGCCTCTTGGAACTGCTTCTCGACAAGGGCGGCCGCGACGACATCTACCGCTTGGCCGATGATCTCGCCTTCGAAATCGACGACCTCTTCCCTATCGTGGAGGCGGCGCAGTTGTTGGGCTTTCTCAAAATCGAAGAAGGCGACGTATCGATTACCCCTGCCGGCGAACAGTTCGCCAACTCCGAAATCCTCCGCCAGAAAGAACTGTTCCGCGATGCCGCGCTCGAAAACGTGCTGCTGCTCCGCCAGATTCGTCGCGCCCTCGAAACCAAAAGCAATCACACCGTTCCCGAAGAGTTCTTCCTCGACATGCTGGATGAGCAGTTCAGCGAAGACGAGTGCCAGAGACAGATGGAAACCGCCATCACCTGGGGCCGTTACGCTGAGATCTTCGACTTCGACGCCTCCCGCCGTCGCTTTGTGCTTCCTGAAGCCCAGGAGGAAGAAGCCGCCGCCAGCGAGGAAACCGAGTGAGGATCCAGCACCCGTTTGCGCGTACGCTGATCACCGTACGCACATGGCCGGTGGTCATCGACCTTGTCGTGGCCTTATGTGGCCTGGCCGTTTTCTTCGGCATCATCCACATGGCGCGCTACTGGTGGGGAACGGAGACTCCCGTCGTTCCCATTTCGCACTCGCTTCGCGCTCTCCCCCTGTACGCCTTCTACTCCATCGCGCGCATCACCTTGGCCTACCTGTTGAGCCTCGTGTTTGCCATCAGCTACGGCTACTTCGCCGCCTATCATCCCCGCGTCGAGGCGTGGATGGTCGCGGTGCTGGACATCCTTCAGTCCATACCCGTTTTGAGCTTTCTGCCGCCGGTGGTCCTGGCGATGGTCGCCCTCATTCCCGGCCATCAGCTCGGCATCGAACTCGGCGTCATTCTTCTCATCTTTACCGGGCAGGTGTGGAACCTCGCATTCAGCTTCTATTCATCGCTCAAAGCCATTCCCCGCGAGATGCTCGAGGCGGCGCGCATTTACCGCTACTCGGCATGGCAGCGTTTCTGGCAATTGGAGATGCCCTACGCCGCCATAGGGCTGGTGTGGAACTCGATTGTGTCCGTGGCAGGAGGCTGGTTCGCCCTTATGCTGTGCGAGATGTTCACCATGGGCGACCGCAACTTCCGGTTGCCAGGCCTGGGCAGCTACATGCAGTCGGCCGCCGACTCGGGTGACCTCGACTCGCTCTTGATCGGCATCCTGGTGGTGATCCTGATCGTGGTCGCGACCGATCAGTTAGTGTGGCGCCCCTTGATCGCCTGGAGCGACAAATTTAAATTCGAGCAGGTGGAGTCCGCGGACCGCGTCACTTCCCCCATTCTCGAATGGCTCCGCCGCTCTCCCCTGCTTAATTCCCTTCCCGGAACAATCTGGTCCAGGTTGGAAGAGCCCATCTATAGCCGCCTTGCTCGCCGGGCGGAGACCAGGCTCCACCCTTACGATGAAGACGCGGACAGCCGAAAGGGAGTAATCGGCTTTTGGGCATTCCTGGCAGTGGTTGGCATCGCGGCCTGCTGGGCAGTATTCCAGGCCGCCTACATGCTCCGTACCGTCACCTGGGCGGATTTGCGCCTCCTCCTCGAAGGTGCCGCAGCCACTTTCCTTCGCGTAAATGCAGCCTTGCTCATCTCCGCCCTGTGGACCATTCCGGTGGGCGTAACCATCGGCTTCAATCCCCGTCTGGCCCGCTTCGTTCAGCCCTTCGCCCAGGTCATGGCCTCGGTACCCGCATCAGCTTTCTATCCCATTCTGCTCATCGGCTTGATCCGGTTCGGTGGCGGACTCGGCTTCGGATCCATCGCCCTCATGTTGCTGGGCACCCAGTGGTACATCCTGTTCAACGTGATCGCGGGCGCCATGTCCATTCCCTCCGACCTGCGCGAAGTATCAGAGCTTTACCGTTTCACACCGTTCCAGCGCTGGACGCAGCTGATCCTTCCCGGCATCTTCCCCTACCTCATCACCGGCATGGTCACCGCATCCGGGGGCGCCTGGAATGCGTCGGTGATGGCCGAGTATTCCAAAGTCAAAGGCGAAACGCTCCAAACCATCGGCCTCGGCGCGCAGATCAGCTCCGCCACTGACCACGGACGATTCCCTATCATCTTGCTGGCCACCGTGTTAATTTCTCTGATCGTTGTCAGCATGAACCGGCTGGTATGGCGCCGACTCTACCGCCTCGCCGAAACGCGCTTCAAACTTGAAGGTTAACCAGAACCTGGGTGCCCCATCTTCGCGCGACCGGCAAGTCGCCCAAGCGGAAGACCTCGAACATTGATTCGTCGCCGTTAACATAATCTCCAGGGAGACTTCCATGCTGCGCATCGGTCTGGTCGGATTCGGAATGGCGGGGCGAGTGTTTCATGCGCCTCTGATCTCCTCGGTCGACGGCCTCGAATTGGGTGCGGTCGTAGAACGTCACAGCGATCAGGCAAGGCAACGCTATCCAGGCGTGACGACCTATCGCACCCTCGAAGAGTTGCTGGCCGATGCATCCATCGACGTGGTCGTCGTTGCGACTCCGAGCGGCACCCACTTTGATGTCGCCAAGCAGGCGCTCGAGGCCGGCAAACACGTCGTGGTCGACAAGCCGGCCGGCGTTACATCCGATGAAATCGGACACCTGATCGAACTGGCTCGCGCCCGCCAAAAATTCCTGGTTCCGTTCCACAATCGCCGCTGGGATGGCGACTTCCTTACTGTCCAGAAGCTTTTGAAGGAACACCAGCTCGGCCGCATCGTCCATATCGAATCGCGGTTCGACCGTTGGAGCCCCGGCGCCGCCCGGCGTCCCTGGAAGGACGATCCGGAGCAGGGCGGAGGCGTGCTTCTCGATCTTGGCACCCACCTCGTAGACCAGGCACTGGTCCTGTGCGGCAAACCTCTCGGCGTCAGCGCGGACATCGTGCGCGAACGCGATGGAGAGGGCTCGGACGATGCTTTCACCGTGCGCCTGCACTACGACAGATGCTTCGTCACTCTCGGCGCCAACGCGCTTTCCGCCCCTGCCGGCGCCCGCTTCCACGTGCGTGGAACGCGCGGCAACTTCCGCAAGAAGGGGGTTGACCCTCAGGAAGCCGCACTCAACAAAATCACGCGCATCACCGCGGGTGACTGGGGCCAGGAAACGCAGACCGAATGGGGCCTGCTCTACGTGGATGTGGAAGGAGGAATGGTCTCTCGCCCCGTCGCCACCCTGCCGGGGGACTACCGGAATTTTTATGCCGGAGTGCGCGACGCACTCGACGGACAAGCGCTGCCCCCGGTTACCGCCCTGGAGGCCTGGCGCGTCGCCCGCATCCTTGAATGGGCACGAAGCAGTTCGGAAAAGCGCTGCGAGATTCCCTGCGACTGGACCCGGGAACCCGTCACCGCCTGATTTAACGAGAATCGATCTCCACCGTCAGCCCCGGCTCAGCAATTTCTCCACCGCGGCAACCAATCCCGGAACGTCATGCGGGTCTGCTTCGGCCGCCGGTTCCCAACCGGCCGCCCGCAGCGTCGCACTGGTCACCCGGCCAATGGAGATCGCGGGCACCCCGTCGAATGGAAACCCCACATTTGCAGTTCTTGCGACGTCGGCAAGATGCGTCACGCTCGATGAACTCGTGAAGGTCGCCGCGTCGAGCCCTTCAGCCAAAGCCCTGCGAAGCTGGCCCGGCGCGCTAGTGGGAATCACGTTGCGGTAGGCATCCACCACATCGATTGCTGCGCCGGCCCTTCGTATTGCATCGGGGATCACATCCCGCGCCACTTCCGCGCGCGCCAGCAGGACGCTTTTGCCTCGTATCTGCTGTTCCTCGAGAGATGCAACCAGGCTTTCGGCTACATACGTCTCTGCAACAAGATCCACGCTCCAGCCTGCTTCCCGCGCCGAGGAAGCAGTCGCCGCCCCGATCGCCGCTATTTTTGCTTTCGATGCGGTCGTCGCTGCGATGCCAAGCTCCTCACCCCGCGACTTCAGCGCTGCCACTGTATTGGCGCTCGTGAAGATGATCCAATCGTATGCGCCTATCTGGCGCAGAGCCCTGTCCAATGCCTGGAAAGAAACCGGAGACGCGATTTCAATCACCGGGACTTCGACAGCAATCGCGCCCAGGGCACGCAATCCATCGCTCAGCTTGCCCGCCTGCTGCGCCGCTCGGGTGACCAGAATGCGCCGGCCCTCCAGCGGCAGATAGCTCATTCAGGCCGCCCCGCCCGCTCCCAGACTGACTCCGCTCAGCAGGCTGCCCGCCCCAGATGCCAGCAGCATTTCCGCCATCGTTCTGCCCAAGGCCATGGGGTCCGCATGCGTTCCGGGCACGCTGTGATACGCACGCAATGTCTTGCCCGTCTCGGGATTCGCGACCACGCCGAAAATCTCCCAGCAAGTATCCGCGGCGTCCAATGCCCCTTCGCACCCCGCCACACGGCAGTGAATACCGATTGGGACCTGGCAGCCTCCACCCAGTGCTGCCAAAGCAGCCCTTTCCGCCGTTACCGCATACCGCGTAGCGCGATCGTCCAGAAACGCCAGCGCCACTATCGTGGCCTCATCATTCAGCCGGGTCTCAATTCCCAGCGAACCCTGTCCCGCGGCCGGGCAGAAATCCTTGGGCTCCAGCCGCTGCCGCACCCATTCAGTCTTTTTCAGACGATCCAGCCCGGCCGCAGCTAGCAGAATCGCATCTACTTGGCCTTCGGACAGCTTGCGCAAGCGCGTATCCACGTTGCCGCGGAACTCGACCGCTTCGACATCCGGCCGCAGTTCCTTCAATTGCGCACGCCGCCTCTGGCTGCTGGTGCCCACCTTTGACCCGGCGGGAAGCGATGACACATGCTCGTATTTCACCGAAACAAACACGTCGCGAGGATCCACCCGTGTCGGTGTGGCTGCCAAAGCGAACCCCGGCGGCAATTCCGTCGGCAGGTCCTTCAGCGAATGCACCGCCAGGTCCACCCGTCCCTCGGCCAGGGCCTCCTCAATTTCCTTCGTGAACATCCCCTTCGAGCCGACCTGCGCAAAAGTGACCTCCTGCAGCCGGTCGCCGGTGGTCTTGATGATTTCGATCTCCACCGAGTGCCCATGGCCACGCAGCCGGTCGGCAATGTGGTTGGCCTGCCAGAGAGCCAGTTGGGAACCACGGCTTCCGATACGCAGGTTCATCGGCGCCCTGCCACGCTGGATTGGGTCACGGAAATGTCCTTTGGATTGTCCTCTGCCATCGCTTGCGGACCGCTGGATCCGGCCTCGGGTGGCGCGGCGCTGGGCAAGGACCACGTCTCGCATAGCGCTTCCATGCGCGTCGCGTCGTTCTCGCGTGCCGCCTGTTTCAGCGCCTGCATGGGGGGATGAAGAAACTTGTTCACCAGCCCCCGCGTCAGCGCTTCCACCGCGGCTACCTGTTCGGCTGTCAAAGCACCCAGGCGCGCCTGGATTCGCCTTACCTCGCCCTGCCGGATCGCCTCGAACTGCCTCTGCAATGCAACGATCGCCGGTGCCACATTCACCGTCCGCTGCCGCTCGTGGAATCTCTCCACCTCGGCCGCGATCATTGCCTCGGCGCTATTCGCCTCGCTGGCCCGTTCCGCCATGTGCGAAGCGGCCACTGTCTGAAGGTCATCGATGTCGTAAACAAAAATGCCCTCCAGCTTGTTCATAGCCGGATCCACGTCGCGCGGCACCGCGATATCGATGAAGAACATCGGCCGGTTGCGGCGCTTGTGCAGGAAGGCCTGGCCGTGTTCGCGGCGGAAGATGGCATGCGGCGCGCCCGTTGATGTGATCACGATATCGGCTTCGCTCGCGGCATCATGAAGTTGCTCGAACGGGATCACTCGCCCGTTGAACTCGTCGGCCATGCTCCGGGCCCGCGCCAATGTCCGGTTTGTCACCAGGATCGCACCCGCGCCCTGCTGCACCAGGTGCCGCGCCGCCAGCTCGCTCATCTTGCCGGCACCCACCAGGAATACCGTCCGCCCATTCAGCGAACCGAAAATCTTTCTGGCCAGATCGACAGCCACCGACGCAATGGAAACACTATTCGACCCGATCTCGGTCTCGGAACGAACCTTTTTGGCTGCCGCAAACGCACTCTGCAACAGGTGTTCGAGCTGCGTTCCTACTGTGCCCGCGGTGCGTGCCGACGCAAAGGCTTCCTTCACCTGGCCCAGGATCTGGGATTCGCCAACCACCATGGAATCCAGGCTCGCCGCTACCCGGAAAACATGACGCACCGCCTGCTGGTCGCGGTGCTCGTACAAATGCTCCCTCAACGTCTGGCCGTCCAGTCGGAACTGCGATTGCAGGAACCCGGATAAATCGACCGCCGGCGACTCCAGAGCTGCCAGCATCTCCACCCGATTGCAGGTGGAAACGATCATGCACTCCGCCACCCCTGGCACCGCCGCCAGCGCCCGAGTCACCTCGGCCAGATCGTCGCGCGAAATGGCGATCTTCTCGCGCAACTCGATAGGCGCGGTCTTGTGGTTTACGCCAATGAGTGCAAGCGTCATGGTGCACCGTACTTGTGCACCTGGCTGAACTGGTTGGCGGCCCATACCGCCAGCATCACCAGAAACACGGCGCCGGAGAGATATGCGGCCTTGCGGCCCCGCAGGCCGGCCGTGCTGCGCACAAACAGCAGCAGCACGTACACCGCCCACATCACAAATGAAGCAATCACCTTGGGGTCGCGGAAGTACGCCGCGCCCAGTACGGTTTCCTGCGCCAGCACCGAGCCGATCACCAGGCCCACCGTCATGCACGGAAACCCGAACAGCAACGTGGAATGCGCAATGCGCTCCAGCGTATCCAGAGGGGGCAGCCATTCCAGCGGCGCCCACCATGAATCCTCGCCCGGCTTGAGCTTGCTCTTGATGCGCCGCTCCTGGATCAGGTAAAGCACCGACGCCAGCATGCTGAATCCCAGCGCAGCATAAGCCGCCAGCAACGCTGCGATATGCGCCACCAGCCAGGTGATGCGCACCCCGCTGGAGGGGAATACATACCGCTCAAAACCGAGCGACGGCACAAATACGATGAAAAACGTGATCGGCAATGCAAACACCGCTAATTGGATGGTCCGGTAGATCCACCAGACCAGGAAAAACAACCCGGCCACCACCAGACCCAGCAGCGTCTCGCCTTCCCGCACGCCCATCGGCACCCAGCGATGATTGAGCGCCAGCATCTCGACGACCGAAACTAAATGGAACAGGAATGCCAGCCCGCCCACGTGCACGCAGACCGAGCGCCAGCGCGGGTTTTGATACAGCACAGTGGGGAATGCGGCGATCCCCGCTCCTGCGTATAGAACCGCCGCCACTCTGAGCCAAACCAAATACATTCCGATGTTTACCTTAAAATGTAACCCTTCAGTATACTGTGACGCATATCACCCTGACAGTGCGTTACGGCAAAGAACCAACTATCAGGCTGCCCGGCATAAGTCGCAGATCCGGGACGACATAACCAACGCAAACTTCGCCGGAGACCGGATCCGCTGACCCTTGCGCAGGCTTTTGTCCGCTGAAGTCGGAGCACAGTCGTTTCAGCTCGCTGGCCCGCTCTTCAACAATTTCCCCCCGCTTTGCACAGCCTCGTCGGATGCAACTGTCCACGGTACTCTTAAGCAAGAGTGATCCGTGAGGAATCTCAAGTCGTGCCGCCGCCGGAATCCGCGCTGCCGGATCCCGGGAATCTCCTCTCAACGCCCCCCTCTCCCGAGAAGCCTTCCGCCGAACTCACGCCTTTCATGCGCCAGTGGACATCGGCCAAGCGTGAAAATCCCGATGCCCTGCTCTTCTTCCGCATGGGCGATTTCTACGAATTGTTCTACGATGACGCCGTCGTCGTCAGCCGCGAGCTCCAGTTGACCCTCACCGCTCGCGACCGCGAGCGTTCCCAACCTATGTGCGGCGTTCCCTACCACGCCGTCGAAACCTACCTGGCCCGGCTCTTGCGCAAAGGCTACCGGATCGCCATCTGCGACCAGATGGAAGACCCCAGGCTCACCAAAAAACTGGTGCGCCGCGAAGTCACCCGGGTTCTCTCGCCCGGCACCGCGCTCGACGCTGCTCTGGGACAGGAACAGAACAACTTCCTTGCCGCCTACTTCGAAGCCGGCGCGCCGCCCACCGCTTCCGACTCTCATCCGCCGCGCTCCCGGCACCGCAGCGCCGATTCCGCACCCCCGGTATGCGCCATCGCCCTGCTCGACATCTCCACCGGCGAATTCCGCACCGCCGAATTCTCCGGCCCCGCCGCGCGTCAGCAGGCAGTTGACGAAATCCTCATGGCCGGAGCCAGCGAAGTGCTCCTCCCCGCCGCCGCCCCAATTCCGCCCGCCCTGGACCGCGTACCCGCCCGAACCCGCGTCGAAGACTGGATCTGGACCCGCGATTTCGCCGTCCCCCTGCTCGAACGCCAGCTTCACGTCCGTTCGCTTGAAGGTTACGGCCTCCACCTTCACGAGCCAGCCGCCATCGCGGCCGGGGCTGTGCTGCACTACGTCCGGACCACGCAGAAGAACGAAGCCCTCCACATCGACTCACTGCGTTTCCAGGAGCACTCCACAGCGCTCGAGTTGGATCCGGTGACGGTGCGTAACCTCGAACTGGTGGAACCGTTGTTCGCCGGCCAGGACGATCGCGCCACCCTGTTCCACACCCTCGACAATTGCTGCACCCCAATGGGCAAGCGCCTGCTCCGCGCCACCATCCTCCGGCCCCTTCTGGATCCGGCCGCCATCGAGTCCCGCTACGAGGCGGTGGGAGAAGCCCAAACAGACCTGATGAAGCGCGAAGAGATCCGCCGCGCTTTCGTCGGAATCCTCGATCTCGAGCGTCTCCTGGCCCGCATTTCTCTCGATTCAGCCGGACCGCGCGATGTCCGCGCCCTCGCCGCCAGCACCGCCCGCCTGCCTGGCCTGAAAACCGCTCTCGAGGCCATGCAGGCTCCCCGCTGGCGCGATCTCGTCGCGCACCTCGACATCCTCGAAGACCTCACCGCCCGCATTGCCACCACGCTCGTTCCCGAGCCTCCGTTGACCCTGGCCGACGGCGGCGCCATCGCCGCCGGAGTCGATGCCGAACTCGACGACCTGCGCACCATCTCCATCAGCGGCCGGCAGCAGATCGCGGCCATCGAAGAACGCGAGCGCCAGCGTACCGGCATCGCCTCCCTAAAGGTCCGCTATAACTCCGTCTTCGGCTACTACATCGAAATCACCAAGTCGAACCTGTCCCTGGCCCCCGCCGACTACGAACGCAAACAAACCCTGGTCAACGCGGAACGCTTCACCACTCCGGAACTCAAAGAATACGAACGCAAGATCCTCACGGCCCACGAACGCTCCATCGAAATCGAGAAGCGCGTCTTCGCCGAGTTGCGCCGCATCGTGCTTGAGGCCGCCGGCCGCATTCGCCGCGCATCGGCCGTGGTTGCCGAAGCCGACCTCCTGGCGAACTTCGCGCATCTCGCCGCCGCCCGCCGCTACGTGCGCCCCCGCGTGGCGGACGAGCCTTTGCTTGAAGCCGTGGCCGCGCGTCATCCGGTGATAGAGCATTGGATGGAAGAAACGCGCGAAGGCCATTTCATCGCCAATGATGTCTATCTCAATGCCGGGGATCCCGGCCCTGCACTGCTGCTCATCACCGGGCCCAACATGGGCGGCAAAAGCACCTATCTGCGCATGGCCGCGATGCTCGTGCTGTTGGCGCAGATGGGCTGCTTTGTGCCCGCCCAGAGCCTCCGCTTCGGCCTTGTCGACCGCATCTATACCCGCATCGGCGCAAGCGACAACGTGGCCCGCGGCCGCTCCACTTTCATGGTGGAGATGACCGAAACCGCCACCATTCTCAACACCGCATCCAACCGCTCGCTGATTCTCCTCGACGAAATGGGCCGCGGCACCGCTACCTTCGACGGCCTCTCCCTCGCCTGGGCGACCGTCGAATATCTGCACGCCGAGACCGGTGCGCGCACCCTCTTCGCCACCCACTACCATGAGCTCACCATGCTCGCCGAAAAGCTGGAACGCGTGCGCAATCTGCGCGTCGGCGTCAAAGAGTCTTCCGGCGGAATTGTTTTTCTGCACAACATCGAGCCCGGAGCCGCAAGCAAGAGCTACGGAATCGAAGTAGCCAAGCTGGCCGGGTTGCCGGCGGCCGTCATTGAACGCGCCCGGCGCATTCTGCGCCAGCACGAAAAGCAGGAGCGCCACAGCGTCCAGATGGAGACCGATCCCGAACCGATGCAGTTGACCATCTTCACGCCCCTGTCCCAACGCATCGTGGATCGCATCGAAGCCGTCGACGTAAACTCGCTCACGCCCTTGCAGGCGCTGAACTTGCTTGAAGAATTGAAACAGGAACTGAAAGAGAGTAAATAGGTATGACTCAATTCTCTGGAATGTCATCCTGAGCGGAGGTCGCGGAGCGACCGGAGTTGAAGGACCTGCTGTGAAAATAGCTATTGCCAAACTAACTTTTTGTCATCCTGACGCTGACCCTGAGCTTGCGAAGGAGAAGGGGAAGGATCCGCAGTTCCATTTTCATGGTTTCGAGTGAAACCACGTTTCATGTGTGACTGCGGTCGCTTTTCATCACCAGGCCAATAAGATCGCTAACGGCGAACGAGGCCCAAAAAAGCACTAACAACCAGAAAGACAGGAGCAATGCCCAACTCGAACGACAACAACCTCCGCCGCGCCGTCGGCAGCCTGCTGGTCGTCGGACTCTCGGGCCCAGAGTTGACCTCGCTCGAGCGCGCGTGGCTGCGCCTGCTGCGCCCCGCAGGGGTCATCCTTTTCCGCCGCAACATCAAAGACGCCGAGCAAACCCGCGCGCTTCTTGACGAAGCCACCGGACTCTGCGCCCGTAACAGCGTTCGCTACGTCGATGTCGAAGGGGGCACCGTGAATCGCCTTCGCGACGCCCTGGCTCCCCTGCCTTCCGCGCAGGCCGTCGGGCAGGCCGCAACGCAAAAGCCCGCCCTGGCCCGTCAGTTCGGAGAACTGATTGCCCGCGCGGTACGCGCCTTCGGATTCAATACCACGCTCGCACCCGTCGTCGATCTCGCCCTTCCCGAGTCTGCCGAGGTGATGGGAACCCGCTGCGTTTCTCCCCACCCTGCGCACGTGACCACCTTTGCCGGCGAGTTCATGCGCGGTCTCGATGCCCGGCGCGTCATCGCCTGCGGCAAACACTTTCCCGGCCTGGGCGGCGCGGCCAGCGACACGCACTTCGTTACCCCCGAAATCCATCGCACCTGGCAGCAGTTGTGGAATGAAGATCTCGCGCCCTACCGCGAACTCCACAAACAGATGCCCATCGTGATGACAAATCACGCCGCCTACCCTGATACTCCGGGCAAAGATATGCCCGCCAGCGCCTCACGTTTCTGGATCACCGACGTGCTGCGCAATCGCATCGGTTATCGCGGCATCATCCTCTCCGACGATCTCGAGATGGGCGGCATTCTTAAGTTCCTGCCCGTCGACGAAGCGGCCGTGGAAGCCGTCCGCGCCGGATCGGACCTGGTGGAGATCTGCCATAGCGCCGAACTGATTCTGCGCACCTACGAAGCCCTGCTCACGGCCGCTGAAAAGTCCGCTTCCTTCCGCAAGCTGCTGCTGGCGCGAACCCGCAATTCGGCTCGCAAGCGGGCGCGCCTGTATGCGGGCAAAATTCCTCCTCCTCTTTCTGTGAAGCAGTCCGAAAAGCTGCGCAGAGACGTCGCGCAATTCTGCGATGCTGTTGCCGCCGCCGGAAAACAGACCGATGCAGTCACCCCCCGCGCCACGGCCCCTGCAGAGACTTCATGAGACCGCAAGCCATGAACGTCGCCGGCATCATGAGCGGCACCTCCGCCGACGGTGTGGACGTGGCCATCCTGCGCATCACATCTGCCCAGCGAAAGGGCGCCTCTTCTCCGGCCCTGAAACTGCTCGCGCATGAAGCCTTTCCTTATCCCGCCCCACTGCGACGCGCCGTGCTTGCCGCCATGAACGCGTCCTCTACATCGACCGCCGAACTCGCGCGACTGCATTGGCGCCTCGGCATCGCGTATGCGGACGCAGTTCGCGCAACCCTGAACAAACATCGCATCGCCCTCGATCTCATCGCCTGCCACGGCCAGACGGTTTATCACCAGGCGCGCGCAGCAAACTACGCCGGCCGAAAGATCGCCTGCACGTGGCAACTCGGCGAAGCCGCCGCAATCGCCGCCGAAATCCGCGTTCCCGTCATCTCCAACTTCCGTCCCGCCGACATGTTCGCCGGGGGCCAGGGCGCACCCCTCGTGTCGCTCCTCGACTACGTTCTCTTCGCCCACCCGAAACGCGGCCGCGTGCTGCAGAACATCGGCGGCATCGGCAATCTCACTTCCATTCCCGCGGGCGCCGGCCCGGAATCCGTCATCGCCTTCGACACCGGCCCAGGCAACATGGTCATCGATACGCTCGCGCAACAGCTGTTCAACAAGCCCTTCGATCGAAATGGCGCGATCGCCGCTCGCGGCCGTGTGCTCGAACCTGTTCTCCGCGCCGCAATGCGCCATCCCTACTACCGGCTCAAGCCTCCTCGTAGCTCCGGTCGCGAGCAGTTCGGACGCGAGTACGCAGCGGACTTCCTCCTCAGCTGTCGCCGCATCAGCAGCAAACCTGAACACGCCCTGGCCACGGCCACCGCCATCACCGCCGAATCCATCGCGCAGAGCTATCAGACGTTCGTCCAGCCCGCGATGAAAAACCAGCCAGTCGACTACATCGTCTCCGGCGGCGGCGCGCGCAATCGAACCCTGATGGCAATGCTCACGCAACGCCTCAACCCCCTTGGCTGCGAGATCACCACCACTTCCGATCACGGGCTCGCTGTCGAAGCTAAGGAAGCCGCCGCTTTCGCCTTGCTCGCCTGGCAAACCTGGCATCACCTGCCCGGCAACGTCCCTTCCGCCACCGGCGCCCGCCGCCCCGTTATCCTTGGCCAGGTCACGTATGTTTGAGCAACCATCGTCCGACCGCTGCCAAACACCTTGTCATCCTGAGCGCAGCGAAGCACCTGCTGTTGCGTCTTACGAACACCGGCACATCATTTTCAACTGGAATCGGCTGTTGATCCTCGCCATGCTCGCGTTCCTCACCGCCTGCCGCCCTGCGCAGCGCGATCCGCGCACCGTCGTCTTCCTCATCGACTCCAGTCCTGCCAGCCTCGATCCGCGAGTGGGCACTGACGCGCAATCGGAGCACATCGACGAGCTCCTGTTCGACGGCCTCGTCGCCCGCGACCGCAGGTTTCATTTCACCCCCGCTCTCGCCGCAAGCTGGGACCAGCCCGATCCAAAGACCCTCACCTTCCACCTCCGCGACGGCGTGCGCTTCCACGATGGACGCCCCCTCACATCGCGCGACGTTGTATGGACCATCGACTCCATGCGCAAGGGCCTGGTCATCTCATCCAAGGCGGCAACCTATGCGTCCGTCGATTCCATAGAAGCTAACGACCCCAGGACCGTCGTCTTTCATCTCAAGCACCCCGACAATTTCCTTCTCACCAACCTCTCCACCGGCGCCATTGGCATTGTTCCCGAAGGCAGTGGACGCGAGTTTTGGCGCCACCCTGTCGGCACCGGTCCATTCCGTTTCGTGAGCCAGCAGATTGACCAGGACGTCGTCGTCGAGCGCAATCCCGTCGCCTGGAACTCCGTCCCCAAAATCGAGCGCATCCGCTTCGCCGTCGTTCCGGACGCGATTACCGAATCGCTCGAACTCGAAAAAGGTTCGGCCGATGTAGCCATCAATTCCCTTCCCATGGATGCGCTGCCCATTCTCGCGCAGCGCCGCAACCTGCAGGTGAGCGCTTCGGACGGCACCCAGATCCAGTACCTCTCCTTTAACCTGCGCGACCCGCTGCTCAACGATGCGCGCGTGCGCCAGGCAATCTCCTGCGCCATTGATCGCGAAACCATCATTAGAACGTTGATGGACGGCTACGCCCGCCCCGCCTCGAGCATGTTGCCTGCCACCCATTGGGCTTTCACCGATGAAGTTCCCCGCTTCGACTACGATCCTGCCCGCTCCGATCGCCTGCTCGACGAATCCGGCCACCCCCGCGGTGCCGGCGGCGTCCGCTTTCATCTCGTCATGAAGACCAGTACCGACGACGGCACGCGCCTGCTGGCCGCCGTCCTGCAGCAGCAGCTTGCGCGGGTGGGTATTGCGCTCGATCTCCGCAGTTACGAGTTCGCCACCTTCTACGCCGACGTGACCCGCGGAGCCTTCCAGATGTACTCGCTGCGCTGGATCGGCGGCAACGAGCAGCCCGACATCTTCAGCTACGCATTCGCCACCTCTCGCTTCTCACCCAAAGGCGCCAATCGCAGCCACTACTCGAATCCCACGCTCGATGCACTGCTCGATGACGCGGCCGAAAACCCCGACCAGTCCCGCCGGCGCGAAGACTACGTTAAGGCGCAGAAGATCCTGGCCGCCGATCTGCCCGCCATCAATCTCTGGTATCGCGACACCGTCATTGTCCACAACCGGCGGCTCACCAATCTCGCCCCCACACCCTCCGGCAGTTATTCCTTCCTCGAAACCGCGAACCTGGCGAACTGATGGGTTCCGACAGCTTTCCCGTGGGAGTGCGAACGTAGCCCCAGGATAGGAGTTCCCGGTATCCCTTACTTCCGTTCTCCAAACGCCACGAACGCGCTCAACCCAATCATTCCAATCCCCGAAACCACCCGTTGATTTCGCCGAAACCGCACGCTGCCTCGCAGCCTGCGTCCCAGCGGGGCTGCCGCACTCACAACCACCAGGTCGGCCATCGTGTTCAGACCCACGGACACAACTCCCAGAATCAAGAACTGCCCCACCACATGTCCCAGCCGCGGATTCACAAACTGCGGCAGAAACGAAAGAAAGAACAACGCCGTCTTGGGATTCATCGCTTCGGTCAGCACGCCTTGCCGGAACACGTGCCGCGATCCCTCCGCTGCGCCGCTCTCCTCGAACTCCGCATCCCGCGTCCGGATCATCTGGATTCCGATCCACAACAGGTAAACCGCGCCCGCGTATTTGACCGTCGCGAACGCCGTCGCTGAAGCCGCCAGGACAGCCGACAGCCCGAATGCTGCCGCCAATACGTGCATCAGCCCACCCAAAAACGTTCCCAGCGACGAGTGCACGCCCTCGCGCCGACCGCCTGCCAGCGTTCGCGCCAGCACGTAGAAAATACCGGGACCCGGCGTTGCCGCCAACACCAGCGCTGCCGCCAGAAATACGGGGAAGAGATGCCAGTCCACCATGAGGAAATTCTATCTATTTCCTCCTGCCTTGAGGTCGCCGCCCGATGGTTGCACTGAGCGGGACGAATATGTATTCGAGCTCAGCCGCCTGGAGAGCGTTTTCAACCTTTTGCTCCCCTGCCTCGTCTACCCCAATGGAGACCTGATTAACCCGGCGCCACGCCGCAATTTGGCGCACCCATTGGATTTATGAGACGAACGCTCCCAATTTCGCTGCTGTTTGCGCTCCTCGCGGTCGCCTGGTTCATGCCCGCGGTGCTGGCCCAGCCGCCCGCGCGGTTCGTAGGTTCCATCACCGCCATCACCGGGAACACCGTCACGGTGAAGACCGACGCCGGCGATCAGCGCCAGTTCGATGTCCCATCCGAGGCAGTCCTTAAGCGCATTGCTCCCGGCGAAAAGGACCTCACCAAGGCCGCAGCCATCAGCTTTTCCGACCTCGCCGTCGGCGACCGCGTTCTGGTCAAGATGGACGTAGGCGCAACCGCCCCCACCCCGCAGGCCGCGCAGATCATTGCCGTTAAAGCGGAAGACCTCGCACAAAAACAGCAGAAGGACCGCGAGGCGTGGCAGCGAAATGGAGTGGCGGGGCTGGTGAAGACCCTCAATCCCGCCGATAACGTGATCACCCTGACCACCGGCGCCGGAGCCACTGCCAAGACGGTCACCGTGCACCTCACCCCATCGACCGTCCTCAAACGCTATCCTGACGGCTCAGTCCGCTATGACCAGGCGAAGCCCGCACCCATCGCTGACATACATCCCGGCGACCAATTGCGCGCCCGCGGCCAGAAAGGTGCCGACGGAACCGAAATCACCGCCGAGGAAGTCGTCTCGGGCACCTTCCGCAACATTGCCGGAACGATTACTTCCGTGGACGCCGCGAATTCCACCCTGGTCGTGAAGGATCTCACCACCAAAAAGCAGGTTACGATTCACGTCACCCCCGAAGCCCAGATGCGTCGCCTTCCGGAGCGCATGGCCCAGATGATTGCAGCCCGCCTCAAGGGCGGCGCTCCGGGCGCAAGTGGACCTCCCCAGTCGCCCGCCGGAGCCGCTCCCAAGGCTGGGGGAGGACCTCCTGGGGGTGCTCCTGGCGGAGGACAGCGTAGCTGGGGCGGCGGATCTGGGAGCTCTGGCGGTCCAGGCAGCCCTGGCGGTCCAGGCAGCCCAGCGGGTCCAGGAGGCGCCGGCACAACCGGCATTCCCGGCGGGTCTACCGGAGGAGATGCGCAGCAGATACTGAATCGCGCTCCGGCCATTCAGCTTGCCGACTTGCAAAAGGGCGAAGCCGTCATGCTGGTTTCCACCCAGGGCGCGAACGAGGTCACAGCCGTCACCCTGCTGGCCGGTGTGGAACCGCTCCTCGAAGCTCCCGCCAGCCGGGACCTGCTTTCCAACTGGAGTATGGGATCCGGATCCGCGGAAGGTGCCGCCGGAACCCCGTAGTTTTCGTAAAAACAAATCAAGTACAAGAGGACCAAGTGCATTTCCTAGTTCACTGCTTCACTCGTCTTTTGATTGCTGCCGCGCTCGCGTCCCCGGCGCTCGTTTCTGTAGCCCAGGCGCCTGCGACTCCCACCGAGACCGTACCGTTGCAATCCGCCGCCCCGGCCGAGGCAGTCACCATTCATGGTCATATCACCGACCAGACCGGCGCGCTGATCCCCGGCGCAACCGTCACCATCGCCGATACGGCTGGAAACCCAGTCCGCACCATCACCGCAGATACCAGCGGTGGCTATGAAATTCGCGGCCTTGCCCCTGGCACCTACATCGTCAAGGCCGAATACGCCGGCTTCGCTCCCTTCCAATCACAGCCCCTGGCAATCCCCGCTGGGCAGGCGAAACGCGTCGACATCGCCATGGCCATCCAGGCGGAGCAGCAGAACGTCGTCGTCACCGACGAAAGCGCCTCCGTAAACGTGGAGGCATCCGGCAACGCCAATGCCATCGTCCTGAAGGGCAAAGACCTCGACGCCCTCTCCGATGACCCTGACGAACTCTCCAACGAGCTACAGGCCCTCGCCGGCCCGTCGGCAGGTCCCAACGGCGGGCAGATCTTCATCGATGGCTTTTCCGGCGGACAGCTTCCGCCCAAATCCGCCATTCGCGAAATCCGCATCAACCAGAACCCGTTTTCGGCCGAGTACGACCGCCTCGGCTACGGCCGCATCGAGATTCTTACCAAACCCGGAACCGAAAAGCTCCACGGCCAGTTCTTCGGCATGGGCAATAGCAGCAAGTTCAACACCGGCAATCCGTTCACCAGCAGCATTCCGGACTACTACAGTTATCAATTCAACGGCACAGTGTCTGGCGCAATCACAAAAAAATCGTCTTTCTTCGTCAGCGCGGAGCGCCGCCACATCGGCAACGCCAATGCATGGCTTATCCCTGAAGTGGTTCTGCCCGATGCCAACGGAACCTACATCGACATCCTGAACTACGGCGTCAACAACCTCAACACCCGCCTGCGCAACAATGCCTCGGCGCGTTTCGACGTCCAACTCGGCGCCAAGCACACCCTTACCGCGCGCTACGGCTTCTGGTCCGAAGGCGAAACCGGCAACCTCAACGCAGGCTCTCTGCCCTCCGCTTCATGGCATGAATCCAACACCGATCACACCATCCAGCTGAGCGACGCCTACATCATCAACGACCGCATGGTGACTGAGACGCGCTTCCAGTACGAGCGGCAGAACGAGAACCACTACCCCGACTCCACGGCCCGCACCATCAGCGTGGCGGGCGACTTCACCGCGGGTGGTCTGTCCACACAGATCTATCGCGACCACGCAACCCGGCTCGAATTCCAGAGTGTGACGACCCTCTCGCACGGGCCGCACGCCATCAAGTTCGGCGCACGCCTGCGCGATACGCGCGATGCCAACTTCACCACCTCGAACTACAACGGAACTTTCCGCTTCTCAAACCCGCAGGCCTACAAGCAGATGCAGAACGGCCTCGCTGCGGGCCAGACTTTCAATGAACTCGTCGCCGCGGGAAACGGACCGCTCACCGCCAGCCTGACCGCCGGCCCCACCTCGGCAGTAGCCAACATGTTCGACGCCGGGCTCTTCCTGCAGGACGACTGGAAGGTCAACCCGCGCCTCACCGTTTCCGGCGGCCTCCGCTGGGAATCACAAAACCATATCCCCGACCACAGCGACTGGGCTCCGCGCCTGTCCCTCGCCTACGCCCTCGATGGCGGCAAGGGAAAGACGCCTAAAACCGTGCTCCGCGCCGGCTTCGGCGACTTCTACGATCGCTTCGACACCAGGAACCTGCTCAACATTCAGCATCTCAACGTGCAGAACAAGGTCGTTCTCAACAACCCCATGTGCGCTGACAGCACTGCCCACTCGCTCGAAGCCATCGACCTGAGCAGCTGCCAGAGCGGCCCCGGCGCCTTCAGCAGCAGCGCCGTCCCGGTGCGCTATCGCATCCATCCCACCTTCCACTCGCCTTACACCATGCAGGTGGGCGCAGGCCTCGAGCGCCAGCTCAATAAAGGCTCCAGTCTTACCGTTACCTACCTGCACTCGTTCGGCCCGCACCAGTTGGTCACCATCAACGCCAACCAGTTCAATCCCCTCACCGGCGACTACCCGCTCGACTCGTCCGGCGGCTATATTTACGAGTACTTCCCGGAAGCGGTGTTCAAGCAGAACCAGCTCATCACCAGCGTCAATGCGCGGGTCACCAGGAATCTCAGCCTGGTCGGGTTTTACACCCTGGGATTTGCGGACAGCAACGGTGCCGCCGGCTCCAACGCATCCAACGCCTATAACCTCTCGCAGGATTACGGCCCGGCCACGTTCAACTCGCGCCACCAGCTGTTCAGCATGGCCAACTACCAGGGCCCTTGGGGACTGCGCTTTAACCCCTTCGTGGTGGCGCAATCGGGCAAGCCATTTAACGTCACCCTGGCCGAGGACCCGCTCAACGACTTCTATAATCAGCGCCCCGGCGTGGCCGCGGCCGCAGATTGCCAGGCCGACCCGTCACGCTACATCTCCACTGCGCGGTTCGGTTGTCTAGATTCGCAACCCACCCCCGGCGAAGCGCTCATCCCGGCCAACCGCGGCACCGGACCAGCCGCCGTTGCGGTGAACCTGCGCATCAGCCGCGGCTTTGGCTTTGGGCCGGAACTCGGATCCTCAGGTGGATCCCAGGGCGACGGCGGCGGTCCGCACATGGATGGCGGCGGACGCCGCGGCGGGCCTCCGGGAGGCGGCCTTGGTCCCGGCGGGCTCGGTGGTGGCGGCGGACGGGGCATGGGCGGCATGTTCGGCGGAGCCGGCACCGGACGCAAGTACTCGCTCACCTTCAGCGTGCAGGCGCTGAACGCTTTCAATAACATCGACTACGGCGGTCCTAACGGCGTCCTCGGCTCGCGCCGCTTTGACCGCTCTACCACGCTCGCCGGTGGCATATTCTCTACCGGTTCTGCTGCACGCCGTATCTTCGGCCAGGTGATCTTCTCGTTCTGATCTGGACGGCGCAGACACTCCTGCGTTCACCCTCAGTGAACGAGGGATCTGCGCCTCGCCTCTCAATCGCCGGCGACACGTTTCCATTCAAACCTGATCAGGGGCAGGTTTTCTGATTGGCAATGATTGAAGCCTGGCGTACCCCAGCGGTTCAGGACTTCTGCTGGTAGGAGAATCCGACGCCGGCGGGCTGCTGGTTCTGAAGCCTGGCTCGCAACGCTTCCACATTTTTTTGAACGGCTTCGTATTTCGCCGCCGCCGCCGTGAAGCGCCTAATCATCTCTGAGGTCTTCTGCAGGAACATCGGATTGCGCTGACGGATCTCATCAAGAATATGCGCAAATTTGGCCAGCAGGAAAAAGCCTTCTGCGTTGCAGTCAACGAACAGTTCGGCCGAAACGGCACCGTGCAGCACCATGGCCGCGGCCATCTCCCAGTACCCGATCACCTGCCGAACAAAAGCATTGTGCGGGTCGGTAGGATTCATGGCAACCGCGAAATATTCATCCACGGTTGCCGGCCAGAACTCGCCTGTCACCCAGGCGCGCGCCTGGCGCATCACCGTCTCGCGGCGCAAGTCGTAGAGCTTGAGGATGATTTCAGCGTCAGCTGGTGTGGCCAGCGATCTTTCCATCTGCATGCGTTCCATGGTGGCTCTCCGATGGCAATACTACCCGATTGAGGCGGGCATGGACGAGGGATGAGTGACAAGGATCGCAGCTGAGCCCGTGTTGCCCATCCCTTCAACAACCAGGCGCTGAAAGGCGAGACAGAGGTGACTCAGCAGTTTCGTACTCCCATTCCTGCTTTCTCAGGCCGGCTGCAGTTCGGGCTTGCTCTCCGCCTTTTCGAGAACCGGCCCATGCGTCTCCTTCGCGGGCGGAGGGGGCGCGTCGCCGATTCTCTTCGAGTAGTGGCACACCACCGCACCCTGCGGCTCAGCCTCAGCGCCCTTCCTGGCGCGCTTCTTCGGAGCTGCTGCTTCTTCCTCCGCGCTCCTCTTCTTATTCGGGCACTCCAGGAAGATACCGCTCTTGAGCGTCTTTTCCAGCAGGTAGGAGTTGCCGCATTCCGGGCACTTCTGCGGAACGGGCTTGTAGTTCGAGGTGAAATCGCACTTGGGATAATTGGTGCAGCCCCAGAACATGTTGCCGCGCTTCGCCTTGCGCTCGGCGATGTCGCCAGTGCCGCACTTGGGGCACTTCATCCCTTCGATGATGTTCTGCTTCACGTACTTGCACTTCGGATATCCGGAGCAGGAGACGAACTCCCCGTAAGCGCCCTGGCGCAGCACCAGCGGCTTGCCGCACTGCGGACAATCTTCGCCCGTGGGCTGCGGCGCGGACTGCTTCTGCTGCTGCTTCTGGCTCAGTTTGCGGAACGTCTTGCAGGGAGGGTCGGCATTGTAATCCGGGCACGCCAGGAACATCCCAAATGGCCCCCGCCGCAGCACCATCACCTTGCCGCAGTTCTCGCAATATTCTTCCTGCTCAGTGGCGTCCTGCGCTTCCGGAGTATTCAGGTCCGGCTTGCCGGCAGTGTTCTCCTTGGTGAAGTTGCAACTGTTCGGGTCCTTCTTGTTGTACGCCGAACATGCATAGAAGCTGCCGAACTTGCCCCATTTCAGCAGCAGCGGCGATCCGCACAGGTCGCACTTCTCCTTTGTCTTCTTCTCCCATCGCTTCACGTCTTCCATGTTTTTGTCGGCTACGGCGAGTTCTTCCTCGAAGTAGTTGTAGAAGCCGTTGAGAAGATCGGTCCACTTCTCCTTGCCCTCTTCGATATCGTCCAGCTCTTCCTCCAGCCGTGCAGTGTACTGCGAATCGAAGATGTACGGAAAGTTCTTGACGAGCAGGTCGTTGACCACCATTCCGATCTCGGTGGGATAGAACCGGCCCGTGATCTTGGTGACGTATTCGCGATCCTGGATCGTGCTGATGATAGACGCGTAGGTCGATGGGCGCCCGATACCCCGCTCTTCGAGCACCTTCACCAGCGACGCTTCGTTGTAGCGCGGCGGAGGCGAGGTGTAGTGCTGCTCGGGGTCGAGCTTTTCCATCTCCAGCCGGCTAACGCCGTCGAGGCTGGGCAGCTTGGCCTTCGAGTCATCCTCGTCGTCGCTGTTGGCGTTCTTGTTGTCCTCGGCGATCTCATAGAGCTTGAGATAGCCGTCGAAGCGAACCACCGAACCGCTCGCGCGGAAGTCGTACGTCTTTTTGGTGGTCTTCGAAACCGCGGCGATCTTCGCGGTAGTCACGTCGAACACCGCGGGCGGCATCTGCGAGGCCACGAAACGCTGCCAGATCAGGCGATACAGCTTGAGTTGCTCGTCGCTCAGATACTTCGCGATCGAATCCGGTGTGCGGGAAACGTCCGTCGGGCGAATCGCTTCGTGGGCATCCTGCGCATCCTTCTTGCCCTTGTAAACGTTGGGCGAATCAGGCAGGTATTGCTTGCCCATATTCTTGCCGATCCACTCGCGCGCACCCTCGATCGCCTCCGGTGCCACGCGCGGAGAATCGGTTCGCATGTAGGTGATCAGGCCGGTCGACCCATCCGGCCCCAGTTCCACGCCTTCATACAAGCGCTGCGCCACACCCATTGTGCGGCGCACGTTGAAGCCCAGTTTGCTGGCCGCGTCGCGCTGCAACTGGCTGGTGATGAATGGCGCATATGGACGCCGCATCTGCTCGCGCGACTGCACGGACACCACCGACCAGTCGGCATTCCGCAGGGCTGCCACGACTTCGTCCATCGACTTCTGGTCGGGGAGCGCGTTGTTGATGAACTGGTCTTTGCCGTCCTTATCCTTGCCGTTGGCAACCCGCGCCACTTCGCCATCGATACCGATAAAGCGCGCTTTCAATCTGTCATTGGGACGGCGATCGGGATGGAGCTCCGCATCCAGCGTCCAGTATTCGACGGGCTGGAATGCCGCTATCTCACGCTCGCGCTCCACGACCAGGCGGACGGCCACGGTTTGCACGCGGCCCGCGGACAGTCCGCGGCGCACCTTGTCCCACAACAGCGGAGAAATCTGATACCCCACAAGGCGGTCCAGCACGCGGCGCGTCTGCTGCGCGTACACCAGGTTCTGGTCGAGATCGCGGGCGTGGGCGAATGCATCCTGCACCGCCTTCTTGGTGATTTCGTTAAACGTCACGCGCCGAATCTTTTTCTTCTCTTTGGCCGAGGTTCCCAGCTGAAGGGCCAGGTGATACGCGATCGCCTCCCCTTCGCGATCCGGGTCAGGCGCAAGGTACACCTCGTCCGCCTTGGCCGCGGCCTTCTTCAGTTGCGCAACAACTTTCTCCTTGCCGGGCGACACGATCAGCGTCGGCTCGAACGTGCGCTTCTTCAGCTCTACGCCTATGTCGTTTTTGGGCAGGTCCATGATGTGGCCGACTGATGCCAGCACTTCAAAGCCCTTGCCAAGATATTTTCCAATCGTCTTCGCCTTGGCGGGCGACTCGACGATCACCAGTGATTTGCTCATTGCCATCCTTATTACTGTCCCAACATTACTGTCCCGATCCCGTACGAGCCTGTTCTACGCTTTCACGGGATCATCCGTATTCATTTGACTCCCGAATGTGACGACCGATGCGGGCACCCGGCTTACATCCGTTCAAGAGCCGACTTTTCCAAAAAATGGTCGCGAAGCTTGGAAGCTAACACGGAAGGCACCTTTGTTTCCAGTCGCCGGGCAGCGAATGGGTGCCTTGCGCGTTCCCAACACTCTACGCGCAAAGGACTTCGCGAAGGCGAAAATATTTCCCGGCAGCCCCAATTCTTGATAGTGCCGCTGAGGGGAGATTTACAGCGTGCGTACATAATTCTTGCCCGGCAACTGTCGCACGCGGCCCGCCAGCTCCAGTTCGAAGAGCGCGGTAAATACCTCAGAGGACGTCAATTGCGTCTCCACCAGCTCAAGAATCTCGTCGATCTGCAGAGAGGCGTCGGAGCGTAAAACTTCCAGAACGATCGCCTCTTCGGGCCGCAATACCGGGTCCGGCAAGAGAGATGCTGCAGCCTGGGCCGGGGATGCAATTCCGGCCTCCGACTCCAGTTCGAGTCGAACATTCGAGGCCAGATCCTCCCACACGTCCTCCCACGTCGCTACCAGCTTTGCGCCTTGCTTTATCAGTGTGTTAGGCGTCCAGGACTGTTTGCTGGTAACGTTTCCCGGCACCGCAAAAAGATCGCGATTCTGCTCGGCGGCGCAGCGCGCGGTGACCCGCGTGCCGGAATTCTCCGCGGCTTCCACCACCAGTACCCCGATGCTCAACCCGCTCAGGATCCGATTGCGGCGGGGAAAATTCTGCGGCGCCGGAAACGATCCGGTGGGCATCTCGCTGACGATGGCGCCGCCCGTGGCCAGTATCTCCTCGGCCAGCCTTTTGTTCTCTTTCGGATAGATCACGTCGAGTCCCGTGCCCCACACCGCCAGCGTGGGCATGCGCGCCGCCAGCGCGCCCCGGTGCGCGCAGGTATCAATTCCGCGTGCCATGCCGCTGACCACCAGCAGCCGCCGAACCGACAGATCGCGCGCCAGCATCTCTGCAATCCCGCTGCCGTAGGGCGACGGATGCCGCGTCCCCACAATCGCAATCAGCCTCCGCTTCAGCAGGGTCACATCGCCCCGCACCCAAAGCACCGGAGGAGGATCATAGATCTCGCGCAGCCGTTCCGGATAATCCGGACAGTGATAGCTCAGGATGGTCGCGCCCTGCCCCGCCACCCGCTTCCACTCTTCCTCGGCCGCGCCACGCGCCTTTCCATCGAAGATGAATTGCGCGGCTTCCGCTGGAAACCGCAAACCTTCAAGCTCTGTGAGCGACAGCCCCCAAAGACGGCTGGGCGTTCCCAGTTCCCGCATTGCGTCGAGAATTCGCTTGGGCCCCAGCGCCGGAGACATGGCCAGCGCCAGCCAGGCGAGCCGGTCTTCATCGATCGCATTCTTCTGAACTGCCTGAGGCTCGGAACCCTGAGTCAAAATCATTTCGAGAAACTGCGCCTTTCCAAAAACACGAAAACCCGTCACGCAAATCACAGCGACAGACGACTCCGGTTTTCGATGATATTTGCGCCCAAGTTACCCCGCCCCTCGATGAAAGTCAAGGCCAACGCTCACATGTATCTTTCCCAGAACTAGGTGCCCACCCTTCGTCTCGCTCCCTGTCGACTCAGGCACTCGGGAGAAATCCCTTAGACTTGACTGGCAGCCATTCCCAGCTTTTTCGCGGAGAACCGCTCATGCCTAATACCGCCCAAGGAACCTTCGAAGTGAAGACCGCGCCCCTTCCCGCTGACGAAGCCACCGCTGCCACCTCCATCGGCCGCTATTCACTCGACAAGGTTTACCGCGGCGACCTGGAGGGAGCGAGCGCCGGTGAAATGCTCGGCGCAGGAAATCCGGCAACAGGCACGGCTGGTTACGTTGCGATCGAGGAAGTCACCGGAACCCTGCACGGCAAGAGCGGCTCCTTCGCGTTGCAGCACTTCGGCACCATGCACGGCGGTGCATTCGAGCTGAACGTACGCGTTGTGCCCGGCTCCGGCAAAGGCGAGTTGGAAGGGATCGCCGGGGCGCTCACCATTATCATCGCCGCAGGCAATCACTCCTATACGCTCGAATACACACTTCCCGGCGAGTGAACTTTACTCGTTTTAGCGTCCGACAATATTACCGTGCCCATCCTTTTTCGCGGCTCAATGCGAAAAAGGATGGGAGACCACGGGGCCCAATCCGCGTTCCGACCGGAAAACCCGCTAGCTCTTCTTCGCTGTCAACTGGGCGCTCCAGCTCTGGTCCGAAGTACCGAAATCGAAGTCGATCTGCCCCGCCGAGATCTTGCCCTTGTAGACAATGGTGTACGTCTGGCCTTCGTAGTCGGTGGTGATCCAGAAGCTCACCGTATCGCCTTCGATCTTGCCCTCGTGCAACTCGGTGGCCGCCGAACCAGCACGCTCCATGGTGCCCGAAACCTGATTCCCGGCGCTCTTCAGATGAAATTTCAACTCCATCGGAGTGCCATTCATATCGAACGTTCCCTTCCAGTCCCCCGTCACATCGGGAGCGACAGGAGCCGCAGAGGCGACCGTGCTCTTCTTCACCGTCAACGGCGAACGCCAACCTCCATCCTCCGTGCCGAAATCAAAACTGATCGCGTCGGCAGCCACCTTGCCCTTGTACACCAGCTTGTAGGTCTGGCCCTGATAATCGGTGTTCACCCAGAACGAGACCGTGTCGCCGTTCAGCATGCCATCGTGAATCTCCGCTGGCGTGGTGGGGAGACCCTCCACCGTGCCCGTTACCTTGACCCCATCGATCTTGAAATTGATCGTCACCGGAACAGCCGAGCCCTGAAAATCAAATGCCCCCTTCCAGGTGCCCGACATATCCCCGGCTCTTGCAACCGGCAACACCGCAACGAATGGCAGAAGAATCAGCAGACGACGGAGCCACATCATAGACTTCCTCCAAAAAGTACAGCCGAGTTTAGCACAGGCTTCCGGCGAATATCTCCTCCTTACTGACGAACGCGCGCCCGCGTTCCAGAGCGGCTTTCACAGGCGCTTTCTTTGTTCGCGACCGTTCGATACGATAAGCTCATGCCCCGTTTTCCTGCCGGCCAGACGCTGCTTATCGACGCAGACGATACCCTGTGGGAAAATAACGTCTACTTCGAGCGGGCAATCACCGCCTTCATCAGCTATCTGAACCACTACTCCTATACGTCCGACGAGGTTCGCAAAGCGCTGAATGCCGTTGAGCGAGAGACTATCCTCGCGCATGGCTACGGGCTTACCAGCTTCACCCGCTCCCTCGTGACCTGCTTCGAGCGTCTTAGCACTGAACCCGTGACCGATGAGAAGCGCGAACGCATCATCGGCTTTGCCCGAACCATTCGCGATCAGGAGATCGAATTGCTTCCCGGAGTCGCCGAAACGCTGGCTGAGCTCGGCATGCGCCACCGCCTCATCCTGATGACCAAAGGCGACCACGCCGAGCAGGCCGACAAGCTGACGCGTTCCGGGCTGGCCCCGCTTTTCAACACCGTCGAGATCGTTGCGGAAAAGGATCCGTCCACCTACCATGCCGTCATCACTCGCCACGAGCTCACGCCGCACACCAGCTGGATGATCGGCAATAGCCCCAAGAGCGACATCAATCCCGCGCTAGCTGCCGGTCTCCACGCCGTGTTCCTCTTTCACAAGGACACGTGGACGCTGGAGCATGCTGAAATTGCTCCCGCCCCCAACGGCCAGCACCTCATCGAACTCGATTCGTTTGCGAAGCTGACTTCCATCTTCTAAAAGAAGCAAACACTTCCGTGCCCCAGACCACGACCGTCGACGCGCCGCGGCCATTTTCATAGCTCAGGGCCGAAGTCATCGGGTAGGTTCTTGACTCTCCCCCCATGCCTCTGGTCTACTCTGATCAACGTCATGCGTAACTTAAGCGCCAACGCGATCGTCACCACCGGGCTCGCCGGCGCTACTTCCGTTCCCGTTATTCGAATTAGCGGCCCCAACGTGCGCGCGGGAATCGGAGCCTGACGAAAAGTTTCAAGCTGCAAGGTAACCAGGCCACCACCCGCGAAAGCGGCTGGTGGCTTTTGATTTTTCAGTGATCGGCTAACCAGCACGGATATGGCTGCCCACATTCGCGACGACTTTGTCTAGGTCGCTAAGGTGGGAGGATGCTCACAACCGAATTTCGATCGCCATGTACACGCCTAATTTCAACCAGGTCTCGGACCGAACCGTCCTCCTTGAGGCGATGCGATCCTATTCCTTCGCCATCCTGTTCGGACCGGCGGGCGAGCTCCGCGCCACCCACCTGCCGCTCATCGTTATCGACGAAGGCGAGCAGGGAACCTTGCTTGGCCATTTTGCACGCGCCAATTCCCACTGGTCGAAGCTGGCCGGCTGCGAAACGTTGGTCGTCTTCCCCGGACCGCACAGTTACGTCTCCCCTGCTCTCTATACCGAGCCGCTCTCCGTGCCGACCTGGAACTACATCGCCATCCATGCTTACGGAACCCTTTCGGTGATCGAAGACGTCGCCGGCAAAACCTCTCTGGTGGAAGAACTGATCCGGCGCCACGAGCCGGCTTACCTCGACCAGTGGCGCGCCATGCCGGATGGATTTCGCCGCACCATGCTTTCCGGCATCACGGGCTTTCGCATCCCCATCTCGCGCATCGAAGGCAAATTCAAGCTCAGCCAGAATCGCGCCCCCGACGAACGGCGCAACGTTCAGGCCACACACTCGGCAGGTACGGATGATCAGCGCGAATTGGCACGCTGGATGGAACGCCTGATCGAAAACTAAAGGTGGAAGGAATCATGAACCACGGGAAACCAAGACAAGTAGAACTCTTCGACACCTGCCTGCGCGATGGCATGCAGCAGCCCAACCTGGAGATCTCGGTACCCAACGCGATTTCGCTGCTGCGTCGCATGTCCGCCTTCGGTGTGCGGTATGCGGAGGTTGGCTTTGCGGGCGCAAACCAGTTCGTAACCGACCTGATGCCGGCCCTGGACAGCGCGGACATTGGCACCATGAAACTGGCCCTGTTCGGCCGTACGCGTGCCCCTGGCGCAAAGGTGCAGGACTGGCCCGACGTCCAGTTCATGATCAGCCACATGCAGCGCATCCCGTCGGCCGTGGTGGTGGTCAAGTCCCGGATGCTCGACGTGGAGCGCTCCCTCGAAACTACGCCCGAAGAAAACCTGCGCATGGCTTACGACACCATCGCATGTCTTCAGGACCACGGCCTCGAGGTGCTGGTCGATCTGGAGCACGCCATGGATGCGGCCTGCGGCCGGCGCGAATTCGGCGCGACCTGCGACCGCGATTTTGGTGCCCGTTCCCTCGACTACTTCCACCGCATGACCGCTCAGTGCGCCGCTCAACGCGTGAGATGCATTGTCGTCTGCGATACCACCGGGGGCGCCACCCCCGAGGAAGTAACCCATGTGATCGGGGGCCTGCTTGGCGATTATTCCGATGCGCGCTTCGGTTTCCATGGCCATACCGATCGCGGTTTCGGAGTCGCCAATGCCCGCGCCGCCGTTCTCGCCGGCGCCGTGCAGATCCAGGGCACCCTCATCGGCACCGGCGAGCGCTGCGGAAACGTCAACCTCACCACCGTCATCGGAAGCATGCAGCTCCGCGGCGAAGCCGAGTTCGTGCCCGAAGAATCCCTGCGCGGCCTCACCAGCCTTGCCCACTCGGCCTACGACGCGTTTTCGCTGGACCTTCCGCACAGCGCGCCCATCGTCGGGCCGGGCGCCTTCGGCACCTGGGCGGGCATGCACGGCTCAAGCGAGCGCAAAAACCCGGGCGCCTACCTCTGGTGCGATCCCGCCCGGGTGGGTGCCACTCCCGTCATCGGCGTCAATGCGCAGTCCGGACGCGCCAACGTCATGCTCCTCGCCGAACAATTGGGACTTCCCCTCAACGTTGCGCAAGCTCAAGCAGTAATTGAAGCTAATCAGGCGATGATGGAAGGCGGCGGCTTCACGGCCAGCGAGGTTTCCTTCCGCCTGGCCTGCCTGCGGGTGCGCAAAACCGTGCCGGAGCTCTTCACGGTCCGCACCTGGCGGGTGTTCGATGAGTCCGATGAGGCCGGCAACCGGTTCGTTCAGGCGTTCATGTCCTTATCCATTGGCGGAAATACAATTCGAACCACGCGCGCGGAAGGCGAAGGCCCTGTGGACGCCCTCACCCGCGCCATGCGCCACGAGTTGGAGAACTGGTATCCGGCCCTCCAGTTGATGAAGCTTGGCCGCTTCAGCGTCACCGCCATCGATGTTTCCGCGCACGATTCGGCGGCGCATGTGCGCGTCACGGTCAGCTTCCATGCCGACGGGCACGAACCCTGGGTAACGGCCGGCGTCAGCAGCGACTTGAACCAGGCTGCCCTGATGGCCATCGTGGACGGCTTCCATCATTGGCTGCTTGAAACCCCAGGTTATGGCGCCGCGGTGGAGGAACATGGACGCCTCGAAAAGGCACCGCATTAGTTTTGGCTGGATTGATTGCTGACCCGCTGTTTTGAAAGAGTACGAGTTCAGTGTTGCAGTAAAGGCAGAGCATAACGGTATGGGCTTTAACCCCTGAGGGATAGTCATCCACGCCTGACCGCGGGCTTGATTGAAAAAGGAGAGTTGCATGCGCAAGGTTGCACTTGTTCTCGGGTTCCTGTTGGCGCCCGTCTTTCTGGCGGCACAAGCAGCGCCCGCGTCGGGCTGGCAGACGAAAGTGGACCAAGACCTCCCGCTGCTCGGCCATCGCAACTGGATCCTGATCGTCGACTCTGCCTACCCTCTGCAATCGTCTCCCGGCGTCGATACCGTGGAAACCAATGCCGACCAGCTCGACGTGGTCCGCTTCGTAATAGCCGCCATCAATAAATCCATCCACGTGCGCCCCGATATCTTCATGGATGCCGAGCTCCCTTATGTCCAGGAAGAGGACGCCCCCGGCACCACGGCGTACCGCGATGCCATCGCGAAACTGCTGGATGGCGAGAACATTCAGTCTGAGCTGCACGAGCGTCTCATCAACGAAGTCGATGAGGCCAGCCGCCTGGTGCACGTCCTGGTCCTGAAGACGCGCCTCGCCGTTCCCTACTCTTCCGTCTTCATCCGTCTCAATTGCAAATACTGGGGCGACGACGCCGAGGAGCGCCTTCGCTCGAAAATGGGTACTCCGCCCCCCGCACCCGGTGAAGCTCCTGTGCCTCAGCCTCTGCCCGTTCAACCCGCCGCCCCCCCTCCGACGTCGCCTGAGCAGCAGGCGCCGCCGGCAGGTACCGAGCCGGCCAATCCGCCACAGTAGCGACGGAATCCGATATTCCACGGCAAACCGGATAGACGCCATTTCCGTCCATGCGGCGCTCGAACGATGCCCTCATCGGCCCTTGTTCCGCCTCTTTAGTGCGGTCCTGTCTGCAGCCTCCCGGGTTCATTGACCTTTCTGTGGCGGCGTACCTTGCCACTCTTCGACCCGCCATCCCACTTGGCACTGATTGCAACTGCGTTTGATAGCGGCGCATCGCAATGGACAACCGCGCAGTCGCCAGACGCGCGAAAACAAAGGTATGACTTCTCCATCGACACAGATTGAATCCGGGCTGCGGAGCGGCGCAGCCTGCGAAGTGCTGCCGGTTCCGCCTGACCGGCAACTTCCCAGCCACCTCCAGCCACCCGACAGGCAGCTTCCCGCCGGACGGCGTCCAGACGGTTCCAGCATCCAGGGACTTATCCAGACCTACACCGGGCTCGCTCTCGAAGCGCTGGAGTTCGCCCGGATTTCCGGACTCCGAACCTGGGATCGCGCACGTCGGGGTACCGTCAAGAACGCTTCTCGCGCGGCCCGCGGGACCCGCCAAATCGTGACCCGGACCCAGAACCAGGCGCGCAATCTCCAGCGTACCCATCCCGTGCGCGTCCTTGGCATCGTAGCCGCCACCGCCTTCCTCGCTGGTGTCGCCAGCCGTTTATGGAGGTCGAGCGCTCATGAATCATGATGTGAATAACGGCAGAACCATCGCCTCGATCTTCGCCGAGGCCCGGGAAGACCTCAAGCACTTCTTCGAGACCCGCCTCACCCTGCTCCGGGCAGAGTTGCGCGACAAGAAAAACGTCGTCACCCGTACGGCTCCCGTGGCGTTGCTCGCCCTGGTGCTGCTGGGAACGGCCTACATGCTGTTCACCCTTGCACTGGTGGGACTGGTTCTGGCTCTTCTCCCCGCCAATCCCTTCCGATGGTGTCTCGCTTTTCTGGCTGTCGCCGTGCTCTGGTCTATTGTCGGAACGGTGGCTGCGATCATCGCGAAAAGGCGCTTCTCTCTGAAGGAACTCGTGCCCAACCGGACCATCGGCGTTCTCAAGGACGATGGCATCTGGATTCAATCGGAGGTCAAGGACCAGATATGAGCACAGGCCAGATCGAAAACCTGGAGCGCCGCGCCGTCGAAGAGCGGAGTCAGTTGCGCGAGCGGGCTGCCGAACTCAAAACCAAGGTCCAGCACGTCCGCGAAAATCTGGATATCAATCGCAACGCACGACAGTATTTCGGCCCCGCCGCCGCCATCGTGGCGGCAGTGGGCCTCCTGTTCGGATACGCCTTCACCGGTCTGTTTACCAAGCACTGAATCGGAACCCGCTTGCTGCGAAAACGACGCGCCCCCTCCCGCAGGTAATCCCCTGTCAGCCGGACACCGTGCCGGCTTATTTGGACCCCTCCAATTGATTTTTCTGACATGATACGGCGGGTGCGGGAAGACCAGACCTGGTAGAAATAGCGTACCTGGGCCGTCCGATTTCGTGGCCCGGCCCGCCCGCGTCTACAACTCATGTGGAGGGGTCACGAGTCCGATCTTTGATATACTCAAGAGGTTCACCGACCGTGCGGAGGTGGCGAAATTGGCAGACGCACTAGCTTGAGGTGCTAGCGGGTAAAACCATAGGGGTTCAAGTCCCCTCCTCCGCACCACATTGAAAACAAAAGTATTAACCAGGGTCAGCCAAACGGCTGACCCTTAATTATTGGCCACTGTAGCTAAGATTGTAGCTACGAGGTAGGTTTGTCCCCTCCAGACCTCTCCAGCAAAGTCAACCTCACCTCCAGACACCCAGGAAGCCGAATTTGATGTCTTGCTTTGCCGAGGTGCCCGACCGGGCGGTGCTGCTGGCTCGCGCGCGCAAAGATGCCAGGCTGTGTATTCGTGCAACCGATCAACGAAGGCGGTTTTATGCCCTCGAGAAGTTCACGCCCGAAGAAAGTCCGCAGGGACTCCGTTGCGTGTAACAGAACTTACGCGCAATGTTCACAACTGCGAATCGTGAACGGTCGCGGTCAGCATCTGTAAACTACTCGGGGGGGAATGTCATTCCTGCCCCGACGAATTGCCGGAGACC
>DASXXV010000257.1:0-9526 GCA_036502905.1 Occallatibacter sp. | reverse complement strand
ATCCATCAATGACTACCGGGACACACCGCCTGATCTGTCCCAAGTGCAAGCGTTCTGCGATGCGCAGGGTAGGCCGCCACGGATTCCTGGAAAAGAAGATCTTTCCTTTGTTCGGCTTTTATCCCTGGGAGTGCGGCAGTTGCCGGATCGTCAAGCTGTTCAAGAATCGCGGTTCGAGACGCACGCGTACCCGCCGTACCGAAACACCCACTGAATAGCCGGAACCGATGGCTGCGCAGCGGCCCCGCCGTGTTATCTATGGATGGAGCCGATTTCCCCTTCATCAGGAGTTTGCGTGATCCGCTCTCGTGTGGTGCTCTTCTGGGCCCTGGTTATGTTGGCCTGCGCAGTCAGCGTGCGTCGAACGTCGGCCGCCGATCCGCCGCCGCGTTCGGTTTACGTCAAGGCCGGCCACCTTTTTGACGCGACCAGCGACAGTCTTCGCGACAACATCGTCCTGGTGATCGAAGGCGAACGGATCACCCGCGTCGCGCCCGCCGCGGAGATCCAGATTCCCCCGGGAGCCGACGAGATCGATCTGTCGCGCGCCTGGGTGGTTCCCGGCCTGATCGACTGCCACACCCATCTCTCCTATCGCGCCGACCAGTATGACCCCATAAACGAAGTGAAGCTGACCCCATTCGATTTCGGGTTTTATGCGGTGGTGAACGCCAACCGCACGCTGCAGGCCGGATTCACCAGCGTGCGCGACGTATCCTCGCCGCCGTTTCTGGCGGTGGATTTGCGGCGCACAGTTGACGAAGGCTTCATCCCTGGGCCGCGCATCGTGGCCAGTGGCCCCGCGATCTCCATCACCGGCGGCCACGGCGACATGAACGGCTTCGCGCCGGCCGTCTCCAACGACATGTATCCCGCCGAACATGATTTCGCGATTGTGGATGGCCCCGAGCAGATGCGGCACGTGGTGCGCGCGCAAATCAAGTACGGAGTGGATGTCATCAAAATCCTGGCAACCGGCGGCGTCCTTTCCCAGGGCGACAAGCCGGGCGCGGAGCAACTCACCCTGGAAGAAATGAAAGTGGCGGTGGAAGAGGCGCACCGGACCGGCCGCAAAGTGGCCGCGCACGCCCACGGCACCGAAGGCATCAAGGACGCGATCCGGGCCGGGGTTGACTCCATCGAGCACGGCAGCCTGATCGACGCCGAAGGTATCGAGTTGATGAAATCTCACGGAACATACCTGGTGGCGGATATCTATAACGACGATTACATCCTGGGCAAAGCCATCGAATTCGGCTTGCCGAAGGAGAACGTGGAAAAGGAGAAGATGGTCGGCCGCCTGCAGCGCGAGAATTTTGCCAAGGCGGTGGCGGCGGGCGTGAAGATCGCGTTCGGGACCGATGCCGGCGTGTATCCGCACGGCGACAACGCGAAGCAGTTTCATTACATGGTGAAGTTCGGGATGACGCCGGCCGGCGCCATTCGCGCGGCCACCTCCTCGGCAGCCGATCTGATCGATCGCGCCAAGGACGTGGGCACGCTGGAAGCGGGGAAGTACGCCGACCTGATTGCGGTGACCGCCAACCCGCTGGATCGCATCGAGACTCTGGAGCATGTGGCCTTCGTGATGAAAGGCGGCAAGGTCTACAAGGATGAGGTCGCGGCTGCCAAGGCGGCGCGTTAACTTCGACATTCCCGATCAAGCCGAAAGATGAATGCAGCAGCAGGTCCTTCCGCTTTCCCTTCGCAAGCTCAGGGTAAGCGTCAGGATGACGAGTCTATGTTTTAAGGAGCTTGATTTTGATCCCTGAGCGCGGTTTCCGTGAGTCACCTCGTGCCGGAACACTCAATTTCGAGCTGCTCCGGCATGTTCATGCTTCATGGGACCCTTTCTCGTGCTCGCCCTCAGCGTTTTTGTCATCGCTTCCGGCTTCGGAATTGATCTTGTCTCCGTGCTTCTTGGCCGATTCGCGTTCTTCCTCGTTGTTCTTCGGTTCGGGTGGAACCTTCATGTCGTAATGGACGGGATCTGCGGGTTGGTCCGGCATGGCGTCCTCCTGCGTTGCTTCGATGCCGATCGGCAACCGCCGGCAGTCACCCGACTCCATTTGTCACAAGTCCGAATCTCTACTGCGCCTGCCCTCCGCAACGCTCATGGGTCCCGCTTCCGCCAGGCGAAGTCCCGCTTCCGCCAGGCGAAAACGATACGCGGTTCGCTTCCCCGCTGACCGCCTTCTCTTCACAGGTTCAATGAATCAAGTTCAGTGAACCAAGGATACACAGCGGCAGGGTGACATCAGAGTCCCTTCCTGGCGCGGAATTCGCGCACCACCTGGGAAGCGTCCCGGTGCTGGCCGTCGACGGCTTCATTCATGGCGCGCATGTCGTCGGCGGTGACGCGGCCGGCGAGGGCCTGCAACGCGGTCCGAATAGCGGGCCAGCGGGCGAGGGCCTCGTCGCGCACCAGCGGCACCGCCTGGTAGGGAGGGAAGTAGTGGCGGTCATCGGCAAGGGCGGCCAGGTGCAGGGCCTGGATCGGCCCATCGGTGGAGTTGGCGGCGATCATGTCCACCTGGTGAGCGGTCAATGCCCGATACAGCAGTCCCAGGTCCATGGTGCGCGGCGGGCCGTCGAAATGCAGATCGTAGGCGGCGCTCAGGCCGGGCAGCCCGTCGGGGCGCTGCTCGAACTCGTAGCCCACTCCCAGCTTCCATTGCGGCGTGTAGTGCCCGGCCTCGCTGAGGGTGCGGAGATGGAGCCGCTGCGCATCGTCCCCGCGGATCACCATCGCAAAGGTGTTCTCGAAGCCGAGAGGATCCGCCACCGTGACGTGATACCGCTGGGCATAGAGAGCACGGACTGTCTTCAACACCGATTCGGGATCGCGGTCGAGCGGCTGCTTGAGGATTGCCGTCAAGGCGGTGCCGGTGTATTCGACGTAGGCATCGATGCGGCCCGCGACCATAGCCTGATGGCAGATGTAGCTGCCCGCGAGATAGAAGCGCCGCTCGACCTTCAATTGCGAATGCGCCTCGATCTCCTGGGCCAGCAATTCGCCGAGAATTACCTGCTCGGTGAAATTCTTGGCGCCGATGACGGGATAGTTGGGGCGCGGCGGGGAACAGGCGGTGAGAACGAGTAAGGACAGAAGCAAAAAGACGTGGTGAATTCGGAGTTGTGTGTTCCCAGGTCTCAAACGCGAGACCTGGGGCACCCCGCGTGATGGCGCCCCGGGCCCTTCTCTGCTCACGCGGGCACCCTGAACTTGCGCTCGAGGATCCCCAGACCCGCATCCGCAATCAGGGCCAGCAGCGCGGCGGGCACGGCGCCGGCAAGCACCAGGCGATTATCTACGGACGCCACGCCGCGAAAGATAAGTTCGCCCAGGCCGCCTGCACCCACGGCCGCGGCAATGGTGGCGATGCCCACGCACGTGACTGTGGCCGTGCGCAGGCCGGCGAGAATGAACGAAACCGCCAACGGCAGTTCCACTTTGAACAGACGTTGCGTATCGGTCAGCCCCAGCGCGCGCGCCACCTCCACCACCGCCGGATCGATGCCGCGAATGCCCGTATAGGTGTTGCGGACGATGGGCAGCAGCGCATAGGCGGTGAGCGCCACGATGGCGATGCGGGCGGCGCGTTCGCCCAGCCACGGCAGCGGAAGCAGAAAACCGAACATGGCCAGCGAGGGAATGGTCTGCAGTACGTTGGCGGCGCCGATCACCGGGTTGGCCCAGCGCGGCGCGCGCGTGAGCCAGATGCCCGCGGGCACCGCGATGGCGGTAGCGAACAGCATCGCCGCGCCGGTGAGCCACAGATGCTCAATGCTGAGCGTGCCGATTACGCTGCCGTACTGGGACAGGAAGGAACTCAAGGTTGGTCCTCCGTCGCGGCTCGCCCCGGGTTCGCGGCTTCGGCGCGTTTCGACAGAAACGGTCGAGACGATGAGGTGGCCGGGTTCTCGGCGCGGATCGCGTCGCGTTCGCCGCGGTGGAACGCGCGGATGTAGGCGACGATCTCGGGTTGCTGCGAGCGCAGGAACTCCTGCGGCGCAAGACTGGCCACGAGTCGTCCTTCATTCAGCAGCACGATGCGGTCGCCGAGGTACAGCGCCTCATCGAGATCGTGAGTCACCAGGAGCACCGTCTTCCTGAGGCGGGCAAGCAAGCCGCGCAGCATGTCCTGCATCTCGGCGCGGGTGAGGGGATCGAGGGCGCCGAACGGCTCATCCATCAGCAGGATTGCCGGGTCGGCGGCGAGGGCGCGCGCCAGTCCGACGCGCTGGCGTTGGCCGCCGGAGAGTTGATGGGGATAGCGGTTCGCGAATCCATCCGCCTCCAGGCCCACCGCCGCCAGCAGTTCGCGGCTGCGCTGGGCGCGCTCCCCGCGAGTCCGGCCCTGGGCCTCGAGTACCAGGCCTACATTGCGCTCCACTGTGAAATGCGGAAACAGCCCGGTCTCCTGGATCACGTAGCCCATCCCGCGGCGCAAAGCGATGAGGTCTGCCTGGCGCACATCGCGCCCGTTCACCAGCACCGCGCCGGAGGTGGGTTCGATCATTCGATTCACAGTGCGCAGCAGGGTGGTTTTTCCGGAGCCGCTGCGGCCCAGAATGGCGGTGACGGAACCCTCGTCCAACGCCAGAGAAACATGATCGAGCAGCCGTCGCCCCTGCGGGAGGTGAAATTCGAGATCGCGGAATTCAATGGCTGGAGTCATGCGCCGGCTCGTATCCCAGTGTACGAGGCCGGCTCAGCGGTTATATGGATAATCCTGGATCCAGTGGAAGCCGCGCGAGTTTAATTGAAATTTTGAATGGTCCAGCAGGCGCAGTTGCATCGCGGTCTTCTGCCCGTTGATGGCGCCATCGAGCGTAAGACGGTCCGGGGCTGGCCGCGTGAACGTGAAACTTGCCTTCCACTTCTTGTCCTTGCGGTCGGTCAATGAGAGCGTATTCGCGTGGAGATCGAGCTTCGCACCATAGCCGCTGCTTGACTCGTCCATGCGCTGCACCATGGCCGAGTCAGGAAAATCAAAAATGATGCGCCGCCATTGCTGAGCTTCGGTTACCAGCAGGGGGTGCGGCTGGTTGTCGACGCTGTAATCCTCGATGTTCCAGATGCCGTAGAGCGGCGGCCGGGGAGCACCGCTGCCGTACTGCCGCCAGCCGTCCCACGCGCCATACACGTTGTTGCCAATCATCCATAGCCACAGAAAGGCGATACAAGCGGTCGCGATGCGCTCTGCCCGCGGAGTCGAGAACAGGGGTGTGCGCTGCGGCGCTTCCACCGGACGGTTCAGGAAGAAGAAATTAGACAGCCGCTTGAAATTCGGCGCGAGGATCAGCAGGGAAATGAGGATGAGGTGAAAAGAGAACTGCTTCACCGGCACGTCGTAGGTCATGTTCAACACGAAGATCTGCGTCAGGTCGGCGAGACACACCAGGGCGCCGAGCACTACGGTGCGGGGGAACATCAGCAGAAAGCCGCCCAGCAGCTCCGCGCAGCCGGCGAAGGTTTCGTAGGCCGGGGACGCGCCGATGGAGGCCCACAGCACTCCCATGGGAGAGAGATTGCCGAACGGCTCGGTCTGGACGAACAGGAAGGGATAATGCATCTGCAGGGGAACGGCTTTCACTCCACCGTAGACCAGCATCTGGCTGCCCAGGCAGAAGCGTAGAAACAGCCGGAACCACTTCTGCAGGGTGGCATAGTCCTGGCGCTTGCGATCGATTGCCGACCACACTGCCGCCGCGATCAGCGCGCATGCGAGGATGCAGAACACCAGGACCCAGTCGAAGTACTTGTCGCCGCTGCCGCTGCCCGAGTACACCAGCGGCGTGCTCAACCGGAAAACATGCGCGCCCACCCAGAAGACGACGGCGCGAATGGGCGCCAGCGTTCCCGGGTCGGACCAATCCACCTTGGGAATGATCAGGATCGAGAGGATGATCTGGGTGAGAACGCAATACAGTCCGAAGTAGACAAAGCAGAAGCGAAAGGCAATGCGCGCGAGCGGCGACCAGGGCTGGCGGAGCGACTGCACAGGCGCGGGTTCCACCATCGTGATGACGTCCATAGTGCCTCCGGGAAGGGGCGCGAAATGATTTCGGGCCGCGACGGGTCAGGTTGAATCGGGCCGGGAAGGCGGGCAGGCGATGCCGGATTCTAGCATCGGCCCAACCCGCTCATCAAACCCGCCGGCCGCGCGATTTGGTCGGCGGGGCCTGCGCCCCGTAGAATCAGTTGGTGTTACAGGTTGCGATGAGCGAACAGCAAGGGACACACGGACACCCACCGGCCAAACCGGCAGCGCCGGCCAAATCGGCCGCGTGGGTTAGAATCGAGCGGGCGCGTCATCCCCAGCGGCCCTATCCCATGGACTTTATCGAGCGGATCTTTACAGATTTCAGTGAGATTCACGGGGATCGCGCCTTTGGCGACGACGAGGCCATCGCGTGCGGCATGGCGCGGCTCAACGGCGAAGAAGTGCTGGTGATCGGCAATCGCAAGGGCGGCAGCACCAAGGAGCGGGTGAAGCGCAACTTCGGCATGCCCAACCCGGAGGGCTATCGCAAGGCGCTGCGGGCGATGCGCATCGCGGAGAAATTTTCCCGGCCCATCATCACCTTCATCGATTTGCCTGGGGCTTACCCGGGCCTGGGCGCTGAAGAACGCGGCCAGGCGGAAGCCATCGCCCGCAACATCCGCGAGATGTCTCGGCTGCGCGTTCCCACTATCTCGATTATCAGCGGGGAAGGCGGATCGGGGGGCGCCCTGGCGCTGGCGGTGAGCGACCGCGTCCTGATCCTCGAGAATGCGCTCTATTTTGTAATCACTCCGGAGTCGTGCGCGGCCATCATGTGGCGCGACGCCAACCAGAAGCAGCTGGCCGCCGAGGCCATGCGAATCGCGGCGCCGGAAGTGGCGCAACTGGGCTGCGTGGACGAGATCATCTGCGAGCCTCCTGAGGGGGCGCACACCGACCATGAAGCCGGAGCCGGACTGCTGGGCCAGGCGCTCACCAGGCATCTAAACGAGCTCAAGGCCATTCCGATGGATGAGCTGGTTGCCCTGCGCCAGAGGAAGTTCCGCAACATCGCGCAGTTCTACACGGAAGGTTCGTAATTGCTCCATCGCCCGGCAAAGCTGCCAACCCAAATCGTTTTCAGCGGCCGGACCGTTCGCAATGAGGTTCGCGCAGGAGCGGTGGCGCGCTCATGACCGCCGCGCCCCCCACCGTTCCCCGCGCGTCCGACAGCCGCTTTCGCGCCTACGTGCAGTTCGTGCTGGCGCTGTTCTACTACTTCCTGGCGCGCGCCCTGGCGCGCCGTGGCGCGCAGGGGATTGCCAGCGAACAGTGGTCGCCGCTTGTAGAGCAGGCCATGCTGGTGTTTCTTCTCCTGCTGGGCTACGCGGGGGTGGGGTTCTCGCTCAACGGGCAGGCGCACCCTGTGAGGGTGCAAGGATTGCCGCGGCGTTCGGGATGGCTCCACGAAACGGGCCTGGGGCTGGCGATCGGATGGGGAGCAGTGGTGGTGTGCGCCGCGGTGATGGCCGCGGCCGGCGGCATCGCTATCCGCTTTTCCTTTTCACCGCGGGCGTGGGGATGGTTTGTGGCCGACGCCGCGTTCTTCGCGCTGCTGGCGCTGGGTGAGGAAATCGCGTTCCGCGGATACGCCTTTCAGCGTTTTGCCCGCTCGGTGGGACCGGCGGGAGCGGTGATTGGGTTTGCCGCGCTGTATGCCTTTCTCCAGGCCATTCAGCCGGGTGCGAGCAAGGCCGGAGCCGCGGTCGCCGTAGTTTTCACCATCGTCCTTTCCACCGCCTACCTTCGCACCCGCGCCTTGTGGGTGAGTTGGGGAATCAACTTCGGGTGGAAGGCCACGCGCGCGCTTTTTTTCGGACTGGCCGTCAGCGGCGTCAGCAGCCACTCCCCGGTTGTCCAGGGCGATCCCATGGGCCCCTTCTGGCTTACCGGCGGCGGCTTCGGGCTGGACGGTAGCTGGCTGGCCGTTTTCGTATTACTGGCGGCCATTCCGGTGGTCTACCGCTTCACGCGCGACCTCGACTTCAAGTACAACGCTCCCGAGATCGTGGGAGGCGGCATTCCCGTAGACCTTGACGCCGCCGCGCGCCGCCAGCACGAGACCGCGACGCGTGAACCGGCGCCCCCGCCGCTGGTGCAGATCGGGCCTGCCATGCAAGGGAACCCGAGCCCGGACCTGCAACCGAACCGGCAACCGAACCGGCAACCCAACCTGTTTCCCGAGCCGGACGGCGCTCCGGACGTCCCCGCCCGTGCTACCCCGCCGGTCTCAGGCAACGATTCCGAATAGCGGCGACTCCCAATAAGCACATGCAGTGAAGAGCCGCCCGGCCGGCCCGCTCGACTCGCTTTGTGGCCGTGTCAACTCAATTTAACTCTTAGCTCTTGCTTCGGCTCGCTGTCTGCGCAATGCTTGTAACAAGCCATGGGAGGGTCCCCATGTTTTCGCCGCACCTTTCTCCGACATTCTCGTTTGGAACCAAGCTCCATCCCTGTGCCGCGGCGAGGATCTTTCTTATCGTGGCTGCTGCATGCGCTGTCACCGGCGGGTCCGCGTTGGCCCAGGTCACTATCGACAGTTCCGGGCGGGTCGCCGACCCCAATCATCCGGCGGCGGTCGATCGCCGCTTTGCGCAGGTGGATCCCACCAAGGTGGAGCTTTCCACGGCTCCCATGGACGCCAAGAACCGGCTGGAAGTCATGCGGATCATGGAGTCAGAGCAGGGCTTTGCGATGCGCCCATTTCCCAAGGGGCACAAAGGCCTGACGCTGGTGGCCAACGGCAAGCTGGAACCCGCCGGAGAGCCCTTTCTGGAAATGATCACCAAGGAGGGAACGTCGGCCAAGCCCGGCGACCGCCTGGTGCTGACCGACGTGAAAATCGAGAACTCCAAGATCATTTTCGACATCAACGGCGGCCCGGACCACAAGCATCGATTCCTGCGCCATGTTCAGATCGGCAGCGGTCCGACGATGAACCCCGTGGTGCAGGACGGAAACGATCAGGATCCCGTCGGCTCCCGCCTCACCCTCGACTTCAAGGGCCACATGCCCGAACTCACGGGGTCCCAGGTCAAGGCGCTGCTGGCGCCGCTGATCTCCTTTGACGTGAAGACCCCCATCCAGGCCTTTACAGATACTCTGCCGCCCAAGCTGAAGGATGCCATCGTGAACCACCACGTGATGGTGGGGATGAGCACCGAGATGGTCCTGTTCGCGTTGGGACAGCCGCAGAGGAAGATCCGCGAGATGGATGGCCAGATGCCCTTCGAGGAATGGATCTACGGCGCGCCGCCCAAGGACGTCCAGTTCGTGCGCATCAATGGCAACCGGGTGATCCGCGTGGAGTTGGCGAAGATGGGCGAGAAGCCCCTGATCTCCGACAAGGATGAAGTGGAAGGCCTGATGCGCACCGACGGAACCCCGCTGGTGCCGGCGCCCACTACCAAGACGGTGGCAATGGGCGACGTGGTGCGCAACCCGGATACCCAGGCGCCGGCGGCTCCTCCCAGCCT
>DASXXV010000256.1:0-33419 GCA_036502905.1 Occallatibacter sp. | reverse complement strand
CTTCGGCGTGGCCGCTGGTCGACACGGACCGGGAATTGAATCACCCGGCATGGGCGGCCTTTCAGTCGCGGATACAACACTTGGGCGGTGATTGCAACAGCCATGCATAAAATGCCGGCAATCGCCGGAATCGATAAGAGGACCAATAGGCTCATCACGTGTGCCTGAGGCAAGAGCGGAAAACGCAAACTCGTTACCAAAAGCTTTCTCAACACGTGCCTCTTTCATCTCCCAGATAAGGCGCGTTCCATCTCGAAAGGGTTGCTCTTCCGACAATCCGGTTCATTCTGCGGCGGACGCCCAACCGGAGCAGAGATCAACGGAATGCCCAATCATTCGAGCGACTTAGAGAATTGTAGGTGTGTTTGCCCGGCATTCGGAAATGGGTTTCGATGGCAGCTACAACAGACGGCGTGATCCGAGTGATCCATGCCTTGATCAACTCGTCGCTGGAACCTTTTCTGGAACTTCTCGCCCTTCGCTTTCAAACCACGCCGCTCCCGCGCCCACCAGCGGCGCATGATCCCTCAGCGCCGAAACCCGCAATTCGGCAAATCCCCCAACCTCGCTTTGCGCCGCCGGAACAAAGAGGTGCGCGGAACGAGAGATGCCCCCGCCCAGCACGATCACCTGCGGTGCAAAGACGGAGAGCACCTGGCGCAAAGCCACCCCCAGATTCCGGCCAAACTCTGCGAACAGTTCTGCTGCTATAGGATCGGCGGCTGCCAACCCGGCGATGGCCGCCACATCCCGCTCCTGCCCGGTGCGTTCGCGATAGCTCTTCTGAATGGCTCTCGTCGAGATCTGGTCTTCGACGATTCCGCCCTGATATGGCACATTCCAGATTTCGCCGCCCGTAGGGACGCCGCTTCCTTCCCGCACCACGTGCCCGTTTACGGCAAATGCCGAGCCCACGCCGGTTCCCAGAGTGATCCCCACCACCCGGTCTACGCCGCGCGCCGCTCCGGCCGCCACTTCCCCCGTCAGAAAGGCGGCGGCGTCATTCAGAAAATGCACTTTGGACACCGGCCAGCCGAAGTGGCCTGCCAGAGCCCCCCGCAGATCAAAGCCGTAAAGGTATGGGAGCTTGTGCTGCATCCAACTTACGCCCAGGTTGTAATCGAAAGGGCCGGGCATTGCCAGCGCCGCGCCGCGAACCCCCGCCCCGGCCTGCATCGCCGCCGCCCCCAGCGAGTGGAGAACGTGGAGAAATGTTTCGGTGGTCTGTTCTGAAGGGTAGCCCGCGCTTGCTTCCCCTGCCAGGCTGCAGGTCCCCCCATCGAAGACGGCCGCCGAAATGTGACTTCCTCCCACGTCATACACAAGAACGTGGTTGTCGAAACCTGCCACCAGGCACTCCTACCCATCTAAACGTTCCTCCTAGGATATCGGAAACGTCTCCCGGGCCGACTTTGGCTAGAAATCAATATGCCCGCGTACCGAGCCCACCCACGCCGGACCGCGATCTCGGTTATAGCCGGGATCCGAGATGTGTTGCACGTCGATGGCGTAAAACAACCCTCGCCAGGCGTGCCAGTCGTAGTAGCTTTCCACAATATTCTCCCGTCCATAGTTGAGATTTCCGTCTCCCAGCAGGAATCCCAGTCCCCCCAGCCGCAGGTAATTCTGGTGATCGCGCTTGATCGCGTTGGAAACCAGGGCAATCCCAAGTTTGTCTTGCTCGCGATGCCAGCGTCGGCCAATATAGTCGGCTCCTGCCTCCACGGTCTGATCCACCTCCGTATACGCAAACGATTCGTGCTGGCCCTCATTCCACCCGAACCGCCCGAAGACGCGGAGATTGCCGGTCAGTTCCTGCTGCACGTTGTAGCCGAAACCGTACTTCAGTGCCCCGAAATGCTCGTGGGACACGATGTCGGGCCTCGCGTCCGTTCCGTTTAGGTAAGCATTCACCGCCTCCCGATACGTTCCCATGTGCGCGCGATTCGCGTAGAACAACACGCGCGTCGTGCCCTTGCGCTTGGGTACCAGGCTGTGGCGCAGTTCGAATTCGCCGTTCTGCCCATGAGCGCGGCTGAACGCCCAGTCCATGTCGATGCCGTTGGCGATCACCGGCATGGCGAAGATGCCGTAACGAACAGACCATGCGGGTTCGTCGTACTCGGCCATGCCGCCCACGGTATAACCACGCGTGTCGGCCGCGTAGTCCCATGCTCCGTTGTCGTCCACCGTCCAGTTCAGAAACTGCAGGTGGCTGTCGGATCCCACGTCGTTGAAATCGAAGAAGTCGGGCAGGGTCATTTTGCCCACCCGGAACTCGATGCGCCGCACCGGCACGCTGGTCGCCAGGGCATAAAAATTCGGTTCCTGGCTGCTGGTCTTATCGGTCAGCCCGATCACCTGGTGGACCTGGTAGCGCGCGATATACGGCTTGCTGCCCAGGTTGGGATTCCTTACCACGTCCAGGTTGGTGAACCCGGCAAGGCCCAGCGCCTGGCTCAGTCCGCGCCCTCCCGCGGACTCAAAATCGAGCACCAGGTCAGTGTTGTAGCGGATCGAGCGGGTGGGACGAACCGCGGTATAGAGGGTCTCCACCAGCGAAGTCTTATACTCTGCGGAGTTCCGGAAGCTGTTCGGCCCCTGGTACGGCGAGTGAAACGGAAGCCGGCCCTGGAAGATGACGTTGGCCTGACCGGAAACCCACCATCGCGCGCCCTCCGGGTGGGAAAACATAGTGATCTGCGGATCCGGAGGCGGCGATGCCTTTTCAGGGGCATCGCCGCCAGAGGACTGCGGCGGGCAAGTGTCGACATTGGCGCTCGCGCCCGTCGGTCTCGATCCCGTGCCCCATTCCCATCCCATAGATACGCTGTGTTCCCGGGCGCTCGGGGAGCAAGCCGATTGCGCCCGTGCACCGGCTCCAGCCCACAGGAACGCGAGGAGGGGAAACGAAGAGAGGGTGCAATGGAGTATGCGGCGCATCCGGAACCTTTCTTATTGGCGCGGCGGGGACGTCTGGGTACAATAGTCCCCGAGTACCATACCCCCCTTTGGTATATTCTATCAACGAACCCGGGAGATCAATGTCCCACGAACGCGAAACCATCAAGATGGTCCAGCGCGTACGCAAGCTGCGCGGCCAATTGGATGCCTTCGAGCGGTCTCTGACCAGCAACGGTGACTGCGGCGACCAGCTGATGCTGCTGGCCGCGGTGCGCGGTGGCGTCAATGCGCTGATGGGCGAGGTGCTGGAAACCCATATCCGCTTCCATCTCACCGACGGAGCTAAAGAGCAGATCGCTCCGGAGCTGGCGGAAGATCTGATCGACCTCGTTCGTGCATATCTCAAATAAAAACGTTGCTCCGTTCCTCTTTCTTCCCGTTCGCAAAATATCCTAGCCGCTCCATCGCCCGTTCATTGTGAACGGACCATTGATTTGGGTGCCCATCTCCCCCAACCCCGTGGTCCTGGCGACACGTCTTGGTTGCCGGGGTGGTGTCGAACACCAGAATCGCCCCCGCCACGAGAATCTGAGTGACGCGCATCACCGGCGCCGTCACTCCAGCTAATGCTAGGCTAGGTACATGGCAAAAGGCATGCTCCATCGCGCCGGCGTCGCTATCGTTCTGATAGCTGTGCTGTTGGTGCCTTATGGAAGGTGCCAGTCGCCAGGCCGGGTAAGTGCGCACGATTGCTGCGCGCAAAATTCAGCCCCTTCCGCGAGCGTTAAAGCCAATTGTTGTATCGTTCGCAGCGAACTGCCTGCGGTCGTGGTTGAACGCGCTGCAAGCCCGACAGCGATGACTTTGCACGCCTCATTCGAACTTTCCGCTGTGGCGGAGGTGACGCTGAAAGGCCGTACTACCAGCCCGATCGCTTATCCCTCTCCGCCGCCCGGCCAACTCGTTCTTCGCATCTGATTTCTTCCCATCCCGCATCGACTGCTCCTGGCGTGAAGTGTCCTCGCCCCGGGGGCGATTTGTTCTACCGGTGATGCGGACCTGCTGATTCAGCCCTTCTTTTGCCTGCGAAGTCCACGCCCGGTGTTGCCGGGGGTGCCCATCGCCGCGGTTGGAAGGCGATCACTGCACGGTTCCGCACGTCTTGCGGAGTTTGGAAAGTGAAAATCAGAAATTTGGTTATACCCGCCGCCCTGGCTTGTACCTGGCAGTGTCTTGCCCAGGCAGACCGGCCGGCGGACCACCCGGACAATCCCGGCGCCGTGGTACTGACGGTCGATCAGGCGATCGCCGAGGCCCGCGAGGCGAATCCGGAGATCCGGGCGGCGGCCCGGCGCCTGACCCTGGCGCGGATGAAAATCGCCACGGCGCGCAGCCTCGACGACCCCATGTTGGCGGTCCGCGACTGGCAAACGCCTCTGAGCAAGCCATGGGACCTGAACCAGGCGCAGTTGATGTTCATGGTCCAGCAGACCTTTCCCAATCGTGAGAAACGCGACATGCGCGCCCGCCTGGCGGGAGACAACGTGCAGGTCGCTTCCGAAGAATTGGAGACCCTCCGCCAGGAAGTCGCCGCCGGGGTGCGCAAGACCTGCGCCGACCTGAAGCGCAACGCGGACGCGCTCCGGCTGCACGACCGCGAAGCCGCGCTGATGAAGGAGGCCCTGGACGCAGCCACCGCAGCCTACACCACGGGCAAGGTATCTCAGGCCGATGTGCTGCGCGCCCAGATGGCCGTGACCAGGCTCAACGAGCACATGATCGAACTCGAACAGGATCGCGACTCTGCTCGCGCGCTGTTAAATGCCCTTCTCGCCCGCCGCCCCGACGAAGCCATCGAGATTGCCGGCACGTATGGCGTTCCCGTTGCTGTGCCGTCTATGGAAGACCTGGAGCAGGCCGCCATCGAGAACCGGCCGGAACTCGCCGCACTTCGCAAGCAAATCTCCACAGCGCAGGATGAAAGTCACCTGGCGCGCATGGCGTCCAAGCCCGACTTCACCGTGGGTCTGGGCTACATGCTGATGCCCACCGGCTCTATGTCGCGCAACGCCTACATGGCGGAGTTCTCCATGAACCTGCCACGCTGGAATCGCGACCGCCACGAGAGCGAGGCGAAACAAGCCGACGCCGCCACCGAAGTCACGCAGACCGAATTGGAGATGCGCACCAACGCCGTATTTCTGGAGGTCCGTCAGGCGCAGATCGACATCCTCGCGGCGGAAAAGCGCGTGAAGCTTTACCGCGATACGCTCCTGCCGCAGGCCGACGCAGCATTCCAGGCTTCCACCGCGGCCTACCGGAATAATCGCGGCGAATTCGCCAACCTGGTCGACAGCCAGAACGTCCTTCTCGACGTCGAAACCGCGCTCTACACCGCGGAAGCCGCCGTCGACACGGGTATCGCGCGCCTGGAGCGGGCCACCGGCGCGCCTCTTTCCGCGCCCATCAAGGAGGACATGAACAAATGACATCGAGCGAAAAGAAGGTTTTCTTTCTGGGCGCGGGAGCGGGAGTTGCGGCGGTTGCGCTGATCGGCGGAGTTCTGGCGGTGCGCACCGGTCGCGTGCTTGCCTCGCCGCCGGCCGCCATCGCCGCCTCTCCGCAGACAGGCCGCAGCGCGATCGAACCGCCGCAGGGAACACAGCCCGGCGCCACGGTTCAACTGTCGCCCACCGAGATGACCGCCGCCGGCGTTCAGGTGGCCCAGGTGCGCACCGCCGTGCTGAAGACCAGCATCGACGCCTTCGGACGGGTGGAGCAGCCCGAATCGCAATTGGCCGCGCTCAGCGCCTGGATCGGTGGCCGGGTGGACAAACTCTACGTTCAATATACCGGCGAGCGCGTTCGGCCGGGCCAGCCGATTGCCGAACTCTACAGTCCCGAGGTGGCAACCGCTTTGGAAGAGTACCGGCTGGCCCAGGAACATCAGAGCCGGCTGGGGCAGTCCGATGATGTGTACGCGCGCTCCCAGGCCGACGCGCTCGTCGAAGCCGGCCGCCGCAAGCTGGAATTGTGGGGCATCACACCCGGGCAGATCAGCGCCGCTGCATCAGGCGAGAGCAGCGACAGTCGTGTTCCGCACGTCACCATCTACTCCCACGGTGAAGGAACCGTGGTGGAGCGAAAGGTTACTCAGGGCCAATACGTCAACGCGGGTGAGACGCTGCTCACCCTGGCCGATCTGACCGAGATCTGGATCAAGGCAGACGTCTTTGAGGATCAATTGCCGCAGATCCATCCCGGACAGGATGTCAGTATTACGGCCGAGGCGCTCCCCAATCGCACGCTGCATGGTCAGGTGCAATTCATCGAACCTGCCGCCAATCCGCAGACCCGCACCGTGCCGGTGCACGTGCACTTGCCCAATCCCGGCATGCGGCTGATGCCGGGAATGTTTGTGAACGCGACCTTCGTTAGCCGCGCCGCGGGGCCGGCCATTGTCGTGCCGCGCTCCGCTGTACTCGACACCGGAACACGCAAGCTGGTCTACGTGGCCAAGCCCGGGGGTGTATTCGAAGCCAGAGAAATCAAAGTGGGAACCCCCACGGAGGATGTGTTCCCGGTGCTGAGCGGGTTGAAGACCGGCGACTCGGTGGTGCTCAACGGCAACTTCATGATCGACTCGCAGGCCCAGTTGAGCTCAGGCATGACGGGGCTGTTCGGCGGCTCGAAGGAATTCGCCACCGGGCAACAGGGGCAGGCGGGCGGCGCCACCAGCGCTCCCCCGAATGCCGCGACCATCGAACTGCATCCCGTGGGCGATCTGAAAGGCGCGGAAGACAACACGTTCCAGGCGTCGCTGACCGACGCCAGCGGCAAGCCTGTAAGCGACGCGCAGGTGACCGTCACCCTGGTCATGCCGGCCATGCCCTCGATGAACATGCCGGAAATGAGAAATTCGTTTGCCCTGGCGTGGTCCGCTGATCGGCAGATCTATGCAGGCAAAGGCAAGGTGCCCATGTCCGGCTCCTGGAGCGCGACCGTCGAAGCCCGCAAAAACGGTGCGGTCATCGCATCCGCACGCACCCGCCTGGGCGCCAGGTAGGCAAGGAACCATCAGGACCACAGAGTCAGGAAGAACATGATCAACCGCATCATTGAATTCTCCATGAAGAACCGGTGGCTCATCGTGGCTGTTTACGCAGCCATGGCGGCATGGGGCTACTGGGCCCTCCTGCATACGCCCATCGATGCCATCCCCGACCTGAGCGAAAACCAGGTCATCGTGTTTACCGAATGGGAAGGCCGCAGCCCGCAGGAAGTCGAAGACCAGATCACCTATCCGCTGACCGTGAATATGCAAGGCCTCCCCCACGTGAAGAGCGTGCGGTCCTCGTCGCAGTTCGGCTTCTCGATGGTGAATGTCATTTTCGAAGATTCGGTCGACGTTTATTTTGCGCGCACCAGAGTCCTCGAGCGACTGAGCCTGGCCAGCAGTTTCCTGCCCTCGGAAGTCACGCCGGTAATGGGGCCGGATGCGACCGGCGTCGGGCAGGTCTTCTGGTATACCGTCGAAGGCCCCTACGATTCCGGCACCCTGCACTCCATCCAGGACTGGTTTATCAAGTACCAGCTCAATTCCGTGCCCGGAGTAGCCGAAGTGGCCAGCGTGGGCGGGTTCGTCAAGCAGTATCAGATCGACCTCGATCCCATCAGGCTGCGCGCCTACAACGTCTCCCTCAAGGATGTAACGGGCGCCGTGCAGCGCAGCAACAACAACGTGGGCGCGAAGGTCATCGAGGTGGGGCATACCGAAGATATCGTGCGCGGCATCGGCCTCATTCGCGGCCTCAAGGATATCGAGGACATCTCCCTGGGCGCGTACAACGGCACGCCCGTCACCCTCGGCAACGTGGGCAGCGTGCAGCTCGGGCCCGAATTCCGCCGTGGCGTTCTCGATAAGGACGGCAAGGAAGCCGTCGGCGGGGTCGTCATCATCCGCTACGGCGCTAACGCACGAGAGGTCATCGATGCCATCAAGCAGAAGATTGCGGAGATTGAGCCCGGTCTTCCTGCCCACGTAAAGATCCTTCCGTTTTACGATCGCAGCATTCTCATCGATCACGCCGTTGACACCCTGCGGCACGCGCTCATCGAAGAGGTCATCCTGGTTACGCTGGCGCACATTCTTTTTCTGTGGCATTTCCGCAGCATCCTGGTGGTCACCATTCCCTTGCCGCTGGCCGTGCTTTGCTCGTTCCTGTTCATGAAGGGCGCGGATATCAGCTCCAACATCATGTCCCTGGGCGGCATCGCCATCGCCATCGGCGTGCTCGTCGATGCCGGCATCGTGATGACGGAGAATGTGATTCGCCAGGCGGAGCAATACGACGAGGAACACGGCAGCTATCGCGACCACATCTGGGAGATCACGCTGAACGCCGCCCGCCTGGTCGGACGGCCCATCACCTTCGCCATGGTCATCATCATCCTGGCTTTTATTCCCGTGTTTGCTCTTACCGGCATGGAAGGCAAGATGTTCCACCCCCTGGCCTTCACCAAAACTTTTGCGATGGCGGCGTCCACCATCCTCGCCATCACGCTGGTGCCGGTGCTGTGCACATTTCTCATTCGCGGTAAATTGCATCGTGAAGATCAGAACCCCACGATGCGCATCCTCGGTGCGATCTACCGTCCGGTTCTGCGCGGGGCGCTCCGCCATCGTTTTGTCACCCTGAGCGCGGCAGCTCTGCTGTTTGCTGCGGCCGTTTACACGGCCACCACCATCGGATCCGAGTTCATGCCGCCGCTCGATGAGGAAACCGCCCTCTTCATGCCCATCACCGATCCGCGTATCTCCCTCACCCGCGCCACCCAGATCATGCGGCAGCAGGACCGCATTATTGCCGCCGATCCCCAGGTAGCCATGGTTGTCGGCAAGGCCGGCCGCGCGGAAACCTCCACCGATCCTGCGCCTGTCAATATGGAAGAGACCACCGTCATCTTCAAACCCAAAGACACCTGGCCCACCGGCCTGACCAAGGACGCCATCATGGCGCGCCTGGATGAGAAGCTGCAGATCCCGGGTGTGACCAACATCTGGACACAGCCCATCCGCAACCGCATCGACATGCTCTCCACCGGCATTCGCACCCAGGTCGGCATCAAGGTATTCGGTCCCGATCTGCGCGTTATCGAAGCGCTGTCCGACCAGATCAAGAGCGTGGTGCGCCAGATCCCCGGCGCAACCGATGTCTATGCCGAGCGCACCACCGGAGCGCCATACCTGGAGATGACCGTAGACCGCCCCGCCGCCGATCGCTACGGCCTGAATGTGGGCGACGTGGAGGACGTCATCGAAACCGCCATCGGAGGCAAAAACCTGACTACCACCATCGAGGGCCGCCAGCGTTTTCCTGTGCGGGTGCGCTACGCACGCGATTTCCGCGCCGATCCGCAGCTGCTCGGCGAAGTGCTGGTGACCGGGACCAATGGCGCACAGGTTCCGTTGAGCCACGTGGCCTCGATACGTACCACGCTTGGTCCATCCATGATCTCCAGCGAAAACGGCCTGCTTCGCGGGTCGGTGCTGCTCAACGTGCGCGGCCGCGACGTGGGTGGATTTGTCGACCAGGCGCGCCGCGAAGTGGCCACCCGCGTGAAGATGCCGCAGGGCTACTACACCGACTGGAGCGGCCAGTTCGAAAACCAGATCAGCGCCCGCAAGCGGCTCGAACTTGTGATTCCCATGGTCCTGCTCGTGATCTTCATTCTCCTCTATCGCACCTACAACTCCGCGAAAGAAGCCGCCCACGTATTGCTGGCCGTTCCGTTCGCGCTCACCGGCGGAGTCTTCCTGGTCAAGCTGTTGCATCTCAACTTCTCGGTGGCCGTGTGGGTGGGATTTATCGCGCTGTTCGGCACCGCCGTACAGACCGGCGTGGTAATGGTGATCTATCTCGAAGAAGCCGTCGCGCGCCGCAAGGCTGCCGATGGCGTGCTCACCCGCGACGGACTGCGCGCCGCGGTCATGGAAGGCGCCCTGTTGCGCCTGCGTCCCAAGGTCATGACCGTGGCCACCGTCGTCGCCGGCCTGCTTCCGCTACTCTGGTCCACGCGCGTCGGCTCTGAGTTCATGCGCCCGCTCGCCGCCCCGGTGCTTGGCGGGATGCTCAGCTCATTGCTTCACGTGCTCGTCGTGACGCCGGTCATCTTCACCTGGCTGCGGGAAAGGGAGATTGCGCGGGAGGCAAAAGCGCATTGAGAGGCTCTGGGACCCTGGCTGCGGTTGTTTCTTACGCCGGCGCCCGCATCGACTCCAGCGCCGTCGTCAGATCCTCGGCCAGAGCCCGCTGCATTTCGTGCTCCAGCTTGGCTCCGCCGCTGGTCAGGTAGAACACGTCGATGGCCGTTTCGCCCTCTGTGTCGATCAGCGCGACTTCGATATTGCATTGATGATTGCTCAGCACCAGGGCCACCTGCCGCAGCAGCCCCGGCCCGTCCTGCGCCACCACTTGCAACAGCGTCGAGTGCGTGGACGATTCCGAATCAAAGCTGAGCCGCGTGGGCACTTCCACCTTGATGTTGCTCGATTGATTCTGGTGCCGCCGCGCGTCCAGCATCTGCTCCACGGGCAGCTTTTGCGCCGCTACGTCATGCATGTACTCGAGGAAACGCTCTTTTTCGCTGGGATTCAGCTCCAGGGTGCGAAAGATGTCGCTGAAGTGGAAGCTGTCGACAATGACGCCGTTGTCATTGGAAAACGCGCCGGCCTTCACGATGTTCATGCCCCAGGCTGCCAGCGCCCCGGCGACGTCCGCAAACAGCCGCCTGCGATCGCGTGTGATCACGGTGAGGTCGAACAACTGCCGCGACGGCCGGAGATCCAGTTGAACCGGGTCTTTGTCGAGGTTGGCGGCCATCAGGAAGTGATTGCGTATGTGCTCGGGAAGGCGAGTCTGCAGATAGCGCTGCGGCAGGCCTTCCAGAAATTGTCCCAGAGCCGGGTACTGGCTCATGGGCACCATCGATCGCAGGCGGTTGAGTAACGTTGGATCGATAGCCGCGTGATAGCGGATCTCGTCCACGCTGCGATCCATGAAGTTGGCGGTGGCCATGTAAAGCTGCCACAGGTTTTCCGCTTTCCACGGAGTCAGCGCTTCGGGATTCACCGCCTTGATATCCGCATACGTTAACAGTGTCAGCATCTTCAGCAGCGAAGGACTGCCGATCTTCTCCGCAAAGCCGCGCACATTCTCCTGGTCGAAAATGTCTCGCCGCAGTGCGTTCGACATCTCCAGGTGCATGCGGATCAGCTTCAAAACCGACTCGCGCTCTTCCGTGTCAAAGTCCAGCCGCGCCATGAAGCTGTCCGCCAGTTCCACGCTCTGGCTGGTGTGCTCGCCCGTGCGGCGCGCCTTGCCAGTGTCATGCAGAAGCAGCGTCAGTAAAAACAAGTCCAGCCGGTCGATCTCCGGCAGCAACTGCGCCAGTCGCTTCTCGTAGTCGTGCGCCGGCTGCCGCAGCCCGTGGATGTTATCGATCACCAGGAACGTGTGCTCGTCCACCGTGTACCGGTGATAGCTGTCGCGGATGACCAATGCATCGATCCCGTGGAATTCCGGCAACAGCATCTCCAGCACGCCCAGGGCATGCATCGTTCGCAGTGCATGCGCGGCATGTGGTCCGAGCAGCACTTCCCTCAGCGCATTCCACAGATATGGTCCTTCGGGTATGCGGATCGCCAGCGCCGGAAGCGCATCCGTGATGCGATCTTCGGCGGCTTGCGAAAGGCTGTAGCCGTGCGTCGCCATGAGTGAAAAGACGCGGAGAATAGCAGTGGTGTCGCTGAACTGGGCGCCTGCGAGGATATCGATGCGGCCCTGGTCGAGAATGAAATCCGTGCCGGCGATGGGAGTGCGGCGGCGGCGAAACTGGCGGTAAAAACTTACCGGGGCGGGAAGATTTTCCATCAGCAGGACGGCGCGGCGATAGATTACGCGCGCATGCCGGTAATAAGTCCGCATCCAGTAGGCGGGATCAGCGGTGCCGCGCGTTTCCAGGCCGATCGATTTGGCCGCCGCTTCGTCTTGCGACTGCCAGTCAAGCGCGTTGTCGTCCCGCCCATGTCGGAAGTGCAGAAAACATCGCGCCGCGGTAAGAAAATCGAACGCCGCTTCGGCATCCCCGCGGGCGCTCTGGAAGACCCCGCCGCGCTGCCGCGGCCATTCCTTGGTTTCCTTCAGGTGGAACAACAGCGCGAACCACTGGGCGAGATGGTAATCCCGCAGTCCTCCGGGACAATCTTTCAGGTTAGGCTCGAGGTGAAAGATGGTGTTGGAGTACTTCTGATGGCGGGCGCGCGCGATCTCCCCGAGTTTCTGGGTGATCGCGTTCCATTCGCTGAGAACCAGCCCGGGCAGGATGGTCTGGTGCAGCTGCTGGTAAAGAGGGAACTGCCCCGCCAGGAAACGGCGGTCGAGAGTGGCCAGGGTGAACTCGAGGTTGTCGGGATCGAAGCGGCTGGCTTCTTTCAGAGTCCTGGAAGCGGGGCTGGCGCGCAATCCGATATCCCACATTCCCTGGATAATGGCGCGCACCGATTCTCGCGCCTGTTCCTCGGCCTTGTCGTCGCCGAACGCGAAGAGCACATCCACGTCCGAAAAGGGAAACAAATCTTTGCGTCCGTAGCCTCCCATGGCGATCAGCGAGATATTCAGCCCGGGCTGGCCGGAAAAGGCCCCGCGCCACATTTCAATGAGGATACGGTCCACAACCGCGGAGCGGCGACGGATGGCGGCCGTGCCGTCTCCGGTGCGTTCGTACGTCTGGCGGACAAGCGCCATCTCCCGCAGATACTGCTCCCGTAGATCGTCAACCGCGATGCCGACTGGATTCATGAGTGGTATGTATGACTTGCCGAAGCAAGAAGGATGTCTAACCAGAATAAGGCAAAACTGCAGGGAATTGGGACTGAGAGTAGGGAAGAGATTCGAGAGCACCGCGTGCCCCACCCTCGCGGACGTCTTTGTTTTTCGTCCGCGCGGGGGAGAGAATGAGATTACGCTGGCCGCATCGTTGCAGTTTTGGCGAGTATCGCCTGGGCTTACAGCGCGGTCTCGCCGCGTTCGTCATTGCGGATTCGGATAGCGTCAAGCACCGGGCTCACAAAAATCTTGCCGTCTCCGATTCGGCCCGTGCGGGCTGCCCCAATGATCGCCTCGATGGCCTTATCCTTCAATTCATCCGGGACCACCATTTCGATCTTCACCTTGGGCAGAAGATCAACCGTATATTCGCGGCCGCGGTAGAACTCGGTGTGGCCCTTCTGACGCCCGTGGCCGCGCGCTTCCAGGATCGTCATCCCCTCGATACCCGCTTCAAGCAGGGCGTCCTTCACAGCGTCCAGCTTGGAAGGCTGGAGAACCGCTTCAATCTTCAACATGAGCAATTGCCTCGTTTGACAGCCTATCAGGCCGGGCCGCCTTTGCGGTCAACCCGGCGCAAGTCCTGCCCTGACCGGAAACTAAAACGAAAACGCCCCGGACGTACCAGCATCATCCACGCCGGGTCACGCAAAACACTTACTCCGACATACCCCTGTAGACGTTGAAATCGTAGGCTTCTTCGCCGTGTTGGGAGAGGTCGAGGCCCGTCATTTCGTGTTCCGTCGAGAGCCGCAGACCGATGACCTTGTCTACGACGAACAGCAACACCAGTGTCCCGATCAGCGAGATGGTCCAGGCAATCGCTACCCCGGCCGCCTGGTTTCCCAACTGCGCCCAGTGGCCGTCGATTCCTCCCGTCGGGTTCGGTTTTCCGGAAGCGCTCGCTCCGAAGGCCGGGTTGATCGTGGACACCGCGAAGATCCCGGTCAGCAACGCGCCGAGAGTGCCACCCGCGCCGTGCACGCCGAAGGCGTCCAGCGAATCATCGTACCCAAACCAGTTCTTGACCTGAAACACCATGAATGCGCAAAAGAGCCCGGCCATTACCCCGATCACCAGCGCCGCCATGGGCTGCACAAACCCGGAGGCCGGCGTGATGGCCACCAGCCCCGCGACCGCTCCGGAGATGGCGCCCAATGCCGTCGGCTTGCCGTTGTGGATCCATTCGGCGATGGTCCAGCCCAGCGCGGCGGCGGCCGCGGCAAAGTGGGTGTTCACGAACGCGCTGGTGGCCAGTGCGCCGGAGTTGAGCGCGCTGCCGGCATTGAACCCGAACCAGCCCACCCACAGGAGGCACGCGCCGATAAAGCTCAGCACCATCGAATGAGGAGGCATGGCCGTTTTGGGATATCCGATGCGCTTCCCCAGGTAAAGAGCGGTCACCAGGGCCGAGACCCCCGACGTGACATGGACCACCGTGCCGCCGGCAAAATCGAGGCTGGGAAAATGGCCGCCATTGGCATTGAGCAGTCCGCCCGCGCCCCACACCATGTGCGCCATCGGGCTGTAGACGAAGAGCGACCAGAGCGAAAGGAACACGGCCATGGCGCTGAACTTCATGCGCTCGGCGAACGCGCCGGTGATCAGAGCCGGCGTGATGATCGCGAACATCAACTGGTAGATCATGTAGGTCTGCTCGGGGATGGTGGGAGCATATTCCGACGGCCCCAGCCCGACGCCGCGAAGAAACATGTGATTCAGGCCGCCAAGGAATGCATTCCCGTGTCCGAATGCCAGTGAGTAGCCCGCGATGGCCCACAGAATGGTGACCACGCCCATCATGGCGAAGCTCTGCATCATCGTGCCCAGGATGTTCTTGCGCCGCACCAGCCCGCCATAGAAAAGGGCCAGGCCCGGTCCCGTCATCAGCAGCACGAGTGCGGCCGAGACCAGCATCCAGCCGTTGTCGCCGGAGGTCTGTGCATTCTGCACGGCCTGTTGCAGGGCGGCGATCTGCGCCTGTGTCGCGGGCTGCGAAGCAGCCACCGGGGGTTGCGCCATCGCGATCGAAGGAGCCAGGAAAAGAGGCAGCACCAGCCCGGTTTTCAAACCAGACAAAACCATGCGCCTTGGTTTCGCAAGACCGCCGGGTCGCGCTAACGTGGCGCAGCACGATTGCCGGGGAACGAAATGAAATTTCCGTGTCCCACCTCGAACCGGTTCACATGCGCGAGTTGGAAACACCGGTGGAAGACAAAAACTGCACATTCTGGTTTGCTCCAAAAAGGTTCGTTGACCGAGTTTCAGCATTGCCGCCGAAAGTCGCACGGCTATGCCGATTCGCGCGCACGCCGCGATTGCACTGCGTTCTGCGAATCAGGAAGTTGTTCCAGGGCTTCCGCTCAGCATGCGGCGCGGATCAATATTGCGGTGGACTCTCCCATCATCATAATCCATGCGCCGGAGCATGAAATGCGTCTTTATGCCCTCTTCATGCGTGCAAGAATTGCAAAGGGAGAAGGCGCGGAAATGCACAATCTCGGACCTGCGCAGCGGGGATGTCTGGGTGCGTCGCTGATGGTCCTCATCCTGGCGGTCGCCCCGTGTCCTGCAGCCCTCCTGCCGCGGCGTCATTGGAGCCTCCCCGCGGGGCTTCACGGGATTCGCGCCCTGCCCGGAATAAAGAAATACACCCGATCGTTGCGAGCATCGTGCAACGCAAACCGGCCTGTCCTCCATCGCAGTTGATTTAATGGCTGCTGCTTTCCGAGCAGTCTCTTCACGCATGCCCCACCCCGTCGTGCCCAGGTGCCGTCGCAGGAGCGTTGTCGTGCAGGCGGAGGTATTATTGAATCATGGCGGAACTGCCCGAACGCGATCGCTACCTATTCGGAAGTCTGGAGAGCAGCGCGAATAACCGCGTCAAGCTGAGAGAGGTGAATTACGGCTTTGATCAGCCGGAAGGGGTATTCCTCACCACTCTCGATTTCGCGGTGAATTGGATTCGGAAGAGTTCGGTATGGCCCATGACCTTCGGGCTGGCCTGCTGCGCCATCGAGATGATGTCCATGGGGGCGTCGCGCTTTGACATCGCTCGATTCGGCGCCGAAGTCTTCCGTCCCTCTCCGCGCCAGGCCGACCTGATGATCATCGCCGGCCGCGTAGCGCAGAAAATGGCGCCCGTGATTCGCAGGCTCTACGACCAGATGCCGGAACCGAAGTGGGTGATTTCCATGGGTGCCTGTGCGACCTCCGGGGGCGTTTTCAATAACTACGCGCTGGTGCAGGGAGTCAACCAGATCATTCCGGTGGATGTCTACGTTCCAGGATGTCCGCCGCGACCCGAACAGTTGCTCTACGCCATTACCCTCCTTCAGGAGAAAATCCAGCACGAACCGCGCAGCCTGCTGAAGACGTTGAACGCTACGTAGGGACGGGCGCGGGCTTGATTGGCTCGACACTCGGGTGTGTTCGTTCGGGGTGTGAGAACGATTACGCTGCAGATAAGACGTACAGAATTTGTGAACCGCTACCGCATTCCCTGCCGGGCGCGATACTGTTTACCGGTAGGGAAACCGGGGGCAAGTTGTTGAAGAAATGTGCTCTGTCCCATTGTGTGTATGTTACGTTTAGTAGGGTTGAGCTAATGTTCGGCGAAGCGTCCTGTGGGTCGATTAGGCCGATTCCCACAAACCGTTCACATAACAAATCAATTCATTTGGCAATTAAAGCTTCATTGCGGAGGAGAAACGCATGCATTCTCATCTTTTGAAATCTTGGGGCCGGGGCTTAGCGTTGGCCATGCTGGCGTCCGTGCCTGTCGCTTTGGCGGCCCAGGACGCGCCCAAGCCGGCGCCCAAGGCATCGTCGTCGGATTCGCCGTCGCGCTGGGACATTTTTGGGGGCTACAGCTACCTGGCGCCCAAGGGGACGGTGCTGGTCCCGCAATACTTCAATCCCTCGCTGTCGCTGCCGTACACGTACAAGTCGATGGAGCACGGCATCATCGGCAGCGGCACGTATTACTTCAACAAGTTTGTTGGGGCGCAGGCGGAATCTGCGTCTCACGACATGTTCACCAACAGCAGTTCGAGCAACGGCGCGGCGTACACGGTGGCGGGCGGCCTGGTGGCGCGTTTCCCCACTCCCGATATCACGCCCTTCATCCATGGGCTGGTGGGCGCTGCGCGCATGAACGGTCCCGACCATAATCCCTGGAAGTGGGGCCCGGCGCTGACCGCCGGGGGCGGCATGGACTACAACACGCCGCTGTTCAACGGCCACTTGGGCATCCGCCTGTTCCAGGCCGATTACGAGTACATGCACATCAACTGGGGCCCGGTTCCCTTCGGCGGGCGGGGCAACTTCAACTCGGCGCGCCTGAGCACCGGCCTGGTGTTCCACGTGGGCTCGCTGGCGCCTCCTCCGCAGCTGACGGTCGCCTGCTCGGCCAACCCCACGTCGGTGTTCCCGGGCGACCCGGTGACGGTGACGGCGGCGGCCGGGTCGCAGGATCCCAAGCTGAACCTGGTCTACAGCATCTCCGGGGATGGGATCGAAGCGGCGGGCAACAGCGCCACGGCCACGGTGAACACCGCCAACCTGCCGCCCGGACAGCACACGGTAAAATGCGACGCCAAGGAAGGCAAGCCGGGCAAGGAAGGCCTGAAGCCCTGGCAGGTGGCGACGCAGTCCACGTCGACCTTCACGGTGAAGGAATTCGAGCCGCCCACCATCTCCTGCTCGGTGAGTCCGACGACCATCAAGCCGGGCGACTCTGCCAGCATCACGGCCACTGCGGCCAGCCCGCAGAACCGTCCTCTGACCTACACGTACTCGGCTTCGGGAGGCAGCGTGACGGGCACGGGAGCCTCGGCGAGCTACTCCTCGACGGGCGCGCCGACGGGGCCGGTGTCGATCACCTGCAACGTGGCTGACGACAAGGGTCACAGCGCCTCGTCGAACACCAACCTGACCATCCTCGCGCCTCCTCCTCCGCCGCAGCCGCACACCCAGGCGCTGTGCTCGATCGCTTTCGAGACGGACAAGAAGCGTCCCACGCGGGTGGACAACGAAGCTAAGGCGTGCCTGGACCAGGTGGCACTGAGCCTGCAGAACCAGTCCGATGCCAAGGCGGTGGTGGTTGGCCAGTCCAACACCAAGGAGAAGGCCAACATGGAGAAGCAGCAGAAGAATGCTGCCCGCCACAAGAAGGCCAAGGTGGACGACTACGCCGCCGAGCGCGCGGTGAACACCAAGGACTACCTGGTGAAAGAGAAGGGCATCGATCCTTCCCGCATCAGCGTGGCCACCAGCGCCACCGACGGGCAGAAGGTGGAAGACTACCTGGTGCCGGCCGGCGCCAACTTCGGCTCCGACGTGCAGGGCACTTCGCCGGTAGACGAAACCACCGTCACCCCCCAGGTCCGCAAGCCCCTGCCGCAAAGGCACCACCATCGGGCGCCTGCGGCCAAGTAAGTCAAAACCGGGAAGCGTGCGGCTGTTTCAGCGGCACGCTTCCTGCTTAACTCTGAAGTGAATCTGTTGAGGCGCCGGTCCTGACGAGACCGGCGGCACGTTGCGAGTGTATCGAAACAAATCTTCCGCTGAATCGATGAGGTTGACCGGCGGGCCGGTCAGCCTCTTTCTTTCTCCGCGCGTTGAATCCCACACGGGTATCTTCATTGCGAAACTTGTTGCATAGCTTTTCAATGCGTCTTGCCGCAGCGGCCCTGGTGATTCCGTTTTCTTTCATTCCTCCCCCGCTCCAGGCGCAAGCGGCGTGGACCGCAGTCGGTCCCGATGGCGGCGACGCGCGTTCCCTTGAAGCCGCCGCAGGCGACCCCAACCACCTCTACATGGGCACGACCAACAGTTGGATCTACGAATCCACGGATGAGGGGGCAACCTGGCATCGACTCGCCAGGCTCGACAAAGTCGACGACCTGGTCATCGACGACATCGTGGCCGACCCTCGGGATCCCTCGCTGATCTATGCCGCTGCCTGGAAGTTCGACAAGCCCGACGGCGGGCTGTGGATCAGCCATGACGGTGGCAAGACTTGGAATTCCAACCCCGGCTTGCAGGGCCAATCCATTCGCGCCTTCACCCAGGCGCCTTCCGATCCGGGAATCCTGTTCGCCGGGACCCTGCACGGCGTATTCCGCTCCACCGATGCCGCGGCGTCCTGGCAACTCATCAGCCCCGCCGGCAACAAGGAGTTTCACGAAGTCGAGTCGCTGGCGGTCGATCCCACAAATCCCGATATCGTGTACGCGGGCACCTGGCACCTGCCCTGGAGGACCACCGATGGCGGAAAAAACTGGCAGAACATCAAGCAGGGCGTGATTGACGACTCCGACGTGTTCTCCATCATTGTCGATCCGGTAAAACCTGGGACCGTGTATGCCAGTGCGTGCAGCGGAATCTACAAAAGCCTTAACGGCGGTCTCTTGTTCAGGAAGATCCAGGGCATCCCTGCAACCGCGCGCCGGACGCGCGTGCTTCGCCAGGATCCCGTGCATCGCGACACCGTGTACGCAGGAACAACCGAGGGCCTCTACAAAACCACCGACGCCGGCAAAACTTTCCAGCGCATGACCGGTCCCGACGTGATTATTAACGACGTCTTTGTGGACCCTCGAAATCCGGAACGCGTGCTCCTGGCCACCGATCGCAGCGGAGTGCTCTCCAGCAACGACGCCGCGGTCTCCTTCAATGACTCCAATCACGGTTTCTCGGCGCGCAAAGTCGAGGCCCTCCTGGTCGACGCTGAGAAGCCGTCGCTCGTCTATGCCGGCGTCGTCAACGACAAGTCATATGGAGGTGTATTCGTTTCCAACGATGGCGGCAGCCAGTGGAAGCAGATTGCGGGAGGTCTCGATGGCCGCGACGTCTTCGACTTGGCGCAATCCCCTGACGGCGCCGTGCTGGCGGGCACCAACACCGGTATCTTTGCGCTCGATGGCGATACCTGGAAGCCAAAAAACACCATTGCCAACACCATCGGAAAGCCCGTGCCCCAGGTCGTCCGCGGCAAGCACGTGATTATTGAGAAAAAGGTGAAAGTGCCGCCGCGCGAGCTCGGCACACGCGTCTACGGACTGGACCTCTCCGGCGATGCCTGGCTGGCTTCCACTGCCGGCGGCCTCTACACCAGCAAGGACAAAGGAGACACCTGGCAGGGAGGTCCCACCGTGGGAGCCGTCGATTACCTCTCGGTCGCAGCGCATGGCTCCAGCATGGTTGCCGCGCGGCCAACCGGAGTGGTCCTGTCCAACGATGCCGGGCAGACCTGGTGGCCCATGGGCGTCCCCACCGCTCTCACCCGTATTCACCGCGTCGCCTTTTCAAAAGATGGAACCATTTGGGTCGGCGCGCGCGAAGGAGTGTACTTCACCCACGATAAAGGTAAGACGTGGATGTGGGTGCACCGGCTGCCGCTCTCGGGCGTGGATGATCTTTATTACGACGCTCGCCAGGACAAAATCCTGGTTTGTTCCCGTGGAAGCGATCTCGTTTATTCCATCGATGCCGCCTCGCTCGAATGGAAGTGGCTGCGGACAGGTTTTCCGGTGGTGCTCGTTCGGTCCGCCGGCAATCACCTGATGGCTGCTTCCGTCGACGGCGGAGTGCTCACCGAACCCCAGGGCGCAAAATCCGAAGTCGGCCAGAAGTAGAACCAGCCCGAAACCTGGGTCTCCCACCCTCCCCAAACCATGGGGTCGAGCTAAGGCGGGAAGGCATTCGCGCTCACAGCTAGTTCGGCACCGTCTCCGCCGCCGGCAGAGCGAACAGGAACCTGCTTCCTTTTCCCGGCGTGCTCTCCGCCCAGATGCGGCCGCCGTGTTGCTCAACGATGCTGCGGCACAACGCCAGCCCCAGTCCCGTGCCTCCCAGTGCGCGCGAATCGGAAGCGTCCCCCTGCTGGAAGCGGTCGAAGATGTGCTCGAGTTTCTCCGCCGGGATTCCCCGGCCCTGGTCCTCCACCACGAAACACACTTCGCCTTCAGCAGACGGTTGCGTGCCCAGACGAATCACGGTGTTCGGCGGTGAGAACTTGATGGCGTTCGAGACCAGTTCGTTCAGCACCTGCAGAATGCGTTCGGAATCCGCAAACACCAGACCGGGTGCGGCCTTGACCGCGAGACTGATGTCCGCAGCCGTGGCTACCGAGTGCGCCACATCGGCCGCGCGGCGCAGCAAATCCACAGCCTCAATCGCTATGTGCCTCAGGGGCAGCCCCCCGCTTTCCATCTTCTCGAAGTCGAGAATGTCATTCACCAGCCGAACCAGGCGGTCGCAGTTCCCGATCGCCATCTCTATCATCTGGTGCTGCTTTTCCGGCCGTTTGGCCAGCGTGCCCGAGGAAATAAGCCCCAGCGAGGCGCGCAGTGACGTTAGCGGAGTACGCAACTCGTGGCTCACCGTGGATATGAATTCATCCTTCATCCTGTCCAGGCGGCGGCGTTCGGAGACGTCCTGGAATGCCACCACCATCCCGGAGAGCTGGCCGTCCTCGATGAGCGGGTTGGCGATGTATTCCACCGGAATCTTGGTGCCGTCGTGCCGCCAGAAAACCTCGTCCCCCATGCGCACCGCCTCCCGGCGGCGCATCCCCTGGAGGATCGGACTGGTGGCGCGCGAGTAGGGCGTGCCATCGGCGTGGCTGTGATGGATCACTTCGTGAATCTCGCGCCCCGTCAGTTCCTCGGCCTGGTAGCCAAGCAGGCGCGCGCCCGCTTCGTTGATGAACGTGAGCCGTCCGTCGAGGTCGATACCGTAGATGCCGTCCCCCACCGACTCCAGGATCAGCTCGCGCTGGCGGGTCGCGATATGGAGTGCTTCCTCGGCCTCGTGCTGCTCGGTCACATCCATTCCGTGGAACAGCACGAACGGCCGCTCTCCAAGCAGTTTCATCCGCCGGCTGCGGAACGCGATGCGTCGGTAAATTCCATCGCTGCGGCGCACCGGGACAGTGCCGTGCCATTCCTCCTGGGCTTTCAGAGCGTTCAGGCACTCCTGGAAACAAGCGATTCCCGGGCCGTCCAGCAGTTCGGTTAGCGGACGTCCGGTCAGGTCTTCGATGCGGTAGCCGAGGGTCTCGGCGGTGAACGCATTTAGCGAAGTCAGCCGGCCTTCCATACTGCAGGTAAAGACGAATCCGAGGCTGCTTTCCACCACTTCCCGGTAGCGGTTTTCGCTGGAGAGCAGGGCCTCTTCGGCCTCGCGCTGGTCGGTCACGTCTTGCCCGCTGATAATCAGGTATTGGATCTCGCCGTTCGGCCCCTTCAGGGGACGCAGCGTCCAACTCACGCGCCGCCTTGCATCGCCGCTGATCCGCCACCAAGTTTCATGCGGACCGGAGACCTGGCCGCCCGCGGCTTCGCGGACCTTGCCGGCCGCCCATTGGCGATCCTCCTGTTCCAGCAGCGCTTCCACGAAGGCCCGCCCCGCCGATTCGGTCGGGTCCAATCGGGTCAGTTGGGCGCATGGCTGGTTAAACCGGATCACTCGGCCCGCTGTGTCTAGCACCACCACCAGCGCCGGAATCGAATCCAGCGTAGCCGCAACGAAGCAGCGCTCCATGGCCAGCGCTCGCTCCATGCGCTGCCGCGCGCGCTGCGCCTGCTCCTGCGCGCGAATACGGTTATACAGTTCGAGGCGGGTGATGATCTGACGGCCAACCACCTCCAGCAGGGTCAGATGCTCCTGCCCGAACTGCTTCGGCTTGCGGGCCACTATGGCCAGCGTTCCCACGATACGTTGATTGGCGGTTCGCAGCGGCAGGCCGGCGTACGACCGGCAGGGCTTTCCTCCCGGTACTTCGATTCCCAGTGGAGAGAACCGCGGGTCGGAAGCCGCATCATCGATGATCAGGGGCTTCCCGTCTTCCATCAGGTACTGGCACGCGGTGGAGGCGCGTGGCTGATCCGTGGCCATGAAGCCGAATCTCGACTTGAACCACAGGCGGCTGAAATCGAACCACCCCATGTACGCATAGTCCGCGCCGCTCAGCACCGCGGTGAACTCCGTCAGTTCATCGAGCGCCGGATCCGTGTTGCGATCCATGACGTCGAAATCCTGCCGGGCCATCATGGCTTCCCCCGCGCGCACGATGCTGTCGAGAACCTGCATGGCTGAACCTTCGAGAGCTCCGGCTGCTTGCCTCGGGGCTAATCATTCCCACTGCCTTTAATTATGAGGAGCTTACGCATGCTTGGCTCTTACACAAAGGGGGAATCCGGTAACCGAGGATGCGTCCCTCAAAGGTAACCAGTTTATGAATTACTATGGTTTGAATAACACGATTCGAACCCAAATTCACGTAAGAAGGCCGGCCACCCCGCCGGACCGGCTCCTACCCATTCGGGCCCTCTCTTTGTCGGGGAGTTGCGTTCCCGAAAGACGACTTCAGCCCGGCAGCGCTGACCGGTCAGGCTCTGGCTCGTGCCGCGACTGGCCCCGTCGATTCGCGCACCACGAATTCCGGCGCCATGCTGATCTCGGCCGGGTACTCCTGCTCGCGATTGCCGATCCGCTCCAGCAGCACCTGTGCGCCGCGCTTGCCCATTTCCAGCAGCGGCTGGCGCACGGTGGTCAGCGAAGGCGTCGCGTATGCCGCGGAGAGAATGTCGTCGAAGCCGACCACCGACACATCGCCCGGCACCGAGAGTCCCGCATCCTTCAGCGCGCGGATGGCGCCAATGGCGGCGATGTCGTTGAAGCAGAACACCGCGGTGAAATCCCTGCTCTTCTCGAGCAACGTCTGCATGGGCTTGAAGCCGATCTCGGGAGCCATGGGATGATAGCCCGTCTTCATCGACCACCCGCTCGCATCGATGCGGATTACGTAGTTGGCATCGATACGCAGACCCATTTCGCTCGCCACCTCCTGGATCGCTTCCCAGCGGAAATCGGAATCGGGAATGGCTTTGGGGCCGCGCATGAAAGCAATCCGCCGGTGCCCGAGATCGTACAGGTGCTTCAGCGCATGCTCCACGGCGGCATGATGATCGAGCACGATGTTGGTGACGTTCTCCACCTGGCTGTGCGCCGAAATCGCCACCACCGGCACCGGTACGTCGATCTGGTCGGCCGGCGTGTTCAGCAGCAGGAAGCCATCCACCGCTCGCTCCACCAGCATGCGCGGATACTTCTCAATCAGTTCGCGGTTCCAGTCGTGGCAGGCGGTGAAAAAGAAGTAGTGCGCGGCCGTCAGTTCCTCCACCACCCCGCTCATTACGCGCGTGAAGTAACCCTCGCTCAAATCAGGCGCCAGCACGCCTACGCTCATCGAGCGGCTCTGGCGCAGCGAGCGCGCAAAGTAATTGGGCCGGTAGTTCAGCCGTTCCGCGGCCTCGACCACCCTTTTGCGCGTCTCCTCGGGAATGGACTTGGCCGAGGGCGAGTTATTCAGCACCAGTGAAACTGTGGTCTGGGAAAGTTCCAGGTGCTCCGCCAGCATGCGCAGATTTACATGCCCCGGCGGAGTTGAATTCTTGCCTTTTGTCATGTCGAAGTTGTAACACGGTCTACTAGCGATGGCATAGAAATCAGCCATGGGCTCGGTATCTGCGTGGATTCCGATGACTGCGATTCTATTGCGCGGTAATGTGGTTCAATCCGGGCTCCAACGGCTGGCGTTTGCCATGAAACACGAATTCACCGCTGAGCTTGCCCGGCAAGGTGATGGTGGCATCCATACCCGAATCGTGCATTTGGTATTGCACCTCGATCATTCCCTCCGGATGCGGATACTCTGCTGATAGCGACGGCAGCTTTCCCAGGTGCGGCGCGATGCGCACTGTCGCAAATCCGGGACTCGCCGGCTCGATCCCCGCTACCACCGTCAGCAGATCATAAATGGGATGCGACGTCCACGCGTGCGAATCGGAGCGCGTGTCGCCGGGGATTTCGGGCCACGTACTGAAGTGCAGCGGAAGCAGCTTGCGCCATGGGCCCAGAGCATCGAGATAAAGGTCGGCCATCCCGGCGTGTTCCAGCGCGCGCGAAAGGTAGAACCGGAAGTAGTAAGACGCGCTCAGCGTACCGTTCGGCGGGGTCCCCGACGACGGGTCGTTGTCGTTGGGGTGATTGGGTGTCGTGCCCGGCTCGATCGCCAGTACCTGCTTCAGCACCTCCTGCTGACGCTCCTTGGGAATCACATCATAGAGAACAGCGAGAATGTTGGCCTGCTGGCTGAAGACCTTCTGGTCAGCATTGTCCGCGAGGAGCTTGCGGTCGCCATTCCAGCACTTGCCCTGGATCGCCGAGCGCACGTGCACCACGCGATCGCGATAGTGGTCGGCAATGACCGCATCGCCAAGATGCTCTTCCAGATCGGCCGCATCTCTCAGCGCGCCGAGATATTGGAGGGTCGTGATGCACGACTCTCCGTGGCTGTCGTAAGTGGGTGTCTCGCCTGACGGCACCCAGTCGATGAAACTCCACCACGGCAGCTTTTCCAGCAACCCGTCCGGGCGTTCGTATTGCGCAAACCAGCCCAGAACCGACCGCGTGCCTTGGAGCGACTCACGAACCGGCGCGGCGTCGGGGCGGTACATCCACCAGTCGCGCAGCATCCCAATCCACAACAGCGAGAACGTGGGAATGTTCTGCGGCAGGGAACTGGGATATCGGCTGCGGGTGATGCCCTCGGGTATGCGCGAGTCGTTGAACGCCTCCAGGGCCTGCCGCGCCAGCCGGTCATCGCCGCCTACGGTATAGGAGATCAGCGCCTGGATCCGCGTGTCGCCAATGTATTGGAGCTGCTCGTAATAGGGCGTATCCATGTACGTTTCGTGGGCATCCAGCCGCGCCGTGCGCCAGCTGATCTCCCAGATCTTGTCCAGATCCGCGTCGCCCGTCTGCAGCTTCGCGCGTTCTTCGAACGGATACGCCGTGAAGTTGGCGGTCAGCGCTTCCAGCGTAAGCGGCTCGCCGGCCGTCTGGATGTCGAGGTCGAGGTAGCGCCAGGTCCGCCACCACAGCGGCTCGAAGACGCGGTGTTCGCCGCCGTCCGGGAGGAAGCTGTCGTTGAGTCCGTAGGCCTGGCGGTTTCCCACATCGTTGCGGTCGCCCTTGTGCTTGTCCTTGTCGTACAAGGCTTCGGAGTACGTCAGGCGGATCTTCGCACCCTTGCCTCCCGAGACCACCAGACGCGGATAGGCGGTGGTGAGCGTCTTGCGGTCGAGCATAATGTGCACGTGACTCCCCGCCGGCACAGAAACCTGCGAGGCAGGGAACTGCCGCAAGTCGGCCTGGTCTGCCCTGACAACGGATCCCGGAGTGGTTTGGGAGTACTCCATATGCGGCAGCTCATCCGGCACCAGCGCCCACGGATTATCGCCGGTCGTGTCGGCCGAATGGGCCTTATTCGTTCCCGGGAAGATGCTGTCGCGCATGGGGTCCCCCGGCTTGACCCAGTTCCCACCCGTCCCCCTTGCCGCGTCCCAGTTCCAGTCGTACTTCGCCGCATCAACCTCCTCGCCCGGCCCGGAGGAGAAATACTCCTGCAGGCCCACCGAGGTCCGGTCGAGCGGCCGCTGCCCCGGCTCTTGCTCCACCATCCACCCGTCCGGCGTGCTGATTGAAGCGTCGCTTGCCGCGCTTTCCAGCAGAAACGCCGTCCGGTCGCTCATCTGCGCCACCGGCGCAAATACGCCCCAGTTCCACACCGTTGCGGTAATCAGGTTGTTGCCGGCCTTCAGCAGTGGAGCCAGGTCGAACTTCTCGTACCGCCAATGCCCCAGATCCCCACGCGCCGGCCCGTCGCCCACCCGCTTCCCGTTCACCCATAGAATGAACCGGTTATCCGCGCTCACCCGCACCACGTAGCTGGCCGGCACGGATGAAAGCGTCACCGTCCGCCGGAAATGGAGCACCAGCGGGTCGCGGAGCGGCGCCGTGGGGTGGCTTATCCACCAAGCTTTCCACACGCGGGTGGGCGGGTCGGCCGCCGCCGTATCCTGGGCGGCGGTTTGACTGGCAAGCGGAAAGGCGAAGAGGAGCAGGGAGAGAACCAGTATTACCTTCATGGGCGGCACCCACCGGGATTCAGTCCATCAGCTTATCCGAAAAGACCCGCCAACCTCCCGGACACGGCCTCGGACTGAGGAAAACGGCGTCTCTATACGACTGATTTTGCAAGGTTGTAACCTCTCGTTCATCTTTCCCGGTTAGCCTGAACGAGGTGATTGATCACGTGCCAGAGATCCGTGTGTCGCAACCCCGGCTTCAGCCTTCACCCGTTCCCGCGGTGCCTCCGCAGAAATCGGCTCCTGCGCCCGAATCGGACGTTCGGCGGTTTCTCCTGTCCCGGGGGAACTCGGCGTTTGCCGATCGCGGTTTCCACTGGCTCATGGTCCTGTGCGCCCTTTCCATCTTCGGCATCGTGATCCTGATTGCCACCGAGCTGATGCGGCAGTCGCACTTGGCCTGGGTGCAGTTCGGACTTCGCTTTTTCTACCAGGCCGACGTCGATCCCGTTACTCACCAGCGCGTTTACTGGGATCCCGTAAACGGGCACTTCAGCGCCCTGCCGTTCACATATGGAACCCTGGTGTCGTCATTCCTGGCGCTACTGCTATCGGTGCCCCTGGCCATTGGCTTGTCCATCTTCCTGACGGAGATGTGTCCCCGGGCGCTGCGCAGCGGTCTGGCGTTCCTCACCGAGCTGCTGGCCGCTATTCCCAGCATCATCTATGGCTTATGGGCGATGTTCGTGCTGGTGCCGCTGCTTCGCGAACACGTCAATCCGCTGCTCATCAAGTACCTGGGGTGGACAGGAATGTTTGGGGATGACAATCCCACCGGCCTCGGCTTCCTATCGGCAGCAGTCATCCTGGCGATCATGATTCTGCCTCTCATTTCCTCCCTGACGCGCGAGGTCATGACCGCTGTGCCGCACTCCCAGCGCGAGGCGGTCCTGGCCCTCGGCGCCACTCGCTGGGAGATGATCCGCATGGGCGTGTTGCGCAATGCACGCATCGGCATTGTGGGAGCTGTCATCCTCGGTCTCGGCCGCGCGCTGGGAGAAACGATGGCTGTCACCATGGTCATCGGCAACACTCCCGAGATTCACAGGTCGCTGCTCGCCAATGGCACTTCCATGGCCGCTGTGATCGCCAATGAGTACGCCGAAGCCACCAGCGATCTTCACCGTGCGGCGCTCACCGAAATCGGACTCGCTCTGTTTGTCGTCACCATTATTGTGAACGCCTTTGCGCGCTTGCTGGTGTGGGCAGTCACCCGGGGAGCGCCGGCCCGGGTGCAATGAAACGATAAGAACCAAGCTGAGAATTATGAGAGCGGAAGAAAGAACACGGGTAGGAATCCGGACCCTGACCGATCACCTGGTGACCGGGCTTGCGGTCCTTGCCACCGTGATCGTGGTTGCGCCCCTGGTGGCCATCTTTGTCTACCTTATCTACAAGGGGGCAAGCTCACTCAATCTGGACTTCTTTACCAAGGTGCCGAAATCGCCCGGCGAAACCGGCGGCGGCATGGCCAATGCCATCGTCGGATCGGCAGTTCTGCTGGGCCTGGCCAGCTTGATCGGCATTCCCATCGGCATTGCCGGCGGCATCTTCCTCGCCGAGTTTGGCCGCGGAACCAAGCTCGCAAATGCGATACGCTTCACCGCCGACGTGCTCAACGGCGTGCCCTCGATCGTGATGGGCATGGCGGCGTACGCCTTGATCGTCAGTCCTCATGTCAGCTTCCTCCCCTTCATGGGGCATTTTTCGGCCTTTGCCGGCGGGGTGGCGCTGGGCATCATGATGATTCCCACGGTCACCCGCACCACGGAAGAAATGCTGTTGATGGTCCCTAACGCCATCCGGGAAGCGGCCCTTGGCCTGGGCGTGCCCAACTGGCGCTCGGTTCTTTCCATCACGGTTCGTACCGCATCGCCGGGTATTATCACCGGCTGCATGCTGGCCTTTTCACGCGTTGCCGGCGAGACGGCCCCCCTCATATTTACCGTTCTGGGCAATGCTTTCTGGAGCACCAGCCTCAATCGTCCCATCGCGGCATTGCCGCTGCAGATTTATGTCTTCGCCCTGTCGCCTTACGATGACTGGCATCGACTGGCCTGGGCCGGATCTCTGGTGCTCATCGTGCTCATCGTGCTGGCGGTCTCGCTCGTACGCTACGTGACCAGCCGCGGCGTCCTGAAAGGTACCAGTTAACCCGGTGCTTGGTTCAAAGTTCTCAGTTTCGGAGTACGCACCAAACAGCGATTGTCACACTTAGAACTACGAAATCGAGCTAGCAAGGAGAAGTGCGCAAGTGGGCGTCGGCATCGAAGTGATCAACCTGAATGCGTGGTACGGATCGAACCACACGCTGCAGGACATCAATCTCCACATTCCCGCCAACCAGGCTACCGCGCTGATCGGACCCTCCGGATGCGGCAAAAGTACGTTTGTCCGCTGCCTGAACCGCATGCACGAGACCAATCCCATCGCGCGCGTCACCGGTACGGTGCGCATCGGGGACCTGGATATCTACGAATCGGCCAAGCCGGTTTCCATTCGCCGCCGCGTGGGCATGGTCTTTCAGCGGCCCAATCCGTTTCCCACCATGTCGATTTACGATAACGTGGCTTCGGGCCTGAAGCTCAACGGATATAACAATCGTCGCGTGCTGGACGAAATCGTCGAGAAGTCGCTGAAAAACTCCGCGCTTTGGGACGAGGTCAAAGACGATCTGAAAAAGAAATCGGGCGCAAGCCTCTCCGGAGGCCAGCAGCAACGTCTATGTATTGCACGCGCGCTTGCGGTGGACCCCGAAGTGTTGCTGATGGATGAGCCGGCCTCAGCCCTGGACCCGGTATCGACCGCCAAGATCGAGGACCTCATTTTCGATCTCAAATCGCAGTACACTATTGTGATTGTGACCCACAACATGCAGCAGGCAGCCCGCGTCGCGGAGAAGACGGGATTCTTCCTGAACGGGCGGCTGGTGGAGTTCGATTCAACGCACAAGATCTTTACGAACCCCAGCGACAAGCGGACCGAAGACTACATCACTGGGAGGTTCGGATGACACGCAAACGCTTTCAGCAAAGCCTCGACGATTTGAAAGAGAACCTCCTGGTAATGGCCGGTTTGGCCGAACAGGCCATCCAGCGGGCCATTGAAGCGTACCGGGTGCGCGACCTTTCCATCTGCGACCTGGTGAGCCGCAGCGAAGTGGCCATCAACCGCATGGAGCGCGACATCGACCAGGCGGCGCTCGATCTGCTGGCCATGGAACAGCCCACGGCAATCGACCTCCGCTTCATCCTGAGCGTGATCAAAATCAACGCCGATCTGGAGCGCGTCGGCGACGCGGCCAAGAGTATCTCGGAGCGCGTGCGCAACATGGAAGCCTTGGGCAGCGTCGAGCTTCCCGTGGACATCCCACGCATGGCATCGCTCTCCGCCGACATGGTGCGCAAGAGCCTGCAGGCGTTCATCGAAGCCGACGCGGAGATGGCCCGCGCCGTTCTCACCATGGACGATGCGGTGGACGCGATGAACCGCGCGGCCTACAAGGCTCTGACCAAAGTCATGGAGGAGCAGAGCCATCTGGCGCCCCAGGCCCTGAATGCGCTCATGATTTGCCGCAGCCTGGAGCGCGTCGCCGATCACGCTACCAACATTGCCGAAGACGTGATCTTCTGGGTACAGGGGGCGGATGTGCGGCACTACAAAAGCGTGCACGCCTCCAAGCAGGCGCAGAAAGCGCCCCAACCCCAGGAGGGACCCCCGGCTCCCACCGCCGGATGAAGTTATTCTGAGCGAACAGGTCAACGCGCGCCCCGGTCCTGAAAGCGGAGCCGTACGCTTCAGGACAAGGACGCGTTTTGTTGCGTCTGCGCACCAGTCGGCGCCTGCTTGCCGGAACGCCTGACACAACCTGATCACGGAGATGATGCGTGAAAAGTCACACCGAATACCTGGTCTTCGAAACCAAAAAGCGCAAGGAAATGGTTCATATCACCGATCAGATCGAGCAGATCGTCCAGCGCAGCGGCGTGCAGGACGGCCTCTGCTTCGTCTCCCCCATGCACATCACGGCCGCCGTTTATGTCAACGATCTGGAGAGCGGGCTCATCGAGGACATTGGGAAATGGCTGGAGCAGCTCGCGCCCCAGAGGCCTGACTACAAGCACCATCAGACCGGCGAAGACAATGGCGATGCACACCTGAAGTCGCTGCTCCTCCACCATGAAACCACTTTGCCCGTGACCGCCGGGCGGCTCGATCTCGGCACCTGGCAACGCGTGTTTTACGCGGAGTTCGATGGACAGCGGCGAAAGCGCGTGATCGTGAAGGTGCTGGGAGTGGAGTAGAAACAGCGCAACGGGCGGGCTCCGCGATGCTAGTCCCGTTTCGCCTGGCCCCGCTACCACGCGCTCGCCCGCTGACTCCGGTAGTGTCATGTCCCTTAAGTTCGCACCATATACAGATCTGTCATCCGGAGCGAAATTTGGCGCATTTTCGCGCCCAATGGAGTCGAAGGATCCGCAGTTGCTTCTCAAAGAACCCGGGGACACCACACTCGCTGCGCTAATCGCCGTCCGTAATTCTTCGCCATTGGCCATCCCGTGGCGGCGGCCTGGGAATGGAAAAGTCGATGCGCGAGCGAGGCAGTACTACCAGGTCGACACGGCGGTTGGCAGCTCTTCCCTCGGCGGTTGCGTTGCTGGCTACGGGATGGAACTCGGCGTAGCCGGCCGCCGCGAGCCGATCCGCGGGGATGGCGCGGAGGTCCAGAAACAGCCGGGCGATATGCGTGGCTCGGGAGGACGAAAGTTCCCAGTTTGAATCGAATTCCGCGGTGTGGATCGGCACGTCGTCGGTGTGGCCTTCGACCCGCAGATCGTACGGCGTACGGGACAGCGAGCCGGCAATCTGGCGCAGGGTGGGAAGCGTGTCCTGCCGCGGAATGGCGGAGCCGGAGTCGAAAAATCCCGCTTCGCGCAGGCTGATCACCAGCCCGTCGCGTCCCATCTGAATGGATACCGTGTGTTGGGCCACCTGGTTGGAGAGTCGCTGCTCCAGTTCGCGGCGAAGGTTCTGGAGATCGTCCTTGACCTTCGCCGGCGACAATACATCCTCGCCCATCACGATGTTCATCGGCATGGCGGCCGCTTCGGCGCCGCCGGCGGGATGCGTGTTGCGCGCCGGCTTCCGGGTCGCATCAGGAAAGATGCCCAGCGATTTGAATGCCGCATCGATGGCCTGCGCCACTTGCACCTGTTTCTTCTGATCCGCCTTCGCGGTTGCGAACAAAACCACGAAGAACGCGAACAGAAGGGTAATGAAGTCGGCATAGGAAACCAGCCAACGATCGTGGGTTACGCGGCTTCGTGGCACCCGGACCCTCATGCGGCGCGCTCCGCTGGTTTCGCCTTCGGTCGATCGATGAACCCGGTGAGCTTCACTTCCAGCATGCGCGGGTTCATGCCTTCAAGTATGGAGATCACGCCTTCCAGCATCATTTCGCGGCGCAAATAGTCTTCGCGTACGCGCAGACGCATCTTCCCCGCCAACGGCAGGAAGAAAAGATTGGCGATCCCCACACCATAGATGGTGGCCACGAACGCCACCGCGATGCCCTTGCCAACCTCCTGAATGTTGTCGAGATGCTGCATCACCTGGATAAGGCCTAGCACTGCGCCAAGAATGCCGATGGTGGGAGAGAATCCGCCCGCCGATTCGAACACCGCCGGAAGACGCTCTTCGCTTTCCGTGGTGGAATCGAGACCGACCTGCAGAATGTTGCGCAGGTCGGAAGGTTCCGTGCCGTCAACGGCCAGCATGACGGCTTGCTTCAGGAATGGATCCTGGATGGTTTGCAGATCGGCGTCGAGCGAGACGACGCCGTTACGGCGTGCCTTGTTGGCGAACGACACCAGCAGCCGGACGAGCTCGCTGTTGTGTTTGCGCGGAGCAGCGAAAACATGGGTCATGCTACGGAATGCGGCCGCTACGGTGGTCAGCGGAAACTGGAGAAGCACTGCCCCCATGGTCCCGCCAAATACAATGAGTGCCGCCGTGGGCTGGAGAATCTGCCCAAGGTTTCCGCCTTCCATCAACAGTCCCGCAACGATGCCCGCGATGGCCAGAAGCACTCCGCCGATGCTTGCCTTATCCATGGATCGCCCCTTGCAGTTTTGACCCGCTCATGACTCCGTTTACCTCACCGATCGCTGCGCGGCTTGCTCGCCTCAGAATGCATGCAGAGTTCGTACTGGCGCGCGAGGTCCAGACTTACTACGGCGCTGGTTGCTTCCGGGCCTGCGATAAATTTCAACTGCCCCGCCACCGCCGCCAGCAGGCGGGTGCGATACGCCAGCACCCGATCCGTCACCTCGGCGCAGCTTTCACGCACAATCAGCTTCTCGCCATTGATGAGCGTCAGCATGGTGTCGGGCGACGCCTCGGCGATCTTGAGCAGATCGCAATTGAGAACCATGGGGTTTCCGTTAAGCCTGGTCAACTCGATCATTGCTCAAACTCCTTCGAGAGGGTTATCGACCAGCGCAGAGGAAAGGTTGAAAGATTAAGGTAACGCCGCGCGGAGTGTCTCGCCCCGGGACACTCTTCGCGAACCGATAAAGTCGCCGGGCAGCAACGCCGAAGAAGGGGCCAGATGCGACGGCTACGACCC
>DASXXV010000255.1:0-8615 GCA_036502905.1 Occallatibacter sp. | reverse complement strand
CGAGGAAGATCAGGATCATGACCGCGGTCAGGCAGGCGGCGATGATGGCTTCACGAACGACTCCGCTGATCGCGCCCCGAACGAAGACGTATTGATCGGAGATCGGGCGGATCTCGAGAGCCGGCGGGAGTTGCGATTTGATCATGGGCAACTGCGCGCGCACGTTGGAGATAATGTCCAGCGTGGAGACCAGCGCCGGGGTAGCAATCTGCGCGGCGCCGTCGAGGATGGCCTGCTCGATCTCCTTGCCCGCTTCCAGATTGCGGTTGATGTTTTCGATCTCCACGGTGGCGTCGTCCACCAGGATGCCGACCGCCAGGGCCAGCCCGCCCAGGGTCATGATGTTGATGGTCTCGTTGAGGGCGGAGAGCGCGGCCAGCGAACAGAGAATCGCCAGCGGAATGGAGACCGCGATGATCAGGGTCGACCGCCAGCTTCCCAGGAAGACCAGGATCATCACCGCCGTCAGGCACGCGGCGATGATGGCTTCGCGGACCACGCCTTTGATGGCGCCCCGAACGAAGATGGACTGGTCATTGAGCGCGGAGACACTCAGTTGCGGCGGAAGCCGGTCTTTCAACTGGTCGAGCTTGGAGTGGATGCCCGCGATGATATCCAGCGTGGAAGCGGAGCCGGTCTTCATGATGCTCATCAGGATGGCGCGCTTGCCGTCCACGCGAACAATGTTGGTCTGCGGCGGATTCCCGTCGCGCACGTGCGCCACGTCGCGGACATAGATCACCGCGCCGTTGACGGTGCGGATGGGCAGATTGTTCAGCGCGTCCACCACGCTGGGCGCGGAGTTGGTCTCGATGGCGTATTCAAACCGGTCGATCTTCATGGTGCCCGACGGGGCAATGATGTTCTGCACGTTGATCGCGTTGACCACGTCGGCCGGCGACAATCCCTTGGCCTGCAGCGCGGCCAGATCGATATCCACCTGGATCTGGCGCTGCTTGCCGCCGTATGGGTAGGGCGTCTGCGCCCCTTCCACGGTGGCCAGCTGGGTGCGGATGGTGTTCTGGCCGGTGTCGAATAGCTGCTGTTCGCTCATGCCCGGGCCGGAGAGGCCCAGCAGCAGGATGGGCACGCTCGACGCGTTGTACTGGATGATGAACGGCGGGGTGGTTCCCGGCGGAAGCTGGCGCAGCATCACCTGGCTGATGGAGGTGATCTGGGCGACGGCCTGCGCCACGTTCACGTGCGGCTGGAAGAACACCTTGATCACCGCCACGCCATTCAGCGACTGCGACTCTATGTGTTCGATGTCGTTGACCGTGGTGGTCATGCCGCGCTCGTGGTTGGAAACGATGCGCTGCGCCATCTGCTCGGCGGACAGCCCCGCATATCCCCACACCACGGTCACGATGGGAATGTCGATGTTGGGGAAGATATCGGTGGGCATCGTTTCGATGCTGAAGATACCCACGATCAGAATGAGGAGCGCGAAAACGACAAAGGTGTAAGGCCGTCGCAGCGCAAGCCGGACAATCCACATCATAGGTCTGTTTCTCGCTCCTGCGGGCTCATGATGCCCGCGTACGTATTCATTTCGGTGTAGTAACCCCAGCAGGGATGCACTGCGATTTACAGCGCGGCCGCATTCCGCGCACCGCCCGCACCTGAGCTTTTCTCATTCGCCTGAATCTACTCGGGCTAGACAAGCTTTGAGTACAAGTAAGATGCGCCCCCAAGGGCGCCGTGACAGGTGCGAATCCCTCACTTGATTTTATGACGGCGGAGCGGGGGGAAACGACGCAGCTTTCCCCGCCGCCCGTCCCGCCATGCAAGCTGCTTCGAGTGGGTCTAAGGGCCAATTTCCTCAATCATGTATGCCGGCGGGCTTCCTTCCTTCCGCTGGACCCTTTGAATCCTCACCCATTGGAGAACCCGGAATTGGCCGGCATTGCCTTTCTCTGCAACCTGAACCAGCAGGTCACGGGCTCCATACTTTACGAGGCAAGTACCCGAGGCGTTGGGCTTCGATAAGTTCAGTGATGGGTGATATCACCACCCGCGGGGGCCGGGCGTTATATTGAACCCGTTGACATTTTTGAGCCGGTACGGACGAATGCGCCGGTTAATCGAGAGACGTGACCACTATGAAAAACGAACTTTCCGATTCGCAGGGTCAGCCTTCGCGCCGGGATTTTATTCGCATTGGCGCGGCGGGCGCGCTCGCCGCCGCTGTTCCGCAGATGCATTCCGAGCCGGGCGCCGATGATCCCCAACCCGCGCGCGCTTCCACCATGATCAATGTTCCCTACCAGAAGGCTGAACCCCGCATCGGCATGATCGGCACCGGCGGGCGCGGTACCAACCTGCTGGAAAACCTGCTCGGCGCCGACGCCAAGGTTCTGGCCCTGTGCGACATCGTCCGGGAGAAGGCCGAACACGCCCAGTCGCTGGTGACCAAGGCGGGCCAGCCCTCGCCGGAGCTCTACACCGACGGCGAACATGCCTTTGAAAAGCTGGTGGCCCGTGACGATCTCGACCTGGTGATCATTGCCACGCCCTGGCAGTGGCACGTGGAGATGGCCGTGGCCGCCATGAAGCACGGCAAGCACACCTGCACCGAAGTGCCGGCTACCCACAGCATCGAGGATTGCTGGAGGCTGGTCGACACCTCCGAGGAAACCCGCCGCCACTGCACCATGCTGGAGAACTGCTGCTACGGAGCCACCGAGACCACGGTGCTGCGCATGACCCATGCCGGGCTGTTCGGCGACCTGCTCTACGGCGAAGGCGCGTACCTCCACGATCTGCGCGAGGAGCTGTTCTCCAACAAGGGCGAGGGCCTGTGGCGGCGCGACTTCCATACCCGCTTCAACGGCAATATCTATCCCACCCACGGACTGGGCCCGGTGGCGAATTACATGCGCATCAATCGCGGGGATCGCTTTGACTACATCGTTTCGATGTCCAGCCCCCAGCGCGGCCTGGACGAGTACCGCAAAGCGCACTGCTCCGATACCGACCCGCGCTGGGCGGAGCGCTACATCACCGGCGACCTGAACACCTCCCTGATCAAGACGGCCAACGGCCTGAACATCACCCTCAAGCACGACACCTCGAATCCGCATCCCTACGACCGGATCAACGTGATTGGCGGCGTGAAAGGCGTTTTCGCCGACTATCCCCCGCGCATTTATTTCGACGGGCAAGCCGGGGGAGAGGAGTGGGGTTCGCTGGACCAGTACAGGCAGTACCAGCACCCGCTGTGGGTGAAAGAAGGCGAGATCGCCAAAAAACTCGGCGGTCACGGCGGCATGGACTTCATCATGCTGTACCGGTTGCTGGAGTGCATGCGCGAGGGGCTGTGCCCGGACATGGATGTGTATGACGCCGCCGCCTGGTCGGCGCCCGGGCCGCTGAGCGTGGCGTCGGTGGCCAACTGCAGCGCGCCGCAGAAATTCCCCGACTTTACCCGCGGAAAGTGGAAAGAGCGGCAGGCGTCGCAGATCGCTCTGTAGGGTGGTGTTTTCAAAGCGGCGCGAGCTTACCCGCGCCGCAAAGCGCCCATCACGGCGGCAGATTGTTACCGCCGCCGCCGAGCGCAACGAGCAAAAGTCTTAACCCCTGAAGTGGTCCGCAAGCTCGCCTTCTGGCGTGCCCGCACACGTGCTGTAATCGATCCTGCCCGCCTCAAGAGTCGTTGTCCTGAGCGCAGTCGGGCGCTACGTGCACCCCTTAAGTTCGCACCATAAATAAATCTGTCATCCTGACGCTGGCCCTGAGCTTGCGAAGGGGAAGCGGAAGGACCTGCTTTGCATTTTTATCGTTCCGGGTGAAACCGCGATTCATCTGCTGTGAAAATAGCCAACGCCAACCAAAATGGCTGTCATCCTGACGCTGACCGTGAGCTTGCGAAGGGACAGCGGAAGGATCCGCGGTTGCATTTTCATGGTTTCAGCTGAAACCACGATTCATCCTTGGCTGCTCTGAAAATTGCTTCAACCACCCCGCAGGCGGGTGCCCCAGGCCTCGATTCTGAGATCTTGGGCACCCTACAATTCCGTCGACTGCGTTCCCACCAACCCCTTCGCCTTGGCAATGAAGTCCGCCAGCGGCATCGATCCCTGATCGCCCTTGCCGCGGGTTCGCACGCTCACCGCCCCCGCAGCTTCTTCCTTATCGCCGAACACCAGGATGTAAGGCGTCTTCTGGTTGGCGAAATCGCGAATCTTGGCATTCATCTTCTCGTTGCGCGCATCCACCTCCACGCGCAGTCCTGCGGCCTTCAATTCGGCTTCCACCTTCTGCGCATACCCCAGATGCCGCTCGCTGATCGGCACCAGCCCCATCTGCACCGGCGCCAGCCACAACGGAAATGCCCCCGCGTAATGCTCGATGAGCACCCCAAAGAACCGCTCCACCGAACCGAACAGAGCGCGATGCACCATCACCGGCTGATGCCGCTCGCCGTCTTCGCCCACGTACTCCAGCCCGAAGCGCGCCGGCAGGTTGAAATCGAACTGCACGGTCGAGAGCTGCCACAGCCGCCCCAGCACATCCACCAGCTTGAAATCGATCTTGGGGCCGTAGAAGGCCCCTTCTCCCACGATGGTTTTGTATGGAGTACCCTTGCGCTGCAGCGCCCGCTCCAGAGACTGAATGGCAAGCCGCCAGTTCTCGTCCGACCCCGCGTAGTTGGCGCGGTCGCCTGGGTCCCATACCGAGAGCTCGATCTGAAACTCATGAAAGCCGAACGTCTTGAGCATGGCCTCGGCAAAGTCGATGCAAGCTACCGCCTCGTCTTCGATTTGCCCTGGGGTGCAGAAGATGTGGGCGTCGTCCTGCGTAAAGCCTCGCACCCTAAGCAGCCCGTGCATCGTGCCGGAACGCTCGTAGCGGTAAACATTGCCAAACTCCGCATAGCGCTGCGGCAAGTCGCGATAGCTCTTGGGCGAGTTCTTATAAATGAGAATGTGCCCCGGGCAGTTCATCGGCTTCAGCCGATACTCGGCATCATCCAGTTCCATGGGCGTGAACATGTTTTGCGCGTAGTAGCCTTCGTGGCCGCTCACCTCCCACAGGTGCCGCCGCATCACGTGCGGCGTGTAGACCAGCGAGTAGCCGCGCCGCAGGCATTCTTCCCTCATCCAGTCTTCCATCACCTTGCGCACCATCGCGCCCTTGGGATGCCAGAAGATCAGCCCCGCGCCCGCCAGTTCCTGGATGCTGAAAAGATCCAGCTGCTTGCCCAGCACGCGGTGATCGCGCCGCGCCGCCTCTTCCAGTCGCGCAAAGTGCTCGTCAAGGTCCTTCTTCGAGAAAAATGCCGTTCCGTAGATACGCTGCAGTTGCGGATTCTTTTCGTCGCCCAGCCAGTAGGCCCCCGCCAGGCTGGTGATCTTCACCGCTTTCACCCGCCCCGTGGAGGGCACGTGCGGCCCCCGGCAAAAGTCCACGAACTTCCCATTGCGATAGAAGCTGACCTTCGAGCCCGGCTCCGTGAATTTCGTCACGAAGTGGGTCTTCATGAAATCGCCGTCGCGCTCAAACTCCTCCAGCGCCGCTTCCCGCGGCTCGGATTCGCGCACGAACTTCTCGTCCCGGGCCACCACCTCGGCCATCTTCTTCTCGATCGCCGCCAGATCCTCTTCGGTGAACGGCTTCTCCCGATAAAAATCGTAGAAGAATCCCGAATCCGTGGCCGGCCCGTGGCCCAGCTTGGTCTCCGGAAACAGTTCGAGCACCGCCGTGGCCAGCACATGCGCCGCCGAGTGCCGCACCACCTTCAGCGCCTCGGGATCCTTCTCGGTGACGAGTTCCAGCCGGGCGTCTTCCTTCAGCGGAGTGCTCAGGTCCACCAGGCGCGGAGCGGAGTTATCTTCCGCCGCGTACATCGCCGCTTCCCCGCTGTGCCCTTCGCCCGATTTCCCGTTCGCCGCCGCCGGCATGCTGGTCAGAGGAGTCAGCCGTGCCACCACGGAAGCCGCTGCCAGGCGCGGCGAAATGGCGTTGGCTATGTCCAGAGGCGTCGTGCCGGCGGGAACTTCCCGGACCGCGCCGTCAGGCAGATGAATGGCGATCGTATTCGAGCTCATGGATGAAAATGTCCTGATGTTGTAACGCTGCTGGTATCTCCGCCACGATTTCCTGTATGCGGTGGGAACCATTCAGGATATACCGTGCCGCGCTGGCAGGCTACGTGCCGTGGAAGTAAATGGGCCTTGCTTTTCCTCAAAGACAACTGTGTATCCCCTTTGGTAAAAGGTTTTTCTAGTAACACTGGAGTGGGATTGGCGCCTACCCCCAATGGCCTGAACCCATCCCGATATTGGGAATGTCCCATCGGTGTTAAACAGAGGTACTGTTCCGGAAGTGAGACGCGAAAAGGCGCCGGGACAGGGAATTGAGGGGGTCGGAAACGTGCAAGTACTTTGCAAGAGCAGCAACCAGCAAGCCGAGACCCGTTGTAGCGTATGTGGCCAGGGTTTCGCCCTCTACTGGGAACGGCAATCGAAAGCGGAGCGGGCGCAGACATTGAAAGAAATTGACAAGACCCTGCGCAGCCATCATTCCCGCAAGGCGGGACCAGAGGCTCACCCGGATCGCGGGTTCCTGGTTCCCGAGTGGACCGGCTCCATTGCTTTCTCCGGTGCCGCCATCCTTGGCAATGCACCCTCCTGGGCGCTGTAAAGCATCTTACGTTTCAGGATTTAAAGCCGCGCACCGTGCGCGCTCTGGAAATCAAAAAATGCGAGGCCGAAGATACGGCCCGCGCAACGGATCAGACTTGACGGGACCCTGCGGCACGACGCCTCTGCCGGAGAATAAGTTGAAAAACGGTCCCTGGAGTTCGTTACCTCGGTTCTCCTACGTAGCTTTTGGGGCACGAGCAAGAACCATCTGATGTCCGATGTTCGACGTTTTCGATGCCGGCCGGCGATTACACCCTTTGTGGTCATCGCCGCCGGCATCATTCTTTTTCGGACAGCGTAGCCCCCGCCCTCAGTCCAGCTTGCGCCGCGTCAGGCGCGACAATTCGGCGCGCAGTTCTTCCGGACCCTGGGCCCGCTTCGCCGCCTGTTCCAGTTCGCGCAGCTTGGCCCCCACCAGGAACCGGTACCAGAATCCCTGCAACACGTGGTAGATCAATCCCCGCCGTCCGTCCAGAAATCCCAGCTGAATCACGTACCGGTATAGAAAAAACAGGCTGGCCGAGACTTCAAACGGAAGCCGGTTGTACACCGACTCCTTCAAAAACCGCTTCCATTTCGCCTGCCGTGCCGTGGTCGCAGACCGGGCATCGGCGGTCGCCGCGAACAGCCCCATCCGCTGGTTCAACACGTCCAGGGCCTCGCGGCTGGCGTAATGATTGTGCTTTTCGGTGAAGAAAGTCAGATCGTTCAGGTTGTGATCCGCGAACCCGCCCCGGAACCTGACGCTGCCGCCTTCCGTAATCAGCATGTGCTCGTCCATCCAGCGGTCTTCGATGTGCGCCTTGCCCCGTCGCCAGATTCTCAACAGCAGCAGCGGGTATCGCCCGCCGTAGCGCAGGAATTTTCCCTGGAAGATGGTTTTCCGGTTGAGAACCACCCCCGTCACCGAAGCTGGAAGCCTGGGCAGCTCCCGTACGATCTCCTCCGCCAGGTCCGCTTCGATGATTTCGTCCGGATCCAGCCGCATGACCCAGTCACTCGTGATCGGGGCATGATCCAGTCCCCACTGGAACTGGCGGGCGTAGTTCTGGAATGGATGGTGCAGGACGTGGACGCCGCGGCTGCGGGCGATCTCCACCGTTCCATCGGTCGATCCGGAATCGACCAGGAAAATCTGCTCGGCGAAGCCTTCAATTTTGTCCAGGCAGCGGGGCAGGTGGATGGCCTCGTTGTAGGACAGCATAACTACGGCAAGGCTCGCCTTTTCCGCCAAACAATATGCTCCCCAGGGCCAGCCGGCAGCCGTCCCTCGCGTCCCCCCCGCCGTGCGAATCGCGTCCGAATCGGGTCCGAATCAGGTGCGCATCAGGCGCCCCTCAGGTGCGCCACAGGCGCATCCAGGTGCCCGTCAGGCGCATCAGGCGCCCGTCAGGTCCGCATCCTATGCGCATTCGGCGCACATCATGCGCCCCTCAGAAAGGCCGTCCCGCCCGTTCACACAAAGAGCCGGGATCGCTCCCAGCTCTTTGGGTTGCTCGATTCTGCCGGGTTACCCGGCCTCCTCGGACTTACAGAGGCTGAACGTCCGCAGCCTGCCATCCCTTGGGGCCTTTCACCACGTTGAACTGCACGGCTTGACCTTCTTGCAGACTCTTGAATCCGCTGCTGTTGATTGCCGAGTAGTGCACGAATACGTCTTCACCGTTCTGACGCGAGATAAAGCCGAAGCCCTTCGCGTCATTGAACCACTTCACAGTACCTTGTTCCATTTCGATTGTGTTTCCTGGGATTGAATTGCGCTGGATGAATCGGAGCGACCACTGGCAGAATCTTGCTTGGTTGGGCGAGCTACTGCACACGCCCGGTTCGGCTCTAACGCTGACGTGAGTGTACCATTTACTCGGTTGAAAAAGTACAGAATTTTCTTTGGCCGATTCCCTTTCGGGAAAGTCCCCCCCGGAGAACTGTTTCAGAATGAGAGGTATACTGCGGAACGCAGTCGCCGGG
>DASXXV010000254.1:0-36158 GCA_036502905.1 Occallatibacter sp. | reverse complement strand
CGCCGAAAGCATATTGCAGAAAATGCTCTGGGCCTACACCATTTATTCGGCAGCGCTCACCCCGGTGGTGCTGGCCGCGTTCTACTCCAAGCGGGTCACCGCGTGGGGAGCGGTGGCTGCCATCGCCGCAGGCACCGTGGTCACTCTCGCCTGGGACCAGCCGTGGGTAAAGCATCACGTTCCGGATATCCTGGCCAACCGCGATGCTATTTTTCCCGCGCTGGGGGCGGCCGTATTCGCCATGATCGTGGTGAGCACCTTCACTCCGCGTCCCGCCCCGGAACAACTGGCGCAGTTCTCGGACTGAGTCCTTCCGAAACTGTGGTCAGCGAGTCGTACAGAGGCAGATCTTCCCAGGCATGCTTCAAATCGCACCCGAAAGTGTATTTTCTCGTCTTTTGTCACCAGGCACGCTTCCAGGTTCGGGGCATCCGTAAGTGCCCCCGCCCTCACTTGAAAAAAGAGTCGCAGGTTGAACCTTTTCCTTCCATGTTCCGAATTACAGGTGGAGAGAGAAGTGGACGACGCAGGGCTGTGGAAGCAAATCGCGGAGGGTGACGGAGAGGCGTTCGACGCATTCTATCGAGAATGTGCGCCGCGCATCCGGTCGTTTCTGCGCCATTACCTTGCCCACCAACAGGCTGCCGAAGATGTAATGCAAGATACGTTCACCGAGATCTGGCGACGGCCGCGGGGCTACGATTCGCGGCGCGGATCGCTGCGAGCCTACGTATTCGGAATCGCCCGCAAGCAGGCAGCCGAGTGGTGGCGCCGGCAACGGCCCGAACAAGAGGCAGAATCCGGCGAGCCGGGCGTTTGCGCGACCGAAGCGTGCTCGCTGGTTGCCGACGCGTTCAGCCATTTGACTGCCGAGCAGCGCCTGCTGCTTTGGCTGCGGGAGGTCGAGGGCCATTCTTATAACGAACTCGCTTCGATTCTCGAGATTCCGGTAGGCACAGTTCGGTCGCGCCTGTTCTGCGCCCGTGAAGCCCTGCGGACCATCTGGCGCGAGGTGCCGGCCGCCAAAGGAGATTACCGATGAAATGCGATGAAGCCTCAGAGTATGTTTCCGCTCTTTACGACGGGGATCTCATTCCGCCACCCGCCGCTGAACACATCGGAAGCTGCGCGGCCTGCAAGGTGCGCATTGGCGAGTATGCGCAAATGGGAGCCGAACTGCGGAAAGTTGCGTGTCTTGAGACGTTGACAACTGCGCCCCGGCGACAGTGGACACGGGAGAGAAACGCCTTCGCCGCATACTGGCAGAAAGGGTGGGAGAGCATGAGAATTCCCAGACTCGCTTTTGTCATGCTGATCGTATGCATCGTCGCGCTTGGCTCGACACTGGCTATGGTCAGAGTCCGGGCGCACAACTCTGGCGTCGTAGTGCTGTTGACAGTGACCACTGGAGAAAACAAGCCGTCCGAGTGCGCGCTTTCCACGGTCGACAAGAGGGACAGTAGTTGCGGCTTTCTGGGGGACGTTGAGCACAACATGCTTGTCTACACCATCGATCTGCTGAAGCGCGACGGAGATCGAGTTCAGCTAGGTATCCGCACCAAAGTGTTACCCCCAAAGACCCCGTATACGACCAACGATCTTGCCACGGAGCCCCAACAGTTGTTCTGGTTCGAGCCGGGCAGCACATTGCTGGTTGAAGTTCCTGTCATTTCCCCAATAATCATCAAGGGAAACTGGCTCGACCACATGCCCGCATTCACAGGGACTCACGACATGGATCCCGGGCCGGAGGAATTGCGCATCGTTTCGCCGCTCCTGTTGCGCGGCAACGATGTGGTGGGAGACATGGAAGGCGCCTCCGTGATGCTGGACAAGCAGAACTGGGCCGCATGGGTCTATTACCCCGGGCAGGGCAGCTATCTCATTTCCCTCGTGCGGATGCAGGGCGGCATCGAGGCGAAAGCGGAGCTGAACCGGATATCGTTCCAGGAAGCAGGCAGTTCCTGTGTGCTGATCACCGGGACGCCAATTAGCCGCGCCAGGCGAGTATGGGTTGTGCATAAGCCGGATTTTGATCCGAATAACTCCAGCCAGAACGGAAAATACGGATTTACGGCGAGCCTGATGCTCAATCAAGCGGCGTCGGGGGAATGGGTTCCCGCGAATCCAACAAATTGAATTGGAAGCGGCCGGCGTTCTCGCTCCGGCCGCTTCCCCCAACCGTCGAGCCCGCTTACTCCCGGGAACTCACCGGATCTCCATAGATGATCCCGCGGCCGTTCGTGCCGAAATAGACCCGCCCATAAATGCGCGGATCGCCGGTAATGGTGCTGTTGGTGAGTGCGTATTGGTGCCGGTCGTCGTTGATCCGGATCCACGTGAACCCCGCATCGTCGGAGCGATAGATGCCCCAGGTGCCCGACACCTCGGCACTGCTGTAAAGCGCCGGGTATTTGTGCGATGGCGCGGGTTTGCCGAAGCCAATCGTGCTGGCTGCATCGACGCTCGACACCTTCGAAAAGGAATTGCCGCCGTCAAGCGAATGCCAGATGCCGTAGACAGTGGTTGAGCTTCCGCCTGCCAGCCAGATGTCCCCCTCCCGGCCTGGCGTCGCTTTGAATTGCGCGGAACTGCCTGCCGGCGGCAGATTGCCGGCCGCCGTCGCCGCAAAGGTCTGCCCGCCGTCGGCGCTGATGTAGAACGTGCCGCTGGCGAACGCATAAAACTTCAGGGGATTCACCCGGTCGGCACGAACGCTCGCACCGGCCGGCGCGCCTGTCGAGGCGGTCCAGCTAGCTCCGTTATCAGCGGAGAAGAACACACCGGCCGCCGAACTCCACAGCACCCGGCTGCCATCGGCCGCCGCGGCCACTGTCCCGCCCGACGCCCCTGACGGCGACACGCCGGGAGTCCAGGTCTGGCCTCCGTCCGAGGAGAAGCCGATGTTCGCCCCGTTGGTGCCGAAACCGACACGAACTATGAAACTCGGGTTACGCTCCGCATAGTCGAGGCTTATTCCTGACGTGAATACCGGATTCGCATCCATCACGCTTGGCTTCGTAAGGTCATTGTGTGTGTACCCGCCCACGTCGCTGATGGCGCTGATGAGATGAGCCGTTCCCGCCGGAGGACTGATGAGGTCCTGCACGGCTGTTTCTTCAATGCCTCTCGCGGCCACAGAAAGATTGACCACGCCATTCGTATCCCATGCGGTCAGGTTGTTGGTGCCGTACATGGTGGCGCCGGTGCCATAGAACATGCGGTTGGAATTGAAAGGATCGATCTCCAGTGATTCCACCATCCATCCCAGCTTCGGCGTCGGCTGCGGGCACAATCCATTGCTGCGCCCGGTTGCCGTGCAGGTCGCAGGGGTCGCGCCGAAGGTCAGCCACGGTGCCACCGAAACATAGTCGATCTGGTAGTTCGGGACCATGATATTGGGCCAGGGGTTAGCAAAGTTTACGGTCCAGATCAGGTTCCAGCTATTTCCGCCATCCAGGCTGCGGAAGAACTGCGTATCCGGCCACCATTGGTTCAAGGCCGCCACCACTAGGGTGCCGGGCCTTTGCGCATCCACGCTCAAACCGCCAAAACCGTAGCCGCCGTTCAGAGGCGAGGCCGGCGGCGTTATCACCGTCCACGTTCCCGATCCCGTGTCGTATTTCCATACGTCGCCCGCCGAGCCGTCATACGGTCCGGCATTGTTGTTGTAGCTGAGGTAGAGCATGCCGTTGGCCGCGAGTTTGCCATGGTGTGGCATCACTCCGGACGGCTGCCCCGCCACCGGCGACCACGTTTGCCCGCCGTCGGTGCTGTGCCACAGGCTATTCGCCGGGTCAGCCACTCCCACGAATATGTTTTGCGAAACCTTCATGTGGTTGACCGTGACGGTGGTGCGCGGATCGAACGTCACCCACACCACTCCAATCGGATCGTTGTCGTAGGTATCCGACGGGCCCCCGGAAGGCTCGTGGTAGGTACCGGTATCGGGAAAACTCGCGACCTGCGCCCACGTCTGGCCAAAGTCCGCGCTTCGCCACAGACCATGCCCGCTGCGCGTTCCGAGATAAAGAATCTTGTGGTTATTGGGGTCGATGGCCAGCCGCTCTCCCATTCCCCGGCCCGGCATGTTGCTGCCCACCTTGAAGGGCAAGTCAATTCGCTGGAACGTATGGCCCTGGTTGGAGGAACGAAGAATCGCGCCATTCTCGCTCGTCCACTCGTTGGTGTACGTACCCACGGCCAGGTACACGCGTTCCGTGTCTTGCGGGTCGATGGCAATGCTCTCCACGCCGCTCAGGTTCCAGTCAGGGAAGCCGATCCAGTCGAGTAATGGAATCCAGCCGCCTGACTCAGGGTCAAGCCGGTACGCGCCGCCTATGTCGGTCCGGGCGTACACCAGGCCAGGTTCCGTGGTGCTGAAGACGATCCCGGTGATGAAGCCGCCGCCGCCCCCAATCACTACGTTGTTGAAGCGATACGGGGTGGAACCCTGCGCAAATACAGCGGGCGCGCCAAGCTCGGTTGTGCATATTGCCGCCAATGCAAGCACCAGGAGCGAACCGCCCAACCTGGAAAAGGAACACGCTGATAGCCTCTTGCTGAACATAACCCTCCTTGTTGTGGGGAAGCATTGCGAAACAGGCAGCAGGGAGAAGACCACCAGGGACAAAGCGCTGCACGAACCCGGCAGCGTGGAAGCGCAATCATATTGTCTGGTTTAACGAGCCATCACGTACGCACAACTACCGGCCTGCGCAAAGAGTCATACGACGCTTGTCGCAAGTCACATCAGCGATGCGGAACTCACCACGCCAAAGCTCTCTCCCGTATCGTGGAATCGAAGACTGGGAAGCCCATCGCGGCGGTTAACGCGGCTCAAGAAGACAGGACGAAATAAGAAAGCGCAGTCCGGCCAGCAATAAGACTCCTGCGCCGTTGGCTGATTTGTCAAGAGGTCAATGGTTTTTCAGCGGTTCCATGTGGAGGCCAGGTGGGATTTACCAAAACGTAACCTATGTGTAGGCGGTAACCGGGACACGATACTTGGGTCGATGAGTGACTTGGGGATGATGTTCTCGTTGAAGAAGGGCCGTGGCGCGATTCGGAGAAGAATTTTGGGTGCATTAGATTTTGCAATCTTACGACGTTTTTTCATTGCCCGTCGGATTCCCCACGAGAATCAATTTGCTCTCGAGCAGGTATCGATATAGGGAATTCAAAGGTCCGGACGGATGCAGATTGTCGGCAGTAATCACTCCATTCGTTTCTTTCCAGTCCCATCCCGTAAGCCCGGCTGCCTTTGCTCGCTTCCGCAGTTCTTCTGCTGCCATCGGATACACAGTCAGGCGCACATTGCGCACAAAGAGCCGCGCGATGCCCTCCAGCAGGGTTCCCGCCAATTCTTTGTACCTATGCTCGAAGATGCGCACCAGCACCGTCAGTCCAATGGCGAAGTGAATCCGCGACTTTGTGTATCGATTCGCGAATGCCGCCATCTTATAGAGTTCCTGAGCACGAAACAGCATCACCCCATAACCGAGTTGTTGAAGGTTCGTCACATGTTCCACAATTTCTTCGACAAACGCGTCTTCGCCTGGGGAGCCAGTGACGGATAAGCAGAACAATCCGAGTCCGCCTTTGCTCTCCTTTAATTCATCTTCCGGCAGTTGCGCCAATGTATCTTGAATAAGGTTCGCGTGAAAGTCAGTGACAGTGTCGAATCTTCCCGGCGCCAGCACCAGAGCGCGTTTGTAAAGCAACTCATTCGGTGGCGTGAGCTGGTTGTCTGCGGGGAACACCGCCGCTTCGGCATACCCGCCGGAGACCAGGAAGGCATGTATCCTGTTTCGGTTCCAATCACGGAAGGCGGGACCGCTCCATTCCAGGCAGTCAATCTCTATTCGCTCCAGTCCCAATTCCTCGAATATGCTTCGAAGAAACTCGTCGGCCGATTCCAGCGCTTGATGAGCGGCGTAAATCAGGTTTACACCCAGAATGCCAACCGCTTCCTGTTGTTGCACGTTGCTGGGATCCATCAGATTGATATGCATGATGAGATCATTCGGCATTTCGCCTGGCTGCCGGAGAAAACGCAATCCCATCCATCCGTGGCAGTCGTTGGTTCCCGCATAGTTCCGCGCGGAAATGGTGTCTACAAACGCGAAAAACCGTGTATCGGCGCCGCGGCTGGCCTCTAATTGCTGCAGCAATTGCTCCCACTCGCTCTCGAGCATGGCCTGGAGGCGCGGCTTGGACACATATCGTGTCCCGGCTCCATAAAGGTGGTCACTAACATCCTTGTCATAAGCCGAAATGGTTTTCGCTACCGTACCTGAAGCCCCGCCAACGCGCAGGAACCAGCGCGCCACTTCCTGCCCAGCACCGATCTCAGCGAACGAGCCGAAGATCTTTTCATCGAGATTGATCGAAAGAGCTTTTCGATGGGTGTCGTATTTCTCGTTTTCGGGCATGGCTCCATCTTCCGGTTGAACATCTTCGAGCTGAAGCTTCCTGGGCTCCACAACAGGCGCGACACCTTGTGGGTGTCACCCCGTGAGGGCAATCGACGCTGCTCTCCAGCAACTCCGATTTCCGGCTTTCCTATTTTCCAGGAAGACGTACCGCGGCCGTCTTCTCGGGTATATGAGTCTATCAAGATGCAAAGCCGATATGCCTTCTTAATACGGGAATGAGTTCAAGGTGGCAAACTGCGCCAGCTCCGCGCACGCACCCTGCCAGCCTCTATTGCAGCTCGGCGCGCGGCTGCGCCGGCTTCGTCTCGATGGCCACGGAGCCATCGGCGAGACCCGGCGTGCTGGCCGTCAGCTTGATCGCACCGGCCTGCCGCGAAGTGCGCACCACTACCTGCGCGCGTCCCTGAAACAGTTTGCGCCGGTCGCCGTGATAGGAATCCGCGTCCTGTCCGTCGCCGTTGGCCACTGCGGCGATTACGCCAGGGCCGCCGATCGAGAACTGGACTTCTTTGTCGGCGTGCACGTCGGGCCGCCCCTGCGCATCCACCGCTTCCACGGTCACAAACGAAAGGTCCTCTCCATCCGCCTGAACAACCGTCCGGTCCGCACTCATGCGCAGTTTCGACGCGTCTCCCGCTGTGGTGAGCACGCTCTCCGCTACGACGCGATCGCCGCGCAGCCCTTCGGCCTTCAATGTGCCCGGCGCATACGGAACGGAAAAGACCGCCTTGAATTCCTGCTCGCGCCCGGTGGGCTTTTCGCCGATCAGCTTATCGTTCAGGAACAGCCGCACCTTCTCGGCGCCCGAGTAGACTTCCACTTCCAGTTGCTTGCCTTCCTGTCCCGGCCAGCTCCACGAAGCCAGCGTGGGATAGGTCGCCCACATGATGGCAATGATCTTTTTGCCTTGGGGCTCCGGCAGGCGCACGGTGGCGTACACGCGGTCTCCCCCATTCCAGAGGATATCGCGATAATAGGACTGCGGCTTGCGGTAGCCGGTCAAATCCAGATCGCCGCATGCCGCCGCGTGCCAGGGATAGGGGTGGAAGAAAATCTCCATCATCGCCTTGGCATTCGGATCGGAGTTATCCTTGGCCATGTCCGCCATAACATCTTTGCCGTTGGCCATCGCCGCAAACATCCCGTCCACCATGGCGGTGCTGGCCATCATGCCGCCCATCCCCTCCGCCACCTTAGCCTGTTGCGGAGTGCCGTATTGCCATGCGCCGATGCCGGATTCGCCCAGGTAATCCATGGCCGTCCACGTCAGGTCGCCGATCACATACGGATTGTCATGCGAGACCTGCCACAGCGGAAATGCCTTGGAAGGCCACGACTCGGTGGTCAGCATCATGCGCGTGGGCAACTGTTCGTGATCCTTCTGGTAAGTCGGCAGTATGTTGTAGTTATACCCCGTGATGTCGAGTTGCGAGAACACTGCTTGGGCGGTGGCCTTGGTGGTGGTGCCGGGAAACGCCAGCGTCAGAGGCCTCGTGTTATCGAGCGCGCGTACCTGCTCTGCAAGCTTCTTGCCCAGCGCAGCGCCGCGGTCCACTTCCAGTTCGGGAATCTCGTTGCCGATTCCCCATATCACGATCGACGGATGATTGCGGTCGCGCAGTACCATCGACGAGACGTCCTCTTTCCACCATTGGTCGAAGTCGCTGCCGTAATCGAACTTAACCTTATGTGCCTCCCATACATCGAACGGCTCGTCCAGCACCAGTAGTCCGAGGCGGTCGCACGCATCGAGAAATGCAGACGAGGGTGGGTTGTGCGCCGTGCGTACCGCATTCATGCCCGCGGCCTTCAACAGTTCCACTCGACGCTCTTCCGCCCGGTCAAACGCGGCGGCGCCCAGCGGCCCGTTGTCGTGATGCACGCTGCCGCCCGTGAGCTTGACCGCCTTGCCGTTCAGCAGCAGGCCCTTTTCCGCCGACCACGCCAGGGAGCGAATGCCAAAACTCGTCGTGACCTGGTCGATGATCTTGCCGTTTTGGCGAACCGTCGAGACTGCGCGATATAACGTTGGCGAATCCGGAGACCACAGCGCCGGATTTGCAACCCTCATTTCCTGCGACGCTTCGTTTTCCTTGCCTGCCTCCACGTCCAGCTTCGATTGCGCCGCGCCCACCTTGTTTCCGGCCTTGTCGAACAGCGTAGTCTCCAGGCTCACTCCCGCCCCGGCGGCAGATTCATTCGCCACCCGCGTGCGGAGCGTGACCTTGGCGTATGTCGTCGAAGCCTCCGCCGTAGTGACGAAGACTCCCCAATGAGCCACGTGCGTGGCATCCGTCACCACCACGCGAACATGCCGGTAGATGCCCGACCCGCTGTACCAGCGGCTGTTGGGCTGGGCGGAGTTGTCCACCCGCACCGCCAGCACGTTCGCGCCGGAAAAATCCAGCTGCGGGGTCAGATCGAAAGTGAATGCCGTGTACCCATAGGGATGAGTTCCCAGTTTGTGGCCGTTGAGGTAAACCGTTGCGTCACGGTACACGCCGTCGAACTCCACGCTCACCCGCTTCCCTTTCCAGTCGCCTGGAGCATGAAAGGTCTTGCGATACCAGCCGGTGCCGCCGCGAAAGAAACCGCCTCCCGCGCCGCTGGGATTGTCCTTGTCCGGCTTGCTCTCGATGCTCCAGTCGTGGGGCAGGTCGACGGTGCGCCATGCGGCGTCAGCAAAGGAAGGAACCTCCGCTCCGCCCGGGTCGCCGAGGAAGAATTTCCATGCCCCATCTGCCGCGATTTCCTGCCGGGGCGTGTCGGCTTTCGCGGCGTTCAATGATGCCGGCACGCAGTAGGCAAGAACCGCGGCGAAGGCGATCAGGTAACGGGATTGGAGCTTCATTCAGGACCTCTTTCTGGCGGTGCTTTTCTGGGCTTTGAGCGGTTTTCGCGACCGGGCCGGCCGAGCCTCCGGGGCGCGCAGTCCGAGCAGGATGACGCGTATCGTTTCGCGGAACAGGCGATCGATCGGCTGGCCGTACTCCAACTCGAGCTTGTTGCCCAGCGACGCGAGGCGGCGCTGCGCCCCGATGACCGCGTTGATGACCGCGTGCATGGTGAGTTCCGGGTCGAGATCGGGACGCAGAGAGCCGTCGGAAATTCCCTCGCGGACCAGTCGCGTGAACAGCCGGAAAACATCGGGGCTGATTTGCGATTCCAGGCTGAGAAGCCGTTCCGCGGGCCAGTCGCGTGCATACATGGCGTCGAACTGCGCCATGAATCGGACCTTCACCTGGCGGTGGGATAGCTCATCTGCCATGAATTCCAGAAGCGCGGTGATACGGGCCAGCGCGTTCGGCGCGCCCTCGATGGCCTCCTTTGCGCGCCCGCTTTCCTCCTGCATGCACTCCGCCAGGAGCGCCCACACGATGTCGTCCTTCTTCGAAAAGTACTGATACATCGTCGAAGGCTGAACCCCGCCGGCAGCCGTGATCTCTGCCATGGTTACGCGATCGATTCCCCGCTCATCGAACAGCTTCGCGGCCGCATCCAGGATGCGGCGGCGCTGCCGTTCGCGGTGCGCGGGGTAGCCCTTCGCCGGTTTCTCTGCTTTCTTTTGGAGCATGCGCCAACTCAGCAATACGTACGATAATTTCGAAATCAAAGTACTATTTCGAATTTATACATGCGCCTTCCCCCACCGTCAAAGCAAAAAATTAACGGCACTCGCCGCGCCGGGCTTACACTGTGCGTGCATCCCGTGGCAACTTATGCCGGTCGCCCAACTTACACTCGAGATCCGCATCGAGCACGCGCAATCCCTCAAAGACCGCCGCCAGGTGGTGCGGTCGCTGAAAGACCAGCTGCGCCAGGGCTATAACATCTCGGTGGCGGAGATGGACGAGGCCGTAACCTGGCAGTCGGCGACCATCGGGGTAGTGGCCCTGTCGCGTTCGCGCGATTATCTGCATGGCCTGGTGGAAGAAGTGGAACGCGCCGCGCGCCGTATCCTCAACGAACATGGCGCCGAGCTGGCCGATTCCTTCTGGGATTACGTGGAGAATTGAAGCGGAGAGCAATGCCGGCGCGATGGAGGCCTGGTGGCGATTCGTTCCTCGGGGCGCCGCCTCACACGTCCGCGCGGGGGCATCATGCTGAGTACAGAGGCTTCGCCGGGTCAGCGTTTGATCGAAATGACCTTCGCCTTGGAGGTAGCCGCTTTCGCAACCGCCGCTCGCCGCCAGCCGTAAAGGCCGGCAGACAACAGCAATGCGCAACCCGCCAACACGCTCGCTGAAGATACCAGGGTGTGCACGCACGCCTTCAAAACAATGGTCAGAATCCCCAGGACGATATCGAAGAAAGTTCTCATCGGGCCCTTTACTTGTGGTTTGCCCGTACATCGCTGCGCGATCCTGCTATGCCTGGCACGCTCACAATGCAAGCCGCCGGCGTACAAATCAACGCCGGATTGAAGCGATAGGATTATTGTACCCGCCCTGAGATTGCTATTGAACCGGAACGGTGAGGTCGCCGGCGTTGGCTGCCTCATTCAGCGGGATGGCGCCTTCCGCGCCCTCAACCCCCTCGCCATCCGATCCGGCGGCCCCATTCCCCGATGCCAGCTGATTCGTCCCCTCTGCGGAGTTCAGGCCGACGGCGGAGACACTGGCCTCCACGGGAAACTCCAGCACGAAGACCGTTCCCACCCCGGCACGCGATCGCACGCAAATCCGGCCCGCGTTCCGTTCCGCCAGTTGCCTCACCACCCACAGGCTCAGGCCGGTTCCGAGGCTTTCCTTGGTGGTGAAGAACGCTTCGAAAAGATGGGCCTGGTTTTCGTGGGTAATGCCGCCGCCGTTGTCGGCGACCGCGATGCGAACCGCTTCTCCGCCCCCGTCTCCCCGGACCGTGTGGGCCCGGATCGCGATCCGTCCGCCCCTGGCCGATGCATCGAAAGAATTCGCCAGCAGGTTGCAGAGGATCTGGCGCAGTTCTCCCGGCATGGCCGACAGCATGGTCCCTTCGCGAATCCGCGTTTCCAGCATGATGCCTCGGCTCCGCAGCCGGTAGGCGAAGATGGAGATCACTTCCTCCACCAGTGGAGCGAGTTTGATCTGCTGGATTCTCGCGTGCTCGCGGTAAAACGCCAGCGTCTGGCGCAGAACGTGGGATACCCGTTGAAGCTCGCTTTCGGCCAGGCTCAGGTAGGCGCGCACGTTCTCCGGCAGCGACTCGTCCGTTCCCAGAATGTAGTGAATGTTGGTGACCGCCGTCAGCGGGTTGTTCACCTCGTGGGCGACGGTTGCGGCCAGGCGGCCCGCCGTGGCCAGCTTTTCCGCGCGAATCAGGGCCTGCTCAGCCAGTTTCTGATCGGTGATATCCGTGTGGGTGCCGATCCATTCCATGATGTTGCCCCCATCGTCGATGATGGGAACGGCGCGCGACGACATCAGCCGGTAGGCACCGTCGCGGCGGCGCACTCGGTGCTCATGACGAAACACCGTATGGGTTTCGACCGCATGCCTCCATGCCTCCTGCGAGGCCAGGGCATCGTCGGGGTGAATGGCGGCAAACCAGCCGCCGCTTCCGGCGTCCTCCGGCGTCGGCCCGGTGAACTCGTTCCATCCCTCCAGCGAACCGAATGCATCTCCAGCGCCATTCGCGGTCCAAACCATCTGGGCGGTTGCCTCAACCAGGGTTCGGTAGCGCGCCTCCGAGCGGCGCAACTGCTCTTCGTGCTCCCGCCGCTCCGTGATATCGGTGGACGTGCCGAACCAGCGCTCCAGGCGACCCTGCAAATCCCGAATCGGTATGGCCCGAACCAGAAACCAGCGGTACTCGCCGTCGTGGCGGCGAAGGCGCAGTTCATCCTCGAAATTCGATTTCCGCTCGATGGCTTCAGCCCAGGCCTGCTGATTGGCTTCGACATCGTCGGGATGCACCATCAACCGCCATCCGTACCCCCTGGCCTGCGCCGGCGTCTGCCCCGTGAATTGGTACCATCGCTGGTTGTAGTACTGCGTACGGCCATCCGGGTCCGAGATCCAGACCATTTGCGGAATGTTCTCGCTGAGCATGCGAAATCGCCGCCCGCTCGCGATCAACTCCTGAATGGAACGCTTCTGGACGGTCAAGTCCCGCCCGATGCCGATGTGAACACCATCGGGCAGCATCAAGTTCATGAACTCGGCATCGATGGTTCCACCCGCCTTGGTGCGCAGAGAAAACTCGCCCCAACCCCCCGACGCCTTCCCGATAAACTCCCGGACTTTTGCCGCCTGTCGAGGATCGGGGTACAGCAGGGGTGCCAGGTCGCCTCCATTGTCGGCCGGCGTCCAACCGAGCGTGTCCTCCCAGGTGCGATTGACCCAGTGCACCTTTCCCGGCTCGCGCATGTAACACAGCAGGATAGGAATGTTATCGACGATGTTTTCCAGCAGCGTCTTCTGCGCCTGCAGGTCGGCCTTGGCTTCGGCCAGTTCCCGTTCGCGGTTCCGGTGCTCCGTGACGTCGACGTTTACCCCCACCATGCGAACCGCCTTGCCGTCCTCGTAGAAGAACTTCCCCCGCCCACGGATCCAGCGAACTCTGCCGTCGGGATGAACCACGCGAAACTCGCCGTCATAGTCGCAGTGGTTTTCGATCGCATCGGCGAGTTCTTTTTCTACTCTTTCGAGATCCTCGGGGTGAATCAGGCGCCGTAAATTGGCATCACTGTCGCCCTGTGCGGTGCCGAAAATACCGGCCGCATCGCCATAGAAGCTATCCTCGCCAGTGACCATGTTCCAGTCCCATCCGCACATTCGCGCGCTCGACAGGGCTACGTCGGCAAGTTGACGAACCGATTCCTGTTGGGCATCAAAAGGCTCAGGGCGGCCTGTCTCAGTAGAGTTATTCGAGTTCACACCAGTCCCGGGAACAAGGGCAGATTTTGGGGGGCGTAAAAAGAGGCAACCGTGCAATAACGTTGGATGCCGTACATACTGTTGCGTGTTGCTTCAGTTAAACCGGATTGACCAGGGGGCAAGGGACATTTCCCGCCGGCATTCATCCGGAAGACCGGATTTCGCCGGCAAGCCCGGATGGAACGGTCTTTGCCGCAGGCGGCGCCAACCTCGGCCGGAACCAGCCGCAACCAGGGCCGCTCAATTGCCGGAGGGCAAACCTCTGGTATCCTGAATGGTTTACCCAGGGGGAAGGGCAAAACAATGCCGGAGCACAGAGGACGCAAACATCACCAGGATCGCGTGGCGGAGACCTTGCGCGAAGAAATCGGCGCCATGATCGAGGGAGAACTGATCGATCCGCGGATTGCGTTCTGCTACGTAAGCGAAGTGATTCTGAACCCGGGCGGAAAGTCGGCGCGCGTCTACGTGGCCGTGGACAGCTCTGTGCCCGAAATCGAGAAAGCCGAACAGGAGACACTGGCGGGGCTCGAAGCCGCCAAGGGCTTCATTCGTTTTGAACTGAAGGAGCGGATGGGGGTACGGCATGTGCCCGAATTGGCCTTTCTGGCCGACCGCTCCGGACGCTTCCAGGAGCGCATCCGGGAACTGATGAACCGGGCGAAAAAATCGGCTGCGAGGCAGCGCCAGAACGCCGCGGTGGAGTAAACGGCGGATGAATCCTCAGTGCGATCCGCCCCGCGAATTCGAGGCGGCCCAGGCAACTCCCGAATCGGAGACCGACGCCATAGCCGCGATCCTCGATGTGATTCGCCGCGGCGAGCGCTTTCTGGTGTGTTCTCATTCCCGCCCCGACGGCGACGCCGTCGGCTCCATCCTCGCTACGGGAATGCTCCTTGAGCAACTGGGAAAGCGGGCCGACCTGGTAACCGCCGATCGGATTCCCTCCATATACCGGGACCTGCCCGGAGCCCACGCCCTCCGGACCGCCATGCGCGTCCACGGCCCCTACGACGCGGTGATCCTGCTGGAATGCGACGGCCTCGAGCGCTCCAGGTTGCGCGGCCTCGAGCCGTTCTTCCATATCAATATCGACCACCATGCCACCGGGCGTCCCTTCGGCCACTTGAACTGGATCGACCGCCGCGCAGCCAGTGTCGGCGAGATGGTGTACCGCCTGGTCCACGCGGCCGGGGGCACCGTTACCCCGCAGATGGCCACCTGCCTTTACACCACCATCCTCACCGATACCGGGGGGTTCTGCTACGGGGGTACGCGCGCTTCCACCTTTGCTTTGGCGCAGCAATTGACCGAAGCTGGAGCTGACCCGGTGCGGATCGCGCAAGATATCTATTTCTCCACGGCTACCTCGAAACTGCTGCTGCTGGGCGCCGCCCTGACCAACCTCACGCGCGATGGCCGCCTGGCGTGGCTCTGGGTCTCCCACCAGGACATGATTCGCACCTGCGCGGCCGAGGAGGATTGCGAGGGGATTGTCAACTACGCCATCTGCATCTCCGGCGTGGAGGCGGCGGTCTTCCTCCGCGAACTCCCCGAGCGCCGCATCCGCCTCAGCCTGCGCAGCAAGGGGCGTGTGAACGTCTCGGCCATCGCGGCAAAGCTGGGCGGAGGCGGACATGAAAACGCCGCCGGCGTCACCCTCGACGGCCCCATGAGCAGCGCCCTCGATGAGATCCTGGGCGAGCTTCGCGGCGCTATCCAGGAATTGACCGCTGCTCCCCAGAACGGCGCAGGGGATGAGGACCCCTTTGGGTGGGAGAACCGCGAGCCCGGAACCGGGCTGGAAGTCTCGGACGAGTGAGCTACCGGCTATTGGAAATTCGGTTGAGCAGGTCGCAATGCAGAGAATCTGTTAGCCTTGTCCCTGTCGAAAGGCAGCGCGCGCCGTGCCCTCGGCAGTGGCCCTGCCGGCAAAAACTCGTTCGCTGCCCGGCCTGGACTCGCAGAAGGCCCGCGACACCAGTTCTCACCGGGAGACTGAACAACGTTCGCGGTTCGTCTCTATCGGAGAGTTCTGGACGAATCGCCTGGAGAACCTCAGAAAGTGGAGACATCGCTGGAAGCATCGGCTCCGGTTTCGCCTGAAGCGCCGCGCAAGCGGCTGCCCAGTTGGGCAACCGTCTGCGAAGCCGCCGTATTCCTTGTCTTCGCCATTTTCTTCCTCCTCTACGGGCAGACTCCGATCTTTGGTGGGGACGGCCTGGGCCTGGTGGGCGCAGACGAGCCTCGCTATGCGCAGATCGCCCACGAGATGCTTGACCGCTTCGACTCCGCCCACACCCTGAAAGGACGCCTGGGCGCCTGCGTCACCCCCTATCTTTATGGCCGGCCCTGGCTGGAGAAGCCCGCCCTCTACTACTGGCGCGCCATGTTCCTCTTCCAGGAGTTCGGCGTCCATGACTGGAGCGCCCGCCTGCCCTCGGCCAGTTTCGCATTCATCATGGCGGCCCTGATCTACCTCCACATGCGACGATTCCGCCCTGGAGGACACCTCGATGCGGCTTTGATCACCGTAGCCTGCGCCGGCATCATCGGCTTCGCCCGCGGCGCATCCACCGACATGCAGATGGCGGCGCCCTTCTCCATTGGCCTGCTGGGCTGGTACGCGTGGTACGAAACCGACTCCAAGTTCTGGCTGTTCGATATCTACTTCTTCACCGGCGTCGCCACCCTGGCCAAGGGCCCCGTGGCTCCCTTCCTCGCCATCGTGATCGTGCTCGCCTTTGCCACCCTGCGGAACGAATGGTCCATCATTCGCCGCTCCCTCTGGTGGCCGGGCGTCGCGCTCTACTTCGCCATCGTGCTGCCCTGGTTCATCGCCGTGCAGAACGAGAATCCCACCTTCTTCCGCGAGTTCTTCTGGGAACATAACCTGGAACGCTTCGCCAGCAACCGCTACCAGCACGAGCAGCCCTGGTGGTACTACTTCGTGGTGGTGATCCTGGCGCTTATGCCCTGGACCGTGATCGCCATGCGCGCCTTGATCGACGGCATTCAGACATCGGTGGCCGAGTGGCGCCTGCGCCATGCCTCCAACGCCAAGCGAAAACCCAGCCGTCCGGGCGACGCCTTTCCCGAATTCCTGGTCATCTGGGCCTTCATTCCCGTGATCTTCTTTTCGTTCTCGCAATCCAAGCTGCCCGGCTATATCCTCCCCTCCATCCCTCCCCTCACCATCCTCACCGGCGACTATCTCTACCGCAGACGGGCCCCCGGCCTGAACCGCTGGGAACTGGCCGGACACGCAGCCCTGTCCGGGCTCATGACCATGTTCGCGCTGCTGCTCCCGTGGTTCGTGGTGCACGGGCCGGTGCTGCCCCCTTCACGTCCCTTGTCCATTGCATTTATCGCCGCCGCCGGCGCCGCCCTGCTCATTGTCATCACCGTTAAGGGGTTCGGAGTCGCGCGCCTGCGGCTGGCCACCTCCGGCGTTCTGGTAGTCATGGTGCTGTTCCTCTATGGCGTGGGCCCGTTTTTCGGGATTCCGGCCATCGCCTCCACCAAGCGCGTCATTCACCTCCTCGACCGCTCCTACTCCGCCAGGCCCCTGGCAAAACGCCTCCTCGACTATGCCCCCCTGAATGAGACCGTCGCCGTCTTTCGGGTGCGCCGCGACATGGAGTATGGACTTGCTTTCTATCGCAACCACGAACTCGTCAATTATGAAGAGAATGGAGTTCCCGACGAACAGCATCTGCTGGTGGCCCGCGTCACCGGACGGAATGGCGTCGATCTGCACACTCCTGGCGCCCTGGAGCAGTATCTTGAGGGACGCCATTATGAAATGCTGTTCAGTTGGCCCGAGCAGGGATTGGAGGTTTACCTGGTCGGAAGCCGCTGATCGTTTCCATCGTCGAAACACCGTGGTTCGGTTTTCGGTTTGCAGTTGTTCGTCACTCGTGTCAAAGTGGGCGGAAGGCGGTTCACCGTCCCCAGGCTGCGAGTCTGCACTGAATCTGTTCTGGTGAAGTATGGCATCCGGCGTTTCCATCGAGGTTCTCGACCTTCGGCACTTCGCGGCCCCGCTCCTGCGTCCGCTCCTGGAAGCCGAGGGCGACCTGTGGCGGCGCAGGCTGCACTGGGATTACCGCACTTCCGCCAAGCTGTTGATGCAGTACCTCGACAGCCACATGCTTCCCGGCTATGTAGCCATGGAAGCCGGCCAGGTCACGGGCTACGCGTTCTGCGTTTACGAGGAATCGAAGGCCGTCATCGGCGACGTGTTCGCACTCTCCGGACGGCGGGTGGATCCGGCGTCCGGCGAATCCTCCACCCGCGAAGACTCGCTCTTCGACCCGGCCTCAGAGCCGGCCCGCGAAACCGAAGAAACTCTGCTCCGGCATCTCTTTGAGACCCTGCAGAACTCTCCCCACGTCGACCGCATCGAGTCCCAACTGCTGCTCCATCCATCGGGCGCCCATTCCCACTCTTTTCGCCACGCCGGGTTCGATGTCTACCGCCGCCTTTTCATGGTGCAGCAGCTCGCCGGGGTGTGGAATATGCCCCGCCCGAACCTGCCGCCCCATCTGGAGTTGCGCCCCTGGCGCGATGACGACCTGAATCCCGCCGGCAGGCTCATCGCCGATGCCTACGCGGGGCATCCCGACAGCCTCATCAACGACCAATACCGCTCGGCCAACGGTTCCCTGCGTTTCCTGCACAATATCGTTCGCTACTCCGGGTGCGGCACGTTCTCCCCGCAGGTGTCGCACGTCGTGTGCGACCGTTCCAGCCGCGAGCTGGTGGCCCTGGTGCTTGGATCGCGCGTCAGCACCCAGAGCGGCCACATCACCCAGTTGTGCGTCCGCCCCGGGTACCGGCGCCACGGACTGGCGCGCATGCTCCTGTCCATCGCCGCAACCGGCTTCTTCCGCCAGGGCGTCATCGAAATTTCGCTCACCGTGACCGAAGCCAATGCCAACGCTATCTATCTCTACCGCCAGGAAGGCTACGAGTGCGCGCACACCTTCGACGCGGCGGTGTGGGAACGGCCCGGCGCGGTTTTGTAACCGGGCTCCGTCAGGCCGGAGTCAGACTGTGCATGCCAATGGGGCACGCGTTTGTTAGGGACTGCGGGAAAATGCGTCTGTCTATCGCGCGATCAAGTACATCACCCAGCTGAGCACAATTGCCGACCCGCAGAACATGGCGAAGCAATACAGCCCGTAGCGGATCATGCGCCGCGGCGTCTCGCGCATGGTAATGCCGAACACCGTGGAGACAAATAACGCGAACAGCACTACTGCCGTGAAATGAGAAGGACTGATCACGACGGCTTCCTTCCCGTGCGCAGGTTGTGCGCGTCCACCGCCGCGATGACATTCAGCATGCCCGCCACCACGATGAACCGTGTGCCCCAGTCCCCTACCGTCACCTGAACGGATTCGGCGCCCAGTCCCGCGGCGCGGCTCAGGACATACAGCAGTCCGTTGCCCAGATCCCCGGCCAGGCCCAGCAGATCGAGGACGTCGTGCGCGCTGGCGTAGAGCTTGCCCTGCATCGCCAGCCCCAGGGCGAACATGCCGATAATAGCCGCCGCCAGCAGCGCGCCCCGGTACCACTTGCGCAGCAAAAAATGCCCCGCGCCCGGCACCAGCCACCCGGCGATCAAAGGCAAATAGACGAATCCCGACTGCGATGCGGCCTGTCCGGCCGCGCTATTCCTGTTGGGCGTGGTTGCCATTCCTTTTTGACTATAACCCACCGGACAGGGTTCGGGTTTCACCGACCGAGGATCAGGATTACGCGTCAGGACCAGGGATTTTTCCGCTCCCGGAAGCGATCGGCGCTCCCAAATCACCGCGTCCCGGCGCTTCGCCCTAATATGCAGCCGTGAACCGCCGCTGCCCTGGATGCCGGCTCGCCCTCTGCAGAATGGCGGGGGTCAGGTCATCCAGCGACGAGTCAAGATCCGCCGAGGCCTCCACGCCCTTTTCGGAAAGGTACAACGCGATCTCTTCGGGGCTGGCGCCCGGCGTCTCGGCCTTCATCCGAAGTTGTGCCTCGACAATCCGCATCACCGCGGTCAGAACACCGAGCTGATATTCGTCCAGAGCATGAATTGCGCGGCACGTCCGTGCAATCGTCACCACCAACGAGTTCTCGTGAACCGCCAGCGGAGGCACATGCGCTTCCCGCAGGCTCTTTAGAAACGAGACAGATGCGGCCAGCGCATCCCAGTGCGCCTTCTGCAGAACGATGCGCCGCCCTTTCACCCGGGCGAGATGCAAGTGCCCCGTCTTGTTGCGCGGCGACCGTGCCAGATCCAGCAGGGAAATGGCCAGGGCATCCCGCGTTCTGCGGAATTTGTGCTGATGCGATTCGGGAAAGCCCGCCTCCCCCAGGATGTGCGTGATGCAGTCGTCGATGGACATCCGTACCAGTTCTAAACCCACCGCCTCCTCCGATCCAATGAGCCCGGGAACTGCCATCAGACCGATCTCTCTTCAAGGGCAGGGCGCAGCGGGGGAAAGAACAAACCAAGCCGGTCGAACCAAGGTCGATCCATCAATTTTCTGGGCTCAACTTTAGAACGCGGTGAGATGACATTCGGTGACGGGGATCACCCGAATGTATTGACCCCTCAGACCTGTGCCGCGGGAAGCGCACCCCACCCGCCTATCAAAGCTACACGCCGAAGGTGGCTCACGAGCAACCGGGTTCAGTTTCCCGTGGGGATGATCCCCGCGTTCTCCACCATCAGCACCACCGCGCGTTCCGTCGCCCGGGTGCGATGCACAACCTTCCGCGGCACCACGAACCCCTGCCCCGCCTTCAACTCCACCGTGCGGTCCTCGAGGTCGATCAGAAACGACCCCTCCAGCGTCAGGAAGAACTCGTCGTCGTCCTCGTGCTTGTGCCAGTGATACTCGCCTTCGAACACGCCCATCCGGACCACCGAACCGTTCACCTGGCAGAGCGTCTGGTTGAACCACTTGTACTCGCAAGTGTCCGCCATCCCACTTACATCAATGACTTCCAGCGGGCCATGCAGGATGTTGAGCCGGGTTTCGTAAGGGTAGGAGGCGGGGTCCCCGGCGCCGGGGCCTTGTTGCTGGGGTACTTGCGCGGCATTGGCCATAAAAGGCTCCTTCAGGCGCAGCATAACGCGCTCTCTCAACCACGGCAAAGTCCCCGGGGACGGATGGAATTCCTCCCCGCGTCAGAGCCACCCCGCAACCAGGATTGCCGCATTTCCACCCATTGGGGTGCGACCGCGTCCCGAAGCCCGGCAATTCCTCACTTTTCCTGTGCGCCGGGTTCGGCTCCGCCCAGTTCTTCTTCCCCGCTCCCCTTGCGAAGCTTGCTGATAATCCAGGGAGTCAGCCAGAAACACAACACCACGAAGGTGCGCAACACCGGGTCGGGCACGAGGCGCTCCCCAAGAGGAGTAAACGCAACCACGATCCCGGCCAGCACCATGATGATGGCCGTAAAGTATTGGCGCAGCGACCTCAGGTCCGGCAGGTACCATGGAACCGTCGCCTGGCGCAGCCCGCTTTTGCGAATGATGTCGGCCAGGTAAATGTTCTCCTGGGCCAGCGAGTCCAGAGACTGCTCCCACACCTCCGCCCTGCCCAGCGACTTGTCCAGCTCGTAAACATCGCGGAACAGTTGCGAGACTTTGGTCTCGTACTTCTGCTTGTCGTAGGCCCGATCGAAGGCGGCCGCGGCTTGGTGTTCCGCCGGGCTGGCCGACCCGGGGGAGAAACCCAGCATGCGGGTCTCGACCTCGGTCAACGGCACATTGGCTCGCTTCGCCTGGTCGACGATGCGGTTCATCAGAAAGCGCTTTGCCTTGACCACAGACGGCGAACTCATGGCGAGACCTCCCCAGCAGCTTCCTTCAACCCCAACGGGAAAGCCCTTTCCGGTATAAAGTCTCGCCCGGGCACAAAATGTGGCAGCGATGCTAACCCCGGCCGGCGTTCAGATCCGAACCAACTCCCGCTGAATTTTTCCCGTGACCCAGGCCTTGCCCGGCGCTGTCATCATATCCACTTCACTGCGCACGCCGAACTCGGGAAGATAGACGCCCGGCTCCACTGAAAAGCAGGTATTGGGAAGCAGAAGGCGCTCATCGTGGGTCTCGAGATTATCGAGGTGCGCGCCCGGTCCGTGAATCTCCTGAGCAATATTATGCCCTGTTCGGTGCGTAAAATACTGCCCGAATCCCGCCTGCCGGATGACCGCCCGCGCGGCGTCGTCGGCTTCGTATCCCCGGATCGGCCTTCCCCCCGCAAACGCCGACTCCACCGCCCCGATCGCGGCGTCCCGGGCGTTGCGCACGGTCGCGAACACCCGTTGCTCGCGATCGGTCGGCTCGCGGCCCACCACCCCCGTCCAGGTGATGTCGTAAAACACGCTGCCCGGCTTGTCCACCCGCCCCCATATGTCGATCAACAGAAAGTCCCCGTTTCTAATGGGTGAAGTGCGCTCCGCGGTCGGCTCGTAATGCGAGTCGGAACAGTTGGCGTTCACGCTCACATTTGGGCCGTTCTCCCACACCAGCCCTTCGCAGCGCATGGCATCGCTCAGGAACCGAACCATCTCGAACTCGGTAAGCTCGCCGGGAGGGCCGCCGGCCGGCGGCCGCAGCGTCCGGCCCATCTTCCGCCATGCCTCCTCCAGGATGACGTCGATGGCCCTCTGCGCCACCGTGTGGCTGGCAACCTGCTCCTCGTTCAGGACCGCTTCAAACTGGCTTACCAGGTCGGCCGAGCTCGCCACCTGCTTGCCGATACTGCGCAGGAATTCCACCGTGCCCGCATCCACCATCGAAACGTACATGATGGCGTTGTTGGGTGAATATTGCATGGCGATGCGGGAGTCATCGTCGAGCATCACCTTGAGCCCGGCGGCTAGTTCCTGCCAGCTCGAGTAGAGGCCCTTGCTTCCGGGGAGCGAGTCCAGCCGCCCCTGCTCGATACGGTGCACCAGCTTGCGCGGCTCGCCCTCGGCGGGCACGTAGTAGTACCAGCGCCGCGTGATGTGCGCCTTGGGATCCAGCCCCAGGATGCGCTCCCCGATAGGGTCGCGATGATGATGATCGTAAAACAGCCAGCCGTCGTGGCCCGCCTCGCGCAGGGCCGCCTGGATTGCCTCAAGGTTCATACCCGTGATGATACGGCAGCCAATGGTCAGAAACCCGGGACATCTCGGGACCAACTGAGGGCCTAGGGGTTCTCATGAATAGAGGCCAGGATAGCACGGGCACGGGGTCTCACGACTTTCCAATCCTGCCTGAGTTTATGCAGGATCTGAACGGTGCACCTGCTACAGCGCTGCCAGGGCCTCCTGCTGCCCGGGGAACAACCCCGCGTACTTGGTGATCCCCACCATGGTGAACACCTTCTGGAAGTGCGGCGAGAGCCCGTAGGCGAACACCCTCTGCCCCGCATTGGCTGCCTCGATCAGCAACTGGATCACCAGCGCGATGCCGCTGGAGTTGATGTATTCCACCTTGGAAAAGTCCAGAAGAATCAACTTCGTCGACTGCTTGGGAAGCGCCTGGTAGGTCCCCAGCACCGCCTCTTTGGATGTGCTGGCGATATCGCCCTCAAAACGCAGGACGCTGACCGGGTGACCGGCCGGGGAAGTAATCTGGTCAACACGCGATTTGGTTTCGCTCTGCACGATCAATCGTCTCCGTTTAATTTTTTAGTGGGATGGGGGATCCAGCCGGATCACCAGCCTTACGTAGCTGGCCTTCCCATTCGCTCCCGCCACCCATTCGGCTTCATCGACCAGCGCCTGGATGAGAAACATGCCCATCCCGCGAGGATCCTCCTGGCCGTGGATCTTGCGGTCGATATCCGGCCTGGGCGGCAAGCCCTTCAACCCTTTGCCATCGTCGATCACTTTCACTTCCAGCGACTCCGGGCCTGCTGAAAGTACTACGCCCACCGACAGCCCTTCGTTCAATCGGTTGCCGTGTTCCATAGCGTTGATGCAGGCCTCGGCTACGGCGGTCTTGAGATCCTCTACCCGGTCCTCCCGGAACCCCATAAGCTTGGCGACGGCGGCGGCGGTACTCATGGCCACCTTCTCGTAACCCAGCCGCGAGGGCAGACGCACCTCCACGGTCGTCCCCTTCGCCACCCTCATGCAGGCATCTCCGCGGCGCGGCTCTCTGCTGCGCAGCTCTCCGCTATGCGGCATAGGACCAGTGCTGTCATGTCGTCCCCCTGCGGGCCGCCTTCCACAAATTCACCGATAGCTGTCCACAATGCATCGAGAATAACATCGGCCTGGGTTGACAAACATTGCGAAAAATTGACCATAAGTCGTTCCGCACCAAATTCTTCATCTCCGCGGAAGGCCTCCGTCAACCCGTCGGTATAAAACAGAAGGCGCGAACCCGCCGGAAACGGACAGCGTTCGCTCGTGTAGTGCATCCCCGGAAGCAGTCCCAGGGGCGTGCCTGCTGCCTCGAACAGGCAGGCGCTTCCGTCAGGGTGGATCACGATGCCCGGGTTATGTCCCGCGTTCACCACTTCCAGTTCCCCGCTGTGGGGATACAGGCGCATAAAGATGGCGGTCACATAACGCCGCCGCGCCTCCTCGCCCTCATGCCAGTGATGCTGGTTCATGCGCGTCGCCAGCTCGTCCAGCGGCAGCCCGCTCACCGCCATGGCGCGAAACGCCGAACGGAAAATCGTGGACATCAGCGCCGAAGCCATCCCCTTGCCGGCCACGTCCGCCACTACCATCAGTACGCTCCCGTCCGGCTGGGCAACTATGTCCAGGTAGTCGCCGCCCACTTCGTAGCAGGTCATCGAACGGTAACCCACCGAGTAGCCGGGGATGCGGGGAAGTTCCTGCGGCAACAGCGAACGCTGGATGGCGCGGGCCGCGTCCAGATCCTGCTGCACCCGGGCAAACTCCACATTGCGCTTGTGGTTGCGCGCATTTTCCAGCGCCACCGCCGCCTGCAGGGCCAGCCCCTCCAGGAAGTTTTCTTCATAAATCGTCAGCGGCCGCCCCTCCGGCGTGGCCACCACCAGGTCCGTCATCCGCTTGCCTTCGCGGTCGGTCAATCGGAAGACCGGGACCACGTGCGACTGGTGCGACTCTCCGTTGCCCGTCTCGCCCACCGGATCGGGATTCACCGGAACCGATTCGATCGGATCGCCATACGCAAACCCTGTACCCGGAAAGGTCGCGCCCGCCATCTCCAGTTCGCGAACCACAATGCGCAGAACCGACTCGAAGACCTCCTCTTCCTTGATCGTCGAGTGCACCTGCCGCGACGCTTCCAGAAGCGCCTGCAACCGGAAGACCTGCTGCTGCAAGTCGATGGTTTCGTTATTGCCCGGTAGCTGAATGCCGGCCGCCATCCTCTACCCCCGTGGAAATTCTCAATGTATCACGGGCCTGTCGCGGTCGGCTTGGCGGCGCTGTTCACTGCCCACTGATCACTGTTCACTGTCTTCCCTGGTTTATCCTTCCCTCAAATGCGCAAAACCCTTTCCGTGGCCATGATCGCCATGAACGAGGAGGCCAACCTCCCGCGCACGCTCGAGAGCGTCAAATGGGCCGATGAAATCATCGTGGTCGATTCAGGCTCGAAGGACCGCACCATCGAGATCGCGCAATCCTTCGGCGCCAAAACCATCTATCACGCCTTCGGCGGCCACGGCGAGCAGAAGAATGTCGCCCTCGACCTCTGCACGTCCGACTGGATTCTGCTCCTCGACGCCGATGAAGTGCTGACCCCCGAGCTCGAGGTCGAGATTCGCCACACCCTCGCCGGCGAGCCCCGATACGGCGCCTACTGGATTCCCCGCCTCAACCTGATCTTCGGCCGCTGGATCCGTCACGGCGGCTTTTACCCGGACCGCAAGCTGCGCCTCTTTCGCCGCGGCGCCGCCCGCCTGAGCGAAGGCGTCGGTCCCCACTCCACGCCCGAGTTCAAGGGGCCGCGCGGCAAGCTCAAGCACGACATGTTGCACTACGCCTATCCCACCATGGGCATCTACCTCGAGCACATGAACCGCTACAGCTCGGAGATCGCCCGCCTGCTCCACGCCAAAGGCCGCACCAGCCGCTCATGGGCCGCCTTCCTCTGGAACGTTGTCCTGAACCCGGTCGCCACGTTTATCTACAACTATCTTTTCCGCCTGGGTTTCCTCGACGGCCGCGAAGGCCTGCTGCTCCACGTCAACCACTCCGTCTACGTCCACTGGAAATTCATCAAAGCCTGGTGGCTCGGCCAGGGAAGGGAAATCAAGTGAAAGCAGTGGACAGTGAAAAGTGAACAGTGAACAGTTGACAGAAAAGACCCAACGCAGGGCCCTGATTCAGCGCGGAATCCCAGGGCTCAGCAGCCGGGCCAGCGGATGCGATGAACCACCGTTCCCTGTTCCCTGTTCCCTGTTCATTGCCTTTCTCACGCCTTCCCACCCTCTCGCGCGTAATCCCCGCTCTTTCCGCCGGTCTTCGATTCCAGTTGCACATTCCGGATTACGATTGCTTTGTCCAGCGCCTTGGTCATGTCGTAAACGGTGAGCGCGGCCACTGACGCGGCTGTCAGCGCCTCCATCTCCACCCCGGTCACGCCCACGGTTGCCACCGTTGCGGTTATGCGAACTCCCTCGCCCTCGATTACCGCCTGCACGTCGGCATGGGTAATCGGCAGGGGGTGGCACATGGGAATCAACTCCGAGGTCCGCTTGGCTGCCTGGATCCCCGCGAACCGCGCCACCTCCAGTGGATTACCCTTGGGATTCTCCGGCAATGCCTTGATCACCGCGGCGGAGAGCGCGACAAACGCCGACGCCGTGGCCGTACGCCGCGTGGGCTGCTTGCCGCTGACGTCGACCATGCTGGCCTGGCCGGCCTCATCGTAATGCGAGAGTCGAGCGGATTGCGACATGGAGTTCCTCAGATGTGCAGAATGCGTACGATGGAGCCCGCCTTGAGACGGTCGGTTCCCTCGGGAACCTGCAGAAAGCAGTTGCAACGCGAAAACGATGCGAGGTCGCCCGATCCCTGCGACGACACCGTGTTTACTTCCGCCAATTCCTCCGCCGCCGGATTGAAGGTGCAGAACGAGGGCACGAAGCGCGTGAGGTCGTGCTTTCCTTTGACATCCCTGGCGAGCTGCGCCAGCCCGAAGCGCGGCCCCCCCTGCGCCTGGCCCGCCAGAGCGCCCACGATCCTCGACCCGAACAACAGAAAAGTCGCCGCCGAGGAAATGGGATTTCCCGGCAAGCCGAAAAACTTCTTCGTCTCGCGATTGGAGTGTCCCACCTCTCCAAACACCAGCGGCTTTCCGGGCTGAATCCGCACGCCGGTGAAGTGAAACCGCGCACCCAGGCGGGCGAGTGTTGGCTCCACCAAATCGAACCGGCCGGCGGAAACACCGCCGCTGATCAGCAGCATGTCAGCGGCCAGGGCCTCCCGCAGGGCGCTCTCGAGTGCGCGCTCATTGTCGGCGGCGCTGGGCAGAATCCACGGCTCGCCCCCGGCATGCGCCACCAGCGAAGCCAGCATCACCCCGTTGGTGTTGCGGATCTGCCCGGGACCGGGCGCCGAGGCCACCGGCACCAGTTCATCGCCGGTGGTGAGAATCGCCACCCGCGGACGCCGAAACACCTCCACCACCGCATGACCGCAGGCCGCGGCTAACGCGATGTGCTGCGGCCCCAGGCGCGTGCCTGCCGCCAGTACCTCATCGCCGGCGCGTGCCTCGGCCCCCTGGGGAACAATGTTTTCGCCCCGATCAAGCGTACGCGGCCGAAGCAGCCGCACCGCGTCGAACGTCCGCTCCACGTGTTCGATCATGGCCACCGCATCGGCGCCCTCGGGCACCGCCGCACCCGTCATGATCTCCCAGGCCGACCCTTCGGGCAGCGGCCCCGCGGGGGCCTGGCCCGCGTGAATGGAACCCGCTACCTCGAGGGCATTATGGGTGTTCGCTTCTGCCGCCCGGCAGGCAAAACCGTCGCGCGTCGATCGCGGAAACGGCGGCTGGTCGCGGTCGGCGTCCAACGCTGCGGCCAGAACCCGGCCCGCAGCATGCTCAAGCTCGACACGCTCCCGCGCAGGATGGCGCGCCACTTCAGCGGCATGTTTGGCAACCATCGCCGCCGCTTCCGCATAGCTGGGCAATGCAGAACCCATGAGTGGCATTGTAGAGGACAGGCACCGGGAGAACCGGCGAACCGCCAACCAAGCGGGTGCCCCCAATTCATAAATTCAGTCCCCGGAATTTACCATCAATCCATGGTCCTCACTCCCACCATCGCCGCTTCCCTTCTCGGCGACATTCACGTGCTCGACGGCGGAATGGCTTCGGAACTGGAGTATCGCGGCGCGAGCATTGACGGACCCCTGTGGTCGGCCCACGTGCTGGAGGACGCCCCGGACAAGATCGTCGCCGTGCATCGCGCCTACATCGAGGCCGGCGCACAGTGCATCGAGACCGCCGGGTACCAGGTCTCGCGCAGGGGATATGCGGAGATCGGACTTGCTCCCGATCGGGCCGATGAGGCCCTGCTGCTTTCCGTACGCCTGGCGAGCGAAGCGGCGGCCGCGTTTCCCGATCGCCGCACCTTGATCGCCGCTTCCCTCGGCCCCTATGGCGCCGCACTCCACAACGGCGCCGAGTACCACGGCAACTACGAATGCAGCCACGCGGACCTGGTGCGCTTTCACCGCGAGCGCATTCTGCCCCTGGTATCGGCTAATGGAATCGAAGCTCCAGACCTTCTCGCCTTCGAGACCATCCCCTCGCTCCAGGAGGCGCAGGCCATCGGCGAAGCGCTGGCCGATTGCCCCGGCGCCGCCGCCTGGTTCAGCTTCACCTGTCGCGACGAAGCGCGCGTCGCCCACGGCGAACGGCTTCGGGACTGCGCCAAATCCGTGGCCGCGTTTCCGCAGACCATCGCCATCGGCGTCAACTGCACGTTGCCCGCATACATCGCGGCGCTGATTGGCGAATTGCGCGCCGCCACCGCCAAGCCGGTCATCGTCTATCCCAATTCGGGCGAAGGTTGGGATGCCGTGCATCGCTGCTGGACCGGCTCCGGCGACCCGGAAAGCTACGCAGCCATGGCGCGCCAATGGTTCGCCGCCGGCGCCCACATGATCGGCGGCTGCTGCCGAACCCGCCCGGATCATGTGCGGCTGATCGCGGAACAGTGGACACTGAACAGTGGGCAGTGAAGAGACGAGGGCTGATCCAGCTTTTGCGACCACTCCCCATCATTCTCACGTCTATCCGTTCTTCGCTTCAACTACGCAGAAGAACCCTACCACTGTGAACCAAGAACAGGGCACCGAGGACCGTCCACTGTCCACTGTTCACTGTCCACTGCTCTTCAACACCTGCTTGGCAATGGTCGCCAGTTGCATGTTCGATGTGCCTTCGTAGATCTTGCCGATCTTCGAATCACGGAAATACTTCTCCGCCGGGTAATCGCGCACGAAACCATTGCCGCCGAAGATCTCCACGCACTGGCTGGCCACGCGTTCGGCAACCTGCGAGGCGAACAGCTTGCACATCGCCGCTTCGCTCACGAAGGGATGGCCACCGTCCTTCAGCCGCGCCGCGTTATACACCAGCAGTCGCGCCGCCTCGATATCGGTCGCCATCTGCGCCAGCGCGAACTGCACCGCCTGGAACTCCGCGATCGCTTTGCCGAACTGGCGCCGCTCCTGCGCATAGCGCGCGGCGTGTCGCCATGCGCCCTCCGCCAGGCCCAGCATCTGTGCCCCGATCCCGATCCGCCCCTCGTTCAGAGTTTCAATCGCTATCTTGTATCCCTTGCCCACTTCGCCGAGCAGGTTTTCCTGCGGGATCTCGCAGTTGTCAAAGATGAGCTCGCAGGTGCTGCTGGCGCGGATGCCGAGCTTATCCTCCTTGCGCCCCACCGCGAAGCCCGGTGTGCCTTCTTCCACCAGGAATGCCGTTATCCCCTTGTAGCCCGCCCGCGGATCGATGGTGGCAAAGACCACGAAAAGCCCGGCTTCCCGCGCGTTGCTGATCCATAGTTTGCGCCCGTTCAGCCGAAAGCCGGTCTGGATCTGCTGGGCGCGCGTCTGCAATGCGAACGCATCCGACCCCGCCGCGGGTTCGCTCAGCGCGTACGCGCCCAACGTCCCCGACGCCAGTTTCGGCAGCCACCTGCGCTGTTGGCCATCCGTTGCCCACCGGCGCAGCGCGTTGATCACCAGCGTGTTGTGTACATCCACCGGTACCGCCACCGCCGGATCCACCGTCGAGATCGCCTCGATGGCCAGCACCGAATCGAAAAAGCTTCCTCCCGCGCCGCCCATGTCTTCGGGGATCTCGATGGCCATGATGCCAAGTTCGAACATCCTCTCCACCAGGACGGGAGCAATCTGTTGCTCGTCATCCATGCTGCGCACCAGGGGGGCGATGGTTTCTTCGGCGAACTGGCGCACGGTGGAGTAAAACAGGTTCTCTTCTTCAGACAGGCGGGTCAGGGGTGAGGGCTTGAGATCGGCCTGGGTCAGCACGGCAGTCCTCCGGCTTCGCAGTGTACCAAAAGAAGGGGCGATCCCAGATCTCCAAAAGCGAGACCTGGGACACCCGGCGCAAGGATGGGAAAGTGCTGAGGCGGTTAGTTGATGGTCAACGTGAAACTCTGTGTCGCTTTGATGGTGGAAGTCGCTGAATCCTGGGCCGTAAGCGTAATGGTGTAGGTTCCCTTGGGCGGATTCGTAGTGGTTGAGGTTGTAGTACTGCTGCCGCAGGCGGTCATTACCATCCCCGCTGCCGCAAGTACCAGGATCCAGGCTGCGGAACGGAACCTTCCCGCGTAGCGGCCCACCAAACCAATCAGAAACAAGCCGGCAAAAGCAGCCTCCGCCGGCAGGCGTCCGGGAGCCGGCTTCGGAGCCGGAGAGTTCGCGGCGGCCATCCGGTGGAGGAGAAGCCCCTGGGTGGCGGGCTTCGATCCGCCCGTGGCGCTTGAACAATCCGATGCATTCGTATCAATTGACAGTTGCGCGCTCACCGCACTCGCCGAGCTCACGGCAATATCGCCGCTACTGTTGATCCCCGTGCCGGCGAACACGCACAGTTTTGCCAAGGCAGTGGGAGTGGTGTAGTTCAGCACCACGGTCCCCGTGTAGCCGCCGGAAGGAGCCACTGCGATGGTTTCGGTTCCCGAACTGCCCCGGGCAATGGTGAGGGTCGATGGAGACGGAGTCAATGTAAACGACCCTTTTCCCGAGCTGACGGTGGCGATGGTGACCGATGCTGCACCGGCCGAAGTCGCAAACGTCGCATCGCCGGTATACGCGGCAACCACCTCGTGAGTCCCCGTGGACGTGAAGGATGCCGTGTAGGTTGCCGTTCCATTCGAACTCAACGTTACCGGCGTGGTGTTGCCGCTGCCAAACGATGTTCCGCTCCCGTCAATGGAAAGATTGACCGTTCCGGTTGGGGTTGTGGTACCTGAGACCGATGCGACCGTGATCGTGAAGGTGACCGACGAACCGGCCGTAGGTGCGCTGTTCGATGCCGTAACCGTGGTAGTGCTGGCGAGTAGCGAAGCAGCCGTCCCGCTATTAGCGGTCCACGCGGTGATCAGGTTGTTTACGTCCACCGAACCAAGGCCGGTGACCTGGTCATAACCGGTTCCCGCTTTGAATCCTTCCGTAGCGCCGCTGCTGATGCAGTAGTTAAAGTTGGTTCCTGCCGTGCAATAGTTGTTGCCGCTGGTAATGTCATGGAAGGCGGAGTTATAGGTCGAGCTGTTGGCCGCCAGCGCATACAGCATCGGGTTGATCTGGCCTTGTCCCGAGACATACTTCTGTTGCTGGTTGATCAGCGCGGTAATACCGGCAAAAATGGGCGTGGCAACGCTTGTACCGCCCACCCCCGTCAGCGAGCCCGTCGCGGTGTCGCGGAAACCGCTGTTGCAACTCGCCTGTTGCGACGAAGCCCAAAAACTGGTGTCACTCGTGCACATGAGGTAGGACACGTAAAACGGTGAGGAGAACAAGGCAATATCGGGTACATCACGCTTGCTGTCGCTGGGAATGCCCGTAACGCCAGCCTGCCAACTCGGCTTGGTGAACAGCGAACTCGCACCGCCGCCGGTGGCGCTCAATCCGCCGCCATTCGAAGGGCTAACCCCAAGAATATTGGGGTCGGTGTCATCGTTCCACGCTATTTCCGGGATATATTTCAGCGCCGAACTTATCTCGTCCGTCGAGGTATTCTGGGCTTCCCAGTAGCCCTGCCCCTGGGTGTAATAGGCCGCGTTGCTATGGTCGATTTCGGTGCCGCCCACCGCGGTCACAAAGGGACTGCTGGCCGGATAATTCACAGCCAGTTCCTGCTGCGTAGCGACCGGGACCGTAGTACTGGTTGGGGCGGAGCATGCGGTCGAGCCCTGGTCGCCGGACGCGGCAAAAATCGTCTGACCCTGCGCAGCTGCCTGCTGGAACGCCGATTCCATTGAGAATCCACCCAGTCCAGGCTCGCAGGCTCCGTAACTCACGCTGATAATGTTGGCAATTCTCTCGTCGACTGCGTAGCTGATCGAGTCGAACACTCCGTTGTTGTTGGCGCTGTTGCCGGTATAAACGAAAAAGATATCGGCTCCCGGGGCCGTCGCTCCCGACCACTCCAGATCCAGAGACGATTCCCCTTGATCACCGGCGATAGCCACGGGATCGCCGGTTCCCGGTACCAGCACGACTGTGGGATCTTTCTTGCTGAAGCCGGCCGCGCTTTCGAAGTTCTCGATGTCGGTTAGTGTCACCGATGACTGCCCCATAATCGCGATCGATTGCCCGGTGCCGTCATTGCCCGTTCCCGTCGCCGGAAAATCGTAGATCGTCTTGATGTCCCCGGGGGCGAAAAACACACTGCCGGTTTGGCTGGACGTAAACGACGGACGCGCGGCAGGCACCTTGATGTGCATGGCCTTCGGCTTGAAGCTGCTCAGGTCGCGGATAGATTCCACCACCGGCGCAATCGCGGCGGGAACCGAGAGCGCGGTGGATGACGCAAACTGCCTCACTCCACCCACGTTGTAGTAATGCATCTCCGTCGTGAAGGCTCGCTCCACCTGGTTGACTGTGCCCGAGAAATGAATGGCATTCCGGCTCCGCGCTACCGAATCAATCGAGAATCCCTGCTGCTCGAGCCAGCTCTGCACCTTGTCGATATCGGCCTGCGCCATTCCGAAGCGCGCCGCAAACTGGTCGGGAGTAAGCCACTGGTGGTATTGCGGCGACGACGGATTCTGCTGGGCCGCAAGCAAAGCGTTCAGATCGGCCTGCTGCGCGGCGGTGCGATTGAAATGGATACTGATGCCGTTCAGACGCGAATCACCCGGCATGCGACCCGCTTCATTCTCCGCCCGTGCGAACGGATGAAGAGAACCCGGCAACGTGGCCTGTCGGGAGTTTGTAATCTCGGCTGTTATGCGGGCCTGGAGACGCGTGCCGGGCGCCTGTGCGGCCCCCTGCCCGGCCGCCATTGAGCCGGGCACCACATTGCCGACAACCAGCGTGGATGCCGCCATCGCGCATGCCACCGCCACCCCGCACACTCGAATCGCTGACTTCGGTAGGTGAGAAAATTTGATTTCCATCGAGCAGTCCCTTTTATGTTTATCGGCCTCAGAGTCCGGGAGAGCGGACCGGCGAGGTTGGTTGGGTTTTAGACGTCGGCGCGAACTCTAGCCTGTAAAGCGTCCTTCGAGCGGTGCGGACCGGGCGAGCCAGTGCACACCACCGCCCAGCGTTCTTATACGGGAAGAACGGCGGGACGATTTTGGAATCGCCCTTTAAATAGACTCCGAACTGCTTGGAAAGTTGTGAGTTGGCGGGGCGGACCTGGTAGCCACGGGAAACGAAGTGATCGAAATCACACGCCCTGATTGGGCAGTCCCAGCTCTATTGGGCAGTCCGAGCTCTAATGGGCAGTCCCAGCTTTATTGGGCCGCGGATTCCTGCGCACGCACCAATTCCAGCGCCGCACCCGGGCCGGCCATCCGGGCGCTGATCCGCGGGCCGCGCCAGGCCACCGAGAGTTTCTCCCGGCTCAACAGCTTGTGGATCTGGCCGCGGGCATGGTCAGCCCAGGGGCCGGTGCGGTCCAGCCGCACGTACGCCTGCCAGTGGCGCAGCGCCGGCCGAAGCTCGCCCTTCCGTTCGTAGGCCAGGGCCAGGTTGTAGTGCGCATCCGCGTAGCGCGGCGCCAGCGCAATCGCCTTTCGGTACGCTTCAATCGACTCGTCGGGCCGGTCCAGCTCGTCCAGCACGTTGCCCAGATCAAAAAACGCCAGCACGTACCCGGAATCGGCGGTGGTGGCGCGGCGATACAGCTCCTCGGCGCGCCCAAACCGGCGCATGTGGAAGTAAATCGTTCCCAGGTTGATATATGCGGGAGCGAAATTCGGCTCGGCGGCGATGATTTCGTCATAGATAGCCATCGCCTTATTCTTTTCTCCGCTCTCTTCTGCCTGCACCGCGGCCGTAAACCGCTCCTGGATCCCGTTTCCCGCCGGAGCCCCCGTACGGCGCAATGGGGCTGGCTCCGCCGTGGCCGGCTGCCGCTCCACCCGCTCGAAGTCGAACAGCAGTTGCCGCCGGATGGGATCCACCATCGTTCCCGAATGGCGGAACGCCAGGCGCGTGCCCGCGCGCACCAGGCAGGCCTCCAGCAGCGGGTTGGTCATGCCCGCCACCGCCCTCATGGCCGAAATCGAATGGCGGATGGCGGCCGCCGACACATCGTCCTGACGCAGCGCGCGCAACGTCCGCAGTTGCCCCAGGTCCTGAAAGGTGTAAGTCTGCTGGACGGCAATCAGTTCCGCTTTTTCCCATCCGGCCAACTGGCGCGAACTGATCTGGAGAATGCGCAACACATCCTGGCGGCAATAGCTGGTCACTCTTGTATGCTCCCCGGGTGGTCCGGCCTGGCCTTTCAGCTTGGTGCGTTCCAGCCCGCCGATCCGCAGCGATCGGCGGGACATAAAGAACCGCTCTTGGAAGCGATTATGCCAAGAATAAGAGTGGATAAGCAGACTGGAATTCAAGTTGCAATGAAAAGTTAGTGGATAACTCGTACCTTATTTGGTTCCAAGGGCATCCCCGCCCCGCCGAATGTGGAAATAAAGGTGGAAATTGTGCGAAACCCGCCCCGACCCGCAGCCCGTGCCGCCTGGCCTGGGCCGGCTCCCAAAAAATTCGCCGCAACCAACCAGCCGACTAAGCGGCCGCGGTTACGGCTGTCCGCCCTCCGACCGCGCCACCTGGTTGATGATCCGCTGAAGGATGACGATCTGCACATGGATGTGCCGCGCCACGTCGGGGACAAACTCCGTGATGTAATTGCCGATCGGCGCGGTCGCCAAACCGATGACATATCGGCTTCCGGTCGCCTCCAGGCTGGTCTCGCGGCCCGGCACGTACAGGTTGGAAATCGCGTCGGTGATCGCAAATCCCACGATGTTGGCGTAATTCGGCATGCCTTTTCCGCTGTCGCCCTGTGTCCAGAACACCTGGGTCGTCGCATGAAAAATGCGCCGCGGGACTTTGGCGTTCGGCATTCGATGATAGTGCGGATCCTGGTCGACAATGGAAGGAATCAGGAACGTGCAGAAAAACTCTCCTGCCATGTCCTGCGTGTAGCTCACGCCCACATAGCGCCCGTAGCCCGCCATTCCCGGCCCGTAAGGAGAATGGGGATCGATTCCCACCGAATACGCCGCTTCGCCCAGAATCGTGATGTTGTTGAAGGGGTCAGCCACGTTGCGCGCCGCCAGCCACGCCTTGTCCCTGGGCTTCAGCGGCCGGTCCTGCGGGCCATTGGCGAATAACTCGTACCGGCTCCTCCAGGTCAGCTTGCAGGGGGTCGGTGACTGCCCCGTCTGCCCGGGCGCTACGCTTGGGTCGCTGCCCGAGACAACCCCGTTCACGATCTTGCGCGGACAGGGCTGCTTTTCCGGAATCTGGCTGGCTGCCGGAGTCTGGGGTTCGGGCGCGTCGGCAAGCTCTGTTGCTGCGGCAGGCTCTGTTGCTGCGGCAAGCTCTGGCCCGGCGTAAGGGGCCGCCCGGCTTCCCGCACAAAACGACGCAAACACACCCACGGTCAGGATGAGCCCGGCCCGTGAAGCCCACCGCCCAACGCGGAATCCGCTGACCTCGCTGAAAACGGCGTTGATGGTCGTCCTCCCGTCCTCGTTCCGCCCGCTCTCGCTTTTCCCAATGGCTACCGGATGCGCCTGCTCTCCAGGTGGCCACGGCCACCTCGAAAGCGGCGACCTGAAACCCACGCGTGCCCGCTCCGGAAATCCCATAACACCCCGAGCGGCGCTGCCGCGCGGCCAGCCGAACGGCCTAGCCGTTCGATCGCCAAAACGCCGGGCTTGGTTGTTTTGACGATCGTGGCCGACCACTGGGGGTACCCCGGCCGCAACCCAAACCAACCCTCCCGCCCCATAAACGGTTCTAACTGTGTTGACGATAAGACGACCAAAAAGCTGTGGAACGTCTGGGTTCCTGTCACAGTCCGGAACAGGTTGCGCCGTTTCCACGGCAGTCTCAGCCCCCGAGGTACAAAAGATTGCCGCAGAATCAGCGAGGAAAATCGGTCGTAACACAATATCTCTCGTTCTGCCCTAGTGACAACCGCGGCACCCTCATGCCCTCGTCCGATTGACTCTCGCTATGGCCCGCCGCAGACTGGAACGAGCGAAGGAACAAGACTATGAGCACTTATCCACCTCCGGGGACAGGTCCGGCGCCGGGAGGTCTAGGCAGCCGTATCGAGGAAGCCGTGGAGTTGATCGAGATGGAACTACGCCACGCCGTCGCTTACGTGAACGATGCCGTGATTCCGCAGGTC
>DASXXV010000253.1:0-2593 GCA_036502905.1 Occallatibacter sp. | reverse complement strand
CGCGGGTATCCACGCGCTGGTCGCGGCACGGCTCGGCGAAACCGAAACGGCGCTTCGTTTTCTGCGCCAGGCCGCGGCCGCGGACCTTGAACTGGACCCGAACAGTGCTGGCGGCATACGGATCGCCGGACTGGGAGGGCTTTGGCAGGCGATAGTACTCGGCTTCGCCGGCCTCGACCTGAAAGGCGACACGCTTGGAGTCGACCCGAGGCTCCCGCCGCAGTGGCGAAGCCTGTCATTCCGCGTGTGCTGGAGGGGCCGTTCCGTGGCAATCGGCATCTCTGGCAACAGCGTGCAGGCGACGCTGGTCGAGGGCGAAGGGATGGAGATGCGGATCGGAGCGACCACGGCGAAACTGGAATCGGGTGCGGTGCTGCAGATACCGATCTAGGCTGCCACCCCAGTCCTGCATCTCTTGGGAGGAACAGCCCATGATTCATCATGTACCCCTCAGGCCGCCCCTCCACGATTTCCCGGCCGATGAGTGGAACATCATCGAAAAGGGATTTCACCCCGAATTCCTGGCCCAACTCGAGACGATGATGGCTCTCGGCAACGGGTATCTCGGGATGCGCGGGTGCCCGGAGGAAGGCGGGCCCAATGTCGAAAACGCGACTCTCCTCAATGGGTTCTATGAAACCAGGCCGATCTTATACGCGGAAGAAGCTTATGGCTTTGCGAAGACCGGGCAGACGATCGTCAACGTGACGGACAGCAAGATTATCAAGCTCTTCGTCGATGACGAGCCCTTCTGGCTGCCCAATGCGAACCTGCTGAGCTACGACCGGCGGCTTAATATGAAGTGCGGGACGCTCGACCGGGAGATTCTCTGGGAGACGCCGGCCGGTAAACAGGTTCTGATCGCCTCCCGGCGTTTGGTCTCCTTCGCCAACCGCCACGTGGCCGCCATCTCCTACCGTGTGACGCTCCTCAATGCGCCGGGCTCCGTCGTGATCTCTTCGGAGATGAAGGCTGATGAACCGAGCGTCTTCACCAATGCGAACGATCTGCGCCAGACGAGGGTCTTTGCAGGCCGGGTGCTCCATCACCGAACCAGCTACGCCAAAGACCGCCGGATCGTTCTGTGCCACGCGACCGAGAAAAGCCGCTTGATGCTGGCGTGCGCGACTGACCACGCGTTGGAGACTTCATGCCCGCATACACATCAGGTTTCCCACACCGAGGATTTTGGCCAGATCGCCTTCACAATCGACGCCCGTCCCGGCTGTTCAATCGATCTCGCCAAATTCATGGTCTATCACACCTCGGAGACGGCTTCTGCTGAAGAACTCTGCGGCCGCGCGGAGTGGACTATGGATCGCATGGCGGCCCAAGGGTTCCAGCAGTTGCTCCTTTCCCAAGAGCAGTATATGGAGGATTATTGGCGCCGTGGCGATGTCCGCGTGAGGGATGTCAGAGAAGAACGCACGAAGCGCAGCACCGTAGAGATCCAGCAAGCGATCCGCTTCAACCTGTTCCATATTCTGCAGGCCTCAGCGCGCGCGGAAGAGTCGGGTGTGCCGGCCAAGGGTCTCACCGGGCAGGCGTATGAGGGTCATTATTTCTGGGACACCGAGATCTATCTGCTGCCATTTCTTATCTATACCTCTCCTCGGATTGCCAAGAATCTACTGACCTTCCGCTACAAGATGCTGCCGCGGGCGCGGGCGCGGGCCAGGGAACTGGGCCATCGCGGCGCGATGTTCCCGTGGCGCACGATCAGCGGCGAAGAAGCATCCGCCTACTACGCCGCCGGGACCGCGCAGTACCACATCAACGCGGACATCATGTATGCGCTGCGCAAATACGTACAGGCGACCGATGACCAGGAGTTCGTGCGGGACTGCGGCGCCGAGATGCTAGTGGAAACGGCACGCCTATGGCAGAACTTGGGATTTTACTCGGACGCAAAAGGCGGAAAATTTCGCATCAACTCCGTCACCGGACCTGACGAATACAACACAGTTGTAAATAACAACGCGTATACCAATTTGATGGCTCGGGAAAATCTGCGCTATGCAGCCGAGACCATCCAGTCTTTGCGGGCGACAAACCCAGATGCGTATGACGCGCTCGTGCAGAAAACAGCGCTCGAGCCCTCTGAGGTGGAGGGGTGGATACGGGCGGCAGAGAGCATGTATGTGCCGTATGATGAAAAGCTGAACATTATCCCGCAGGATGACAGCTTTTTGGACAGGGAGCCCTGGGATTTCCGAAACACGCCGCACGACCATTACCCGCTGCTGCTGTTTTACCATCCGCTCAATATTTACCGGAAGCAAGTAATCAAGCAGGCGGACGTGATATTGGCCATGTTCCTGCTCGGCGACGCGTTTACCGCCGAGGCCAAAAAACGTAACTTTGAATTCTACGATCCCTTGACCACAGGCGACTCATCGTTGTCCTCCTGCGTGGAGGCAATTATCGCCGCTCAGGTCGGCGATGTCGAAAGGGCGATCCGGTACGGCACTGCAGCACTACTGATGGACCTCGCAGATGTCGGCGGTAATGTCAAAGACGGTTGTCATATCGCCTCGATGGGGGGCAGCTGGATGATGATGACCTACGGGCTTGGCGGCATGCGGGACGATGA